>JBBRVS010000032.1:0-34188 GCA_038246645.1 Pyrinomonadales bacterium
ATCTCTGATCCAGGTTTTTCCGCCGTCTTCGGTGTGAATAAATTCGCCGTTGCTGCCGGAAATCCAGCCTTTATTTTCATTTAAAAAGAAAACGTCGTAAAGCCACGCCAAAGTCTTTGCCTCCTGCTTTTCCCAATTTCCACGAATGGTTTGAGAAAAGACGAGAAACAATAAAAAGACGGTGATCTTTACAACCGATTTCATATTTGTAAAATCAATTCGACAGAGAAATTTATCAGACAGAAAATATATATTATTTTAACAAAAAGATTAAAACGGACTTCCCAAAAGAAGTCGGAAGACGCTTATTTTACCGGCGGCATCGAGAATTGTATTAAGGTTAAATCCCTGTTTCGGAATAAGAACCTGATCGCCCGGCTGCAAATAAGCCATTTCCGCCTTTCCGGTTTCGATTTCCTTCAAATTCACTAAAATCGGATCAAATTTATTGGTCGTCGCATTCGGACGTAAAATAATCGCTCTTTTTTTGTCGCCTTCTTTTGAAATTCCGCCCGATTCGGTAATTGCGTCAAAAACGCTGACTTTGCGCGTCATATAATAATTTCCTTGTTTTTCCACTTTTCCGATTACGGCGTACCGCGCCGAACCGACTTTGACGAGCGAAACCATCACATTCGGGTCAATTATATATTCGTCGAGTTTTTTCGTTATTTCGTCTCTCACCTGCTCGATCGTTTTTCCGCCAACAAAAATGCCTTCGCGAATCAGCGGATACGAAATTGTCGCCGTCGGCGGAACTGTGATTTCTTCTTTACAATAATCCGGACATTGCCCGAAAACCTGCACGTTTATAACATCTTCGGGACCGAGCCGGTATTCGGTCAGATAATTGACGTAATATTTTGTAATTGCGGCAACATCGGAATCATCTTCTTTCAGCAAAACATTTTCAGGCGTTTTCTCTACTGCAGGAACTTTTTTATCGGTTTTTATTTCGTCCGTTTTTTCCTTAACGGTTTCCGCCTGTGCGATTCTTTCACGTTGTTGCAGAACGACTTCCTGAGCCGAGATCAAACCGGCGGTGAACAAACTGAAAACTAAAACCAAACTGATTTTTTGCAGTATTTTTACTACTCTCATAATATTTTCTTTTGTCTTTAATAACGAATTTTCTTAAAACTCGTCTTCCACTGTTATTAAAAACGTCTATTGAATGATTTTATCCACTTTTTTCTAAAATGCCTGGTTTTATCTGCCGCCTCTGCCGAAAAGCACGGTTTTAACGGTTTCAAAGACAATTACCAGATCGAGCGCCAGACTCTGATTTTTGATATAAAACAAATCGTATTGAAGTTTACGCCGCGCATCGGCAACCGATGCGCCGTATGGGTATTTTATCTGCGCCCACCCCGTTAAACCCGGTGCAACCAGATGACGATGTTCATAATACGGAATTTCATCGGCTAGCTGCTCGACAAAATGCGGGCGTTCGGGGCGCGGTCCGACAAAACTCATCTCGCCTTTGATAATGTTCCAAAACTGCGGAATTTCGTCCACGCGGATTTTGCGAATGATTTTACCGACAAAAGTCGTACGGTCATCATCGGCGGTTGCCCAAACCGGTTTTCCGTCTTTTTCCGCATCGGTTCGCATCGAGCGAAATTTAATAACATTAATGATTTTCCCGTTTAGCCCGACTCTTTCCTGTTTATAAAAAATCGGACCTCTCGATTCGAGCTTAATCAAACCCGCCGTCAGCAAAGCAATCGGCGACGAAAGAATGATGCCGAGCAGAGCCAGCGAACGATGAATCAAATCGCGGAAGGCAACTTTGATGCGCGTGTCGCGTTTGCGTCCGGCGAAAATCAGCCACGAAGGGCGCAGCATATCAATGTGAACCTGTCCGGTTATGCGTTCAAAAAAAGATGTGCATTCCTCGATATTGACATCGCCTGCCAAACTCATTTTCAGAAGTGTTTCGGTCGGAAAAGACCCGCGCCGTTCACGCACGGCAATGACAACCAGATCAATTTTTTCTTGCTTGATAATTTCTTCGAGGTTATTTGCCGAACCGAGCAGATTGATTTCTTTTGAAATGTCTGTCGGTACTGTCCCGTTTTCCGTGACGAATCCGGCGATCCGATAACCTGCATCGCGTCTTTCCCAAACCGATCTTGCCGTATCTTCTGCTGCGCTGCCCGTTCCGACTATTAGAATCTTTTCGCCGAATTCGGGATGTCCGGTTAAAAGATGGATCAAAATTCGCCACGTTAAAAGCGAAACCAGCACGAACGGGACAGAAATAACCGAAACTCCGCGCCCGATCAGAAGCGGCGGAAAAAAGTAAAACAAAAGCGCCAGAATCGCCCAGGCGATCCCGATTGCCTGCACCAGGCGCAACATCAATTCCCGCCGATTTCCCATGACGGTAAAATCATAGAGATCATAAAAATATAAAATCAAAAGACAAACAAATGTCGCCAGGGCGATCTTAAACCAGCCGTTTTTTTCGCTGAGTTGAAATTCCGAACCTGTCCAACCCAAACGCAAATACAAAGCAAGGATAATCCCGCCGTAGATGATTGCCGCATCTGCGAGAATTAACCATAAAGTCCGTGGGCTAAATCTGTTTCCGCTCATTAAATTTCAAAAAAAACGTCTTCCTCCCGCTTGTTTTTAATTAAACTCCCAAACGCCGGTTTGTATTGTAATAGCCGTAATTATACTGGCTTTCATCCAAAACATCTTCACTTTGATTGAGAACGACTCCGAGCATCCGGTCTTTCGGAAGAGTTTCAAGAATACGGTCAAGCACGCTGTACCGGGTTTTTCCGGCACGAACAACAAGGATTGCACCATCGGCGTGATTTATCAATACGGTCGCATCGGTAAAAATCCCCAGAGGCGGCGCGTCAATTATCACGAAATCAAACATTTCACGCGCCTGCCGCAGAATTTCCTTAAATGTCGGACCCGAAATCAATTCGGCAACATCGCTGCGCGCCTCGTCGCCCGGCAAGAGATGCAATCCGGCGGGATTTAATTTAATAATCGAATCTGCCAACGTCGCTGTGCCCGAAAGAATATCGGAAAGTCCTTTATCGGCTTCGATTCCTAAGTAATCGGTCAAACTCGGCAGACGCAGATCGCTGTCAATAATCAGCGCGTTGATGCCGTCGGTTTGCGCCAGAAGCCACGAAAGATTAAGCGCGGTAACGGTTTTTCCCTCGCTCGGATTAACGCTGGCGACGACGATTGACTGCAATTTCTGCCGTTGGCTGCGGTGCAGAATATGGGTTCGCAAGCTGCGGTATTCTTCGCAGTAATTTGAATGCGGCTGACGGATAGCGACAAGGCGTGGCTCAACGCGCTCTGCCTCGACATCCCATTCTGCAAAAGCAGGGAGATGTCTGTCGGCAGGGCGGGTTGAGCCAATAGCGTCCAAAGTTGCCCCAGCAGTATTTTTAGTTTCCCAATCAGGGAGTGCCTTCCCGATTAAAGAATCCGCCTGCTCATTGAACGCTAAATTCGATTTACCGATTTTAATATCTTCGCTTGCAAGCATTTCCGGCGGCGAATTTGCCGGTCGGTTGTTTTTGCCGAACGGCACGACATTGTTCGTCCCGTTCGGCTGAGCCGTATTTACCTGTTCGGATTTCCTTTTTTGCAATGCTTTAAGAATACTCATAATTCAAATCTCTCTTGTTTCAAAGTCTTCACTTCGAAAAATTTTTAATTAAATCCGGTAAGATCATCGAGGTCTAATTCGATGATTGATTTTTTGTCGCTTATTTTTGATTTACCGTTTCTTTCCGCCGAATCGCTTTTGAACTTTTTTTCCTGTTCGTCTTCCTCGCTCCGGTTTTTCCAGAGTTCTTCCTCTGCTTCATTGGTTAAAACTTTGGCGGAAGACGAGTTGTCTTCTTCTCTTCTGTCCGTATTAGTAATAAAAGTCATTCGGTGCGGCAGCAGATCGAGATTGTCGGCAACTTTTTCGATTATCTGCCGGCTGATTAATTCTTCGCCCATCGCATACGCGGTCAGCATCGCGTTATCGCAAAGATTGTTGATTTGACGCGGAATGCCTTCCGAACATTGATAAATCAGATCAATCGCATCGGGCGTAAAAATATTCGGCTCCTCGCTTCCGGCGATCAGAAGTCTTTCGGTAATATATCGCCCGACTTCTTCCGCGTTCGGAAAAACGTGCATCTGACAGCGCAGCGCGACGCGCTGTTTTAATTGGCGCAAATTCGGCTGATTTAATTTGTCGCGCAGTTCGGGTTGTCCGGTCAGAACGATTTGCAGATGTTTGGCATTGTCCGATTCGAAATTCATCAAAAGGCGGATTTCTTCCAGAACATCATCGGACAGATCGTGGGCTTCATCAATAATCAAAACCGTGCGAAGACCGCGCCGGTGGCGTTCCGCCAAAACTCTGCCGAGTTCACTCAAAAGTTCGGCTTTATTATTCCAGTCCTTAATTTCCAGCATTTCCGACACGTGATAATAAAATTCCTCGATCGAAAGACGCGGATTGAAAATATACGCCGCCATCACGCTCGCATCCATTCGCCGCAAAATCCAGCGCAGAGCCGTCGTTTTTCCCGTTCCGACCTCGCCGACCAGAACGATCAGACCTTTTGCATTTTCCAGCCCGTAATAAAGACTTGCCAAAACCTCGTTATAACTCGGCGTAAAAACGATATATTGCGGATCGGGCGATAAAGTGAACGGTAAATCTTCTAAACCAAAAAATTCTTTATACATGCTTGCCTCTTAGCTTTTAACTGTAAATTTTTAACCAAAACCAACGTTATGAAACGAAACGCTCAAAAACTCGTGTCAATTGCAACAAAATAATGACCAGCGGAATGCTGCCGATTGCCGCCGCAAATCCTGCCAAAACCTTAAACCAATGAGTTCGCGCCTGCCACGTTTTTTCCTGCGGGGAAAGCAAGGGCGGAACCGATGCCAAAACCGGAAGTCCCGTATAATGCTTGGTGTCTTCGATATTTTGGATTTTCAAAACACGCGGAAGTTCGAAAAGTGCCGCGAGAAATAAACCGATGATCAGTCCGGCACCCGCGCCGGCTGCCGCCAGCACGCCGCGTTTCGGCGCGACCGGATAATCGGGCAGATTCGCCGGATCCTGAATTTTGATCGTTTCGCCCTGCGCGTTGCTGGCGCGGTCGTAATCGAGATTTACCGCGTTTCGCATTTTCAAAACTTCGTCATACGCCGCTTTTGCCGATTGATACTGCGTATTAATGCCTTCGAGCGCCACCGAAACATTCGGAATCATATTGATTTTCGATTCGAGTGCCGAAATTTGCATGGCATTTCTGCCTATTTCTTCGTCCTTAAATTTCAACTGCTGATCAATATCGGCAATCTGATTTTCGGCTTTTTGTTTCTCGATCAAAAGAGTCTGCTTCTGCATTTCAGCTTTGCGCTTCTTTTCGGTTTGAGAATCCTGAATAATGCCGACCTGATTTTTTTTCAGGTTTTCGATTTCATCCTCAATTTTTGCAATATCGTTTTTTGCTTCCTGAACCTTCGGATGAGCATCGCGCAAAGTTAATTTTAAGTTTGCCAATTTTGCATTTAATTCCGCTCTTTTTTGTAATAATTGAGCAAACGCTACATCGTTCACAGGGCGGGAAGAGTTTTGACCGCTCTGCGTATCTTCCTCGCTGTATTGATCAATCAGGCGCGCCTGACTGTTAAGCGATTGAATATTATCGTTCAGACGGCTTTTTTCCATTCGGGAAGTTTCTTTTTCCTTTGAAATGGTTTCTTCGCGTTTGCGTAAACCGTCGAGTTGGGCAATCAATCCCTGCGAAGATTCCGGCAGAGTCTCGACATTCTGAAGCATTATCTGAAGCCTCTGTTTTTCCAGAGCGTCGAGCGTTTCCTTTTTCTCGCCAAGATTTTTATCGAGAAATTCGCGCGTCGTTTCCGCCGATTCACTGGAAAACTTGACCTGCGCGTTGATATATTTGCTTGCCAACTCCGACGTAACATTTCGCGCCGCTTCCGGCGAACGATCCCGGTATTTTATGCTGAATGCCGCCACTTTTAGCAAGTCATCGGTTCTTTCCCAATCAACCGTAATGTTTTTCAGCATTTTTCCCATAATCAGTTCCATCGGCACGTCGGCTTCCCGCTCGGCTTTGAAAAGATCATATTTATTGATCATCGGTTGAAGTTCTTTGGCGCTCAAAACTTCTTTATTGATACTGTTTAAGCGCTGCGTTAAATCTTCGTCCGTCAATGATCTGACGACTTTATCGGGAATTTTCGGCGGTTCGACGATCAGCAGAGTTCTCGATTCATAAATGTTCGGCAAATGTTGAACGACATAATAGACAGCCACCGCCATCGTGATAATCGGCAGCAGAATCAGCCATTTTCGCCGTTTTAACATCCGCATCAAATCGCTTGCCGTTCTATGTCTGAATTCTACGCTCATTTTATAATTCCTTTGTTAAATCCCGTGTGTGTTTTGCTGTTTAATTATTTGTCAATCAATTGTTATTAACGACAACTGCTTCTTTCATTTCACCCAATACTTTTTTCGTATGTTTTTCTTGTCTGTTGAGAAAGGAGCGCAAACCTGCCGTTGCGGCGAATATGGCAACACCGAAAAAAAGTATGGTGAGAGGTTCGGATACTGCGCCCGACAAAGATTTTTTGCTCATCAAATCAGCGAAAAAATTTAATATAAACATCTGCTAAATCTCCAATTCCAAATCTAAAATTTTCTGTCAGTTATGCCGTCGGTTTGCCGAGTGAATTTATCGCCATCGTCAGACGCTGACTGTATTCCCCGTTCGGGGCAGCTCCGTTGCGCGACGCTTCCGCGGCATCGAGCGAAACGGCTTTTCTTAAATTCTCGATTGCCGACGTGTGTAAGCCTTTTTGATAATAAACCCAGCCTAATGTGTCGTAATATCCGGCATTATTCGGGTCTTGATTAACCGTCGTCTGGGCAAGCCGCAGGGCTTCATCCAAATTTGTTTTGTTGGTTGCCAGCAGCCAAGCCAGATTATTTGCCGCAATCGGCAAATCAGGCTCGATCTCCAGAGCTTTGCGGTAACTTTTCTCGGCTTCCGCCGCATTGTTGCGCGAGTCTTCCAAAATTCCGATCAAGGTGTAAACCGAAGCTGAAGATTTTCTTTCGACAACCTTTTTGAATTGATCGAGCGCGGCATCAGTTTGATTCTGCTGAATCAAAATCGTTGCATACATCGAATAAGCCGGCAGATAATTTTCATCGAGTTCGATCGTCTTCTTCAGCTCGGTTTCGGCGGCTGGCAGATTGTTTTCCGCTAAATAAACGTCCGCCTTCAAATAATACAAAGCCGCCAGAGTGCTGTTTTGACCGGCATTTTCCCCGATTGACTGATCGATTTTCACCTGTGCCTGAGCAAATTGTTTTTGCCGGATCAAAACATTGACCAGACCGCTCAACGCATCGAAATTTTTGCCGTCGGCTGCCAGAGCCTTTTCATAAAGATTCAGGGCTTCCGCAAAATTTCGTTCGGCAACATAGATTTTTGCCAGATTGACCATTGCCGATGCGGAATTCGGAGTAAAATTCGCCACATCGCTTAAATCCTTCTGGGCGATGGCGATTTTTCCGAGCTGCAAATAAGCCAAACCGCGTGCCGTCAAAGCGCGAATCCGCAAATCTTCGAGCGATTGTTCGGTGTTTTCGGAAGTTGCCGTGGCGCTCTTTGATGTTTGAAGCAATTCATTTGACTGACGCAACGCCAGTTCCGATTCTCCGGCAGCCAGACTTGCCTGAATTTTTAATAAATTAACGCGCAGAAATTTCGGGTGATATTTCGACAAATCGCCGATAAACGCCCGGGCTTGCTCGATTTGTCCGAGTTCCATCTGCACCTGTGTCATATAAAAAAGTGCGTCTTTCCGGCTCGGAGTTTTTTTCAGAATCTCTTCCAAATCCTTAACCGCCTCTTCGGCTTTATTTTCCTGAAGATAGACGCGAACACGAAGCAGCAGAGCATCCGCATCACGGTCGTTGATGGCAAAAAGTTTTTCGATTTGTTCTTTTACTTTTTCCGGTTCTTTGCGTTCGAGATAAATATCGCCGAGACGGTAGCGGGCGCGGACATATTCGGGAAATTCCGCGATAATACCGCTGAAAACTTCGATTGCTTCATTGTCGCGGTTGATCGAAGTATAAAAATTTCCTAATATGATGCGGCTTTCCGGAGTGTTTTCTTCAACCTGAACCAAATCTTTAAAGGCTTTCTCGGCTTTATCAAACTGTTTTTGAGCAACGTAATATGCCGCGACGGATTCCCGCGCTTCGATATTCTTCGGCTCGGCTTCGACCGCTTTGAGAAATTGAGTTTCGGCATCATTAAAACGCTTGTCGTAAGATAAAAATCTGGCGTATTCCAAATAACCGATTGCCGCCGCCGGATTTACCGAAATGCCTTGTTTGAGCGCACCTTCCGCTTCCTTGATTTTATTGGCTTTGATAAAAAAGCGCGAAAGACTGATATATGATTCGGTTCGATTCGGATTAAGCGAAATGGCGTGCCTTAGGACATCTAAAACTTCCTGTTCGGTTTTCCCCTGCGTCGAAAGCAGACTTGCTTTTAAGATATGACCTTCGATGAAATTCGGATCGCGCGTGAAAACGTCCTGCAGAAGTTTATCGGTTTCATCAATTTGCGGCGGTTCAAAGGTCAGCAAATAATTGCCGAGTTTGACTTTTGCGTCCAGATTACCGGGCTTTAAATCAATGACCTGTCGCAATTCTTCGACCGTTTCGGTAAATTGTCCGAGATTTTCATAGCCGCGGGCTAATCCCCAATGAGCTTCCGCCGAATCTTCATCTATATCAATCGCGGCGCGAAACTCCATCACGGCTTCCTGAAATTTGCGTTTTTGCAAAAATTCTTCGCCGCGCAAAATGTGATTTTCTTTGGCTTGACTGCTGCAGGAAATAAAGAACAGACTGAAACCGAGCAGACTGGTAAGCAGTAAAAATTTGGATATAAAACTCAGGCACTCTTGTTTTCGCATTTTTATAATACTTGTTTAAATATATTCGTTTTGATTAAAAATCACGCAATCGGGCACGACCGCAAAACTCTTAATCAACCGAAATTTTCTTCATAATCTTCTGAAAACGGGGCATTGTTTTTAGAAAATTGTCAAAAAATTAGTTTTAGTTTTCAATAAATTGAAGCCGGTTTTTGTAATCTCCAAACTTCAAACAAACCCGACTTATGCCGGCATTGTCAAAAAAGTGATAATCAGGGTTAAATTTCAGAAAATTTTGTTTAGGGTTCTGAATAATGTTTTGTCGGGAGTCGAAATATATATTTTCAAAACTCTCAAAACATCAAATTTAATAACTCGTAGAGAAGTTAAGCATTATACTCTAATTTTCCCCAAACACAAAAAAAATTGAAGATAATTAACAAAAAAACAAATTTTGAATCCGACTTTTTAAAAAATTACCGTTTTTTTACTCCGGAACAAATTCATCAAGGTTTTCCGCCAGTTGAGCCGAAAGTTTAACGGCTTCCTCGGTAGATTCGGCTTCGGAATTCCCGACGCTCGTCATCACGCGCACCATCGAACCATCGGAACGCCGCCGCAAAATGCTGTCTAAAACCGTATAAATTTTATCGTCGTATTCGCTTGCCACGGCGCGTCCGCGTCCCTGATACCAGTAGATCAAAATCTCGCTGAAAACGCCGTTTTCGATGATAAAGCGATTTGCCTGAAAAGTTTTTCCCGAATCGGTCGTAATCTGAATCCTTTCCGGCTCTTTCATCACCCAGCCCGCGCCGGGCAGACAATTTTGCGGACTGTGATAAGTCGCGCCCGTCCGCTGCGAGGCGTAATAACCGACATAGACATTTGCCACTCTTCCATTCGGCAAAACATATTCGCGCATCGTATAATCGGTTGTTTTTAAAACCGCTTCGGTTTCTTTGCCGAAGCGGATCTCACCGCTTTTTTGCTGCCATTCACCGAGCTTTGCGGGAAATTCGCGTAAGGATTTCCGCTCGACGCTCGCTTCGCCGCGCTGTTCGAACCAGTTGATAAAAACGCCGCCGAAAAGCAAAACCGCAATCAGAATCCAGAATTTAGATTTTATAATTTTATCCGTCATCATTTATTTTTGTTTTTGGTTAAAAGTTTTTTCCCGTAAATTAAAACTAAATTAATCAAAAAAAGCAGAATCAAAGCGACCACATAAACCATCCAACCGGCAGATGAATGAATAAAACCTTCGAGAGCCTGTTTTCCGTAATTATATGTCAAAATTCCGGTTGCCGTCACGCGTCCGGCGTTGGTGATAATCGCAATCGGAATTGCCGCAAAAATTAAAATCAAAGTCCGCCAAAAATCGAAACTCTTTATTAAATTAAACCAGCCGTCCGCCAATTTATTCCGTCTTTCGCGTGTAAAATACGCCAAAACCAGAGCGAGCGTCATCAAGGTCATTAGCGAACGTATGCCGCTGCACGCCTCGACGACTTCGAGCGAAATAACCTGCTGCGAGCCACGCGGCAAAATCTCGATCACATTTCCGTTTCTGACCGAAGCGACTTCAAAAACTCTGATGCCCCAAACTGCCATTTGAGAAGCCCAGATCTGTAAGGGAAAGGCAATTTTATTAAAAATAATCTGCGGGATCGGAATAGCGAAAAGCAGCAGCACAAACGGAACAAGCAAAATTTGCAAAAGGCGTGCGCCCCAGAAATAAACGATAATTCCGGCAAGCATCACGACGAGCGAAATGCGTTGCATAAATAGTTCTGCGCCGAGCGTTCCGCCCAAAAGCATCAAGATCGCGAGCAAAATCAAACTTCCGCCCAAAAAAATCTGCGGTGCGCGCACCGCTTCTTTTAACTCGCCGAATTCCAGCCAAATAATGTAGCCGATGACAAACGGGATTAACAAACCGTGTGAATAATTTTCGTCCGTCCACCAATCAAAGCCGAGTTTTGCCAGAACCGACGCATAAAGAATACACAGAGTCGCCGCCACCGCCAGAGGTTTCCAGATCGAGTCGAATTTTAATTTGGAATTTATCATTGAAACTTAACTTTTGAGGAAAATGCAGAAATGGAGGCGGCAATTTCACGCCGCTTTCCGATTATAACAAAACTTTGCGGAATAACGCGAATTTTTTATTTTTTCCGGTGCAGAATAAAATCGGCGAGTTCGATCAAAAGACTTTTTTCTCTATCTATTATTTCCAATTCGGCGCACGCCTTATGATAAACATTTTCCGCTAAAATTTGCGTCTTCATCAAACCGTAAAATGCCGGATACGTCGCTTTTTCCGCCGAAACGTCTTTTCCGGCGGTTTTCCCGAGCATTTCCGTCGTCTGCGTTACGTCGAGTAAATCATCGGTAATCTGAAAAAGAAGTCCGAGCTGCGCCGCATAATTTGTCACCGCATCAATTTCTTCGGCAGTTGCTCCGGCAATTATCGCGCCTGTTTTTGCCGAAACCGAGATCATTGCTCCTGTTTTATTTTGGTGAATTTGTTCCAGACTTTCAATTGAAATATCTTTCCCGTTGCCCTCGGCTTCCAAATCCAGCTGTTGTCCGGCAACCATTCCGTCCGGCGTTCCCGACGCGTTCGAGATTTCCGAAATCAACTTAACCCGAATTTCCGGCGTTAAATTTTCGTCTTCGGCAATCGTCAAAAATGCCAGATTTTGCAGCGCATCGCCTGCCAGAATCGCCGTAGCTTCGTCAAATTTGATGTGGCAGGTTTCGCGTCCGCGCCGGAGATCATCATCGTCCATCGCCGGCAGATCGTCGTGAATCAGCGAATATGTATGAATCATTTCGAGGGCGGCGGCGGTTCGCAAAAGCAGCCGGGTTTCCGCGCCGAATGTTTTCCCGACCGCAATTAAAAGCGCGGGACGAAAGCGTTTTCCGCCGGCAAACAAGCTCCAGCGCATCGCCGAATGCAGTTTTTTCGGCTGTTGGTTATCGGAAGGCACGAGTTCATCGAGTTTTTTATCAATCGTTTTCGTGCATTCGCTGAAAAATTCCGTTAAATTTTGTGTTTTTGGAAACATTTATAAAGATTTTCAACCAAAACTATTTATATTTCAACATAAAAATTTGATTTTCAAACTAAACCAATTTGAATAAATCCGACCGCAACCTTTATTCTAAATTTATGCCGATTAGTTCAGAAGAATTTCGCGCCGCACTTTCAAAATTCGCCAGCGGCGTAACTGTTGTAACGACAAAGGATACCGAAGGAATGCCGCACGGCATAACGGTGAGTGCGTTTTGTTCGCTGTCGCTCGACCCGCCGCTGGTTTTGGTCTGTATCGAAAAAAATGCGGGAAGCCATAATGCCTTTACCGAGAGCGGCGTTTTCGTCGTTAATGTTCTGTGCGAAGAACAAATCAGTCATTCCAACCAATTTGCCGCGCCGATTGCCGATAAATTTAGCGGAATCCGGTATCGTGAAGGCATCGAAGGCATCCCGGTTCTGGAAAACGCACTGGCAAATCTGGAATGCCGATTAGTAAATTCGCACGAAAACGGCGATCACACGATTTTTGTCGGACAAGTCGAAAAAACAACACTCAAAGACGGCAAACCGCTGCTCTATTTTCACGGAAATTATCGAATGATGGCGTAAAGGTAAAAGATAAAAGGTAAAAGGTAAAACATAAAACATAAAGTCTCCGGCTAAAAGTTATTTCAATATTATTTCACTAAACTCTTTTACCTTTTATCTTTTACCTTCTGCCCTGCATCCCATTTTTTCTTGGCAACAAATCCGACTAAAAATGTCAAAAACCCGAAACCGACGAGATAAAACAAAATTTCCTTGTATAAAATATAATAGATAAATGCCGCCGTAAAAATAAAAAGCATTATGAAACTGCTGGCGACATAGATTATTTCCGCGTAATTTTTCTTTTCCATTAATTTATTGATGAAATGCTTAAAGCGTCTGTTTGCCCGATAATTTAGCCATTTGAAATTTGAATTCTTCCGTCAAACCTAACCTTTCCAGCCAAATCATTTGTTCGTGCATTAATTTCGGCAGATAAATTACGTCCGAAAGCGCGTAATCAACTAATTCTTTTGTCCAGACACCGTTCCAGTTCCGGTTAAATTTGGCGCGTTGCGATTTGTCTAAATCAACCGCAAAATAACGATAGAGCGTTTCGGCGAGCGAAACTGATTGATTCGCTCCCCTGGTCAGACATTTTTCGGCAATCATCGTGCAGAAAACATTTTTGGTATGAATAGCGTTTTCACGCAAAAATTCCAGATCGAATTTCGCGTTGTGAAAGATTTTGACGATGTTTTCACCGGCTAAAATTTCTTCCAGTTTTCCGAGCGCAACTCGTTCGGAAAGCGGAACTAAAACATTAAAATCGCCGTCGGAAAATTGGATGGAAAAAAGCCTGCCGCCGCGCGCCGAAAGCGAAGAAGTTTCCGTATCACAGCCGATAAATTCCGCTTTTGCAAGCGTTTGATAGGCAAAATCGATTTCGTCGGAAGTTCGCGCAATTAAAATATTCACACTTTTAATTGTAAATCACTAAACATTTGAATGAAAAATATATTATGCTTTAATAATGAAAAACGGAAAATGTAAAGTAAATAATTAAAGAAAAATATTATCCGTTATCAATTTTCCATTATCAATTTTTAACATTTATGCTTACCCAATTAACAGAAATCGAAGCCCGCGTCGTCGGTTGTCTGGTCGAAAAACAATTGACCACGCCGGAGTATTATCCTTTGACGCTAAACGCTTTAACCAACGCCTGCAACCAAAAATCGAACCGCGATCCGGTCGTCAGTTACAGCGAAGACGCGGTCGAAAAAGCCCTGCAATCTTTGCGTGATAAAAACATCGTCTATGTCTTTTACGGCAGTTCGAGCCGCGTGCCGAAATACAAACATATTTTGCCCGACGTTTTTGAACTGGGTGCGGCGGAAGTCGCCGCTTTAAGCGTTCTGATGCTTCGCGGAGCGCAGACAATCGGCGAGATAAATCAACGCACGACAAGACTTTACGCTTTTTCCGATTTAAATGAAGTCAGCGAAACGCTCGAAAAACTCGCCAGCCGCGATGAACCGCTCGTCGTTCGTTTAGAACGCCAACCCGGACAAAAAGAAGCCCGTTACGCGCATCTCTTGTGCGGCGAAATTGACGCGGAAACTCTGGCAAAATGGCAGGAAAAATCATCTTCCGGCGGCGGAAACACGCAAAGCGAGAGAATCTCGGAACTCGAACGCGAACTGGAAACCTTAAAAAGCGAATTTAATTTATTTAAAGAATCTTTTGAAGAATTTAAGAAACAGTTCGAGTAAATTTACAAAATCTTCAGTTAAGCAAGCGGTCTTTGACCGCGAAATTTGTGTGAGAAATTTCGCGGTCAAAGACCGCTTGCTTAACGATTAGTAAAGTTTATTTAGAAACTTTGACTCAATAAACTTACCAAAGCTGCCACCACGGTTTTTGTTCCGTTTTTTCGGCTTCTTTCATTTCGGACACTTTCGGCTTGGGCAAAAATCTCGGCGGTTGCGGTTTCCACTCGTATTTTTCGATAATTCGTTTGACCTGCTGCTGAAACACGTAGCCTTTTTCCTTATCAACCATAAAAACGAAATTCGCATAACCGCGCAGGGACGCGATCAGATCGGGCGAATTTCCCCAATGCAGATTTTCAAGCCCTTTATTTTCCGCCTGAAAAAGCACGGCGCGGAATTTTCTGAGGGTTTTGCGGTCAATCGAGATTTTGTCGTTGACGACGATTCCCGTAACTTCCTGCTGCCGCCCGCAACGCAAAATTCTTGTTTTATTTTCATTGACCTTAAAACCTTGTTTTTCCGCAACATAGCGGATTTGCGCCATCAATTTTGTAATGAGCGCATCTTTGTTTTCGGTCGAAAACGTCAGATCGTCGGCGTAGCGCGTGTATTTAAAACCGTGATTTTCGGCAAGTTTTGTCAGGCTTTTATCAAAACGTCTGGAAATAATGTTTGAAATTGCGGGCGACGCGGGCGAGCCTTGCGGCAGATGTCTTTCGCCGAGGGCGACAAAATATGTTTTTCCGTCAATCTCGATTTCTTCCGTTTCCGGCGCGGTGCAGATAAGGGCAAAAACGGTCGCAACCGCTTCCGAATAACCGAAGGACGCGAAAACGCCTTTGACGCGTTTGTATATGATCGAGGGAAAGAAATTTTCGAGATCGAAATTAATCAGAATGCTCGCGCCGACGTGTTTTCGGGCATTCGTTACGATATTTTTTCCAATCAAAAATCCGTGCGCCGCTTCGTGAACCGGCGCTTTATTTAAGATGTTTTCCAGAATCCAGATTTGCGCGGCTTTAAGATGGGGTTTCGGCGCGGAAATCTTGCGGAAACCGCCCGTTTTTTTCGGCAGATTAAAGTGAATATAATGACTGGTTTCCGAAGTTTTGCGGTCGAAAGCTAAAAAGCGAAGTTTGCCGGCAGATAAATTCATCCCG
Organism: Pyrinomonadales bacterium; assembly: GCA_038246645.1. Taxonomy (GTDB): domain Bacteria; phylum Acidobacteriota; class Blastocatellia; order Pyrinomonadales; family Pyrinomonadaceae; genus JAHCHG01. The sequence goes on from JBBRVS010000032.1 coordinate 15,492, forward strand.
CTTGATAAATCTTCTATCTTATTGAAAACAGGTAAATTATTTTCCTGTAATCGTTCGACATTCGATTCGAGATTATTCAAACCTTTGGACACTTCTTTGCCGAGATAGACGATTTCCTTTTCTTTTGAAAGTTTCCAGTTTTCGGCGCGCCTGCTTCGTTCGAGTTCGCGGCGTTCCTTCGTTTCCTTTTGTTTTCGGCGCGATTCTTCGAGGCGTTTTTTGCGCAGATCTTTGAGAAGTTTCTGCTCATTATGCAGATCGCGGTTTTCTTTGCGGAGTTTGTCTAATTCGGCGCAAAGCTCGGCGGCGCGGCGGATTTCTTCGCCCGGATCATTCGGCAAACCGCTCTGTTCCTGCCAGAAACCGAGCCGGATCATCTCTTCAAGCACAAAAATATCCTTCCCGCCCTGCTCGCGGATCTGTTCGTAAAGTTCCTGTCTTGTGCTCGCTTGTTCCATAGTTTTCTAATGGTGAATTGTGAATGATAAATGGTGAATCAAAAGGTTTTAATTAATCATTTATCATTCACAATTCACCATTATTCTCTTTTTCCGCAAAAAGCGTTTGAAGCGAATGACTTTACGTCTTCGTAAATCCAAAGGACTAGATCGGTCAACTCAAGCGGAATTGAGCTAGTGTGCGTAATTTTATTCCCGGAATACCAACCGAAATACGCACACTAGCTTAATTCCGCAAAGTTAAGAACGAGCTAGTGAAGCGTGTGTAGTCTAGGCGCAAGAACGGCGATAGCACCGCTCGGTTTGCAAGTCTTGAAAAGTCAAACCTCGACTTCAAACGCTTTTTTACGGAAAAATTTCAAAGAACCTTTAGCTGTGCGAACTCTTCAGCCGCACAGCCAGGATATGCTCGCACGGACCTTTTCTAAGTTCGTTCATCATAAAAAAATTGCAATCACAAACAGCTTTTATGAGCCGCTGATCGTTGTCAATCGTCAGCGAAACTTTTAGATTTTTGTTTTTATCGAGAACCGTTCCGCCGATTTCTAAAATTCCGTTTTGCTTTGATTCGCGCCCTGTTATTTTAACTTTATCGCCTTCTAAAAACTTTGCCGCCGATTCTTCGCGCTCATTGGCAAACCGCAGTTTTTCAAACGGCAAAGGATCGCGGCTGAGTTCGCGGGTGCGATAAACGCCTTTGTCTAAATCGTAAATTGCGCGTCCGGCTTGCGCGAAAGCGGAAAGTGCGCCGAGAATCGTGCTCCGGTCAAGATTCAATTTTCGTGCCAGATCATCGGGCGCGGCAAACCAATTTTCCTTTAATCCGCGAAAAACTTCCTCTTTTGTAAATTCGTCCACATCCGCGCGCGGCGCGAGCAGATCGAAATTTCCCGCCTTTGACCAATCGTTTGCCGTCCAGCCGGAAAGCCCCAGCGTGAAATTCAAATCGCCCAGATCCGCGATATAAAACGAAGGCAATCCGTTGCCGAGCAGATGAATCGTAAATTTTTTCGCGACCGAAATCAGACGCTCAAGAATCAAAATCCGCCGTCTGCCCCAAACTCTGATGTCGTGCGAATCTGCGCCTTCAAAACGCGTTCTCGCGCAAATTATCTCGATATTCCAGGGTTCTAAAATTATTTTGACCGGCTCATTCGGTTTCAAAATATAACGCATCGAACGCGGACTCATCTTTTCTTTTTTGCGCCGCAAAATAAAGCATATATTATGAACATCCAAAGGATGCAGATCAAATTTGACGGTCGGAAGGCTCATCGCCGACGAAACCTGCAAAAATCCGCGCACCCAAGAATCGGGCAGATCAATTTTTACTTCTTTAAATGCGTCTTCATTTGTTGTCGAAACTTCAAAACCCGACGGGTCAATCTCAAATTTCGTCTGTTTATAAGTTCTGATCTTTTGAAATTCGTCATAAAGCGCGGCGGAATAATCAATATTCGTCGTGCCGCATTCAAACTCGCGCACATTTTCAAAAACCTCGTAATTTGCGCCGAGCCTTCCGTAACTCGATTCGTCTTCGGAAAAACATTCAAAGAAAACCTCGTCCGGGTGAACCGTAATGACCGGATCGAGAACAAACCACATATCGCGGAATTTCTCGTAAAGAAATTTATAATATGCCGCTCGCGCCGTGTAAAAAGGCTGCCAGCGCGATGATTTCCGGCTGTTCAAATCAGTTAATTCGCTCTGCAAAACATTAATTTTTGCCGCAACTTCCGTGCGCTGCGCGGCGACCGATTGCCAATCAATTTCTTCGCGCTGCGCCGCCCATTCTTTGTAGGCGGTTTTGTCTTTTGCCTTAAAACGAAGATCGGAAACAACCACGTCGTGAAGCGCGGAAATCGCTTCGCGGAATTCGAGTTTTTGGCGCAATTCGCCGATGAAATAGGTCGGCTGGCGGCTCGCGTCCGGCACGAACGACATGGCGGTTGCCGCGCTCGAACTTGCGACTGATGAACTTCCTTTATAAGCGTAATCAAACAGCATTTATGGTTCGGACCTCCGTTTGATTTATTTTTATCGGCAAATTGATTTCGGGAAATGCGCGGCGAATTTTCAGCATACTTTCGATCATTTTCGCTTTGTCGCCAATTGCCAGAGTCGCCGATTGACGCGCTAAGATGCCGGCGGCGATTTTTGCGCTTTCTTCATTTTTTAACGCTTCCGTTTCTAAAAATTTCAGCACGCGGTCTTTTGCCGCTCGTGAACGATTAACGAGCGATAAAACTCTCGTAAAATACGGCGCGAGCTTTTCGAGTTTTTCGGGCGAATCCGCTGCGTGATTTTCCAGATAATTCGTCGCAAAAAGCTGCATTGACGCGCTCACGTGTTCGCTTAATTTCAAAAGATATTCCGCGCCGTTTTCTTTTTCAAAGTAAATTAAAAGCAGATCGCGCCCGAATTTCTGCGTTTCTTCTTTGACCGAATCGCAAATCGCCGTCAAAATCTCCGGCGTCAATTCCTTTGCAGTAAAATTTTTGCGGAAATAGTCGCGCCAAAATTCGCGCGAATCGCGCCATTTTCCGTCAAGAGCGCGAACCAGATACGAAACTTCTTCGCGCATTTTTTCAATAGTTTTTCCGGCGATTGTCCAGGAAGTTCGGCGAATCGCCAAAATTTCGTGGTTGGAGAGTTCGACGATTTCTTCCGTAGAAAATTCGTTTTTCCAGTCTTCGGCTCTCGCCTGCAAGATCAAACCGCCCGCTTCATTTGCTTCGGCAAAGTTTGAATTTACAAGAAGTTTCGCCGTTTCAAAATCGGCAAATTTTGTCCAAACGGGCAATTCCTTCAAAAGACTCAAAAGTCTGACGCGAACGCCTTCGTGTTTTTCTTCAAGCAAAAGCGCGATGAAGATCGAATTTGAGAGATTTTCATTGAAAATTTCATTATTTGCCGAAAGACGCACGGCAATCGGGCGCGTCGAATTAAAAACGTCGAAAAGTTCGTGCGATAAAAGCGCGACGATCACGCTTTCACGTTTCAGAAGATTTTCGTCCGGCAATTTACCAAAAAGTTTGATGCCGATATTTCTGATCTGCTGAAATTCCGAGGCGATCAAAGAATTTATCAGTTCATCCGGCAAATTTTCCGCCTCTATTTCCTGGTCGAGCAAAACATTTCCGCCGAATTGCTGAACTTCCGCTAATGAATGTGCGAGCAAACCTTTGATCGTTTCAAAATTAAGAGTGCGTAATTGTCCCGGAAAACTTTTCAACAGCGCGTCGCTCAAATTTATTGCAATTTCGCGTTTTTCCTCGTCAAACGAAATCATTTCGGCGATCAAAACCGCGATCAGATTTTTCGCTTCCGCGTCGCTGTAAATGCCTGCCTGCATTAAATTTGCGGCAAATGTTCGCGCATCCGCGTGTTTTGAAGTAAAAAGTTTGAGCAAAACGGACGCGTCTTTGGCAAATAATTCGCGCCTTTCAGCAATCCATCTGAAACCTTCGGCGCGTGCCTCGGCATCTTCGGAAGTAGCAACCGCGACCGCCAGTTCGATATTCGGATGTGCCGCGTCATAAAGTTTTTTTGCCAGTTCAAAACCGAATTTCGCCGTAATTGCAAACGGGCGCGAAAGAAGCATTAAAATTACTTCAACGTCAAATTGTTCAACAAATTCCCGGCAATCACGCAAGGCTTTAACGGCAAATTCGTGAACCGGCGCGCATTCGCTTTCCGCTAAAAGATGAAGCAGACCGACCGGATTTTTTTCCCAAAGATGCGGAAAGGCTTCTTCGCGCACTTTCGGCATTTCATCGCCGGGTTTGAATCCCGCTTTCAGACGAAAACCGCGCGATCCGGTTTTGTATTCATAACGCGGCGAATTTTCGTAAAGTAGATGATTAAAAAGAAGATACGGCGAAAAACTGTCCCAGTAAATTTCTGTAGCGCGCCGATTTTGCCAGTTCCAGTTTCCGTTTTCATCATAATAATTATAAAAAACCGATTTTTTCGGCGTGTTTGCGTCCAGGTCGGAAAATTCGAGAAGAGCACCGACCGCGAGTTTTACATAATTTTCCGCGTCGCCGATTTCGCCCAAACGCCGCAATGTCCGCCACGTTCTCCGTTGGAAATAATCCTTTGTTTTACTGCTGTAAGCGAGGCGCGAATTTTCTTTTGAAAGTTCTTTTTTATAGTTTTGAATGTATTCCCATTCGCCGTTTTCCTTCGGCACAGAAATCCATTCGCCCCAGTAAGACGCGCGGAATCCGGCTTTTGAAGTTTCAAAACGCTTTGCCAAAATCCCGAAAACTTCCGCGTCGCGGCGGTATTCGGCGATTTTAAAGATTTGCCGGACGGGTTTGAAAAAATTAACTTTTAAGGGAATTTCGCGCACGATTTTCAGTAAAACGGGGCGCGTTGTTTCGTTGTCAATTTCGTAAAGCCGCGTTAAATAGTCAAAACTTTTGCCTTTGACTTGGCTGATTTCATCGCGCAGAGCGTTTTCCAGATTTTCCGCCTCATTATTTTTGATAAAATTCTGAAGTTCGTCGGGAAGTTTGAGAATTGCTTTTTCTCGCAAATCTTTTCGCTTTGCATCATCACCGATTTTGCAAATCGCTTCACGTGCAATGCGGCGGACGTGTTCGGCTTGGTGATCTGCAAACTTTTCCAGATCGGAAATATTTTCTTCTCCGCCGCAAAATCCCAAACTCCAGGCGATACAATAATCGCGCAATTCTTTTGCCGTGCCGATCAAATTGACGAGATGCGGCGCGGCTTCCTTGATCTTCAATTCTCCGGCTCGCCAGATTATCCGCTCGATGCGCGGATTGCTTTTGGCTTTCGCGCTCTGCAAATCTTCAATTATTTTTTGATTTCTTTCTTCATTATCAGAAGATTTTGTAAAACTAACCTTAGCTTTTTCAGCAGTTTCCGCTTTTTCTCCCGTAATGTGATAACCCTTTCGCGTTTTTTCGTCAACCAGTTTTTGAAAGATCTTTTCGGCTTCGGCAAGATTTACCGGATTTGGTGTTTTTACACCTTCTTTTAATTCTGTTCCGCGTCTGCCGTAGCGAAAATTGATGACGAATTTTTCGCCGATTTCGCACAAATCCACTTCATAAACCTTGTCGGAATTTCCTTCTCTGAAATGAAGTTTTGTCTGGCAAACGAGTTTCATATTCTTTAACCGTGTTTCATTTGTGAAACATTATTTCATAAATTACAAATCAAGGCAAGTTTCCAAAAAAATTGTTGCGAACTTCAGTTTAATAAGCAAGATATTTAGTTTATAATCCAAAAAGACACCAAATTTCAAGGAAAATTTTATGAGCAATCAATCAACCGTATCAGATATTTTTCGCCGCGCATTGGAAATCAGACAAGCGAATCCGAACGGCGACTTTAAAGACGTAACGGAAAAAATCGTCGGCGAATTCGGCGGAACACCGTTTCCGTCGCCCGCGTTTTTGACAATTCCCGAATACGACAACATCGCGCCGGAAGAAGATTGGACTGCCGGACTGCCGGTCGTTCTGCGCGGAATTCAAAACGAAGATTGGACGGAAATCGCGCACGGCATCGTAATTAGTCTGGAACAAGTCGAAAATTATCCGAAAGAATCCGGCAGAGAAGACGCGCCGGAGAAAGAATGGCGCAACCGCCGCAAAGGAATCGCCGAAGCCGACGACAAAAATATCAGCAAATGGATGCCGGAAGATTTGATGAATATAGCGCAACGCTCGGTGAAACAATAAGAAAATTTACAGGGATAACAAGATGAAAAAGATTTTTTGTTTTTATCCCTGTATATCTTTGTCATCCCTGTAAATTCTTATGAAGGCAGTTTTTATCACAGAATTCGGCGGCGCGGAAAATCTCGAACTGCGTGAAGTCGAAAATCCGGCACAACCTGAAAAAAACCAAGTTTTAGTCAAGATCAAAGCATCGGGCGTAAACCGCGCCGACATTTTGCAGCGCAAGGGGTTTTATCCCGCGCCGAAAGGTTTTCCCGAACGCATTTTGGGTTTGGAATTTGCGGGCGAAGTTGCGGAAACGGGCGAAAATGTTACGGATTTCAAGATCGGCGACAGAGTTTTCGGCATCACGGCGGGCGGCGGAAATGCGGAATTTATTTTAACGAAAGACGCTCACTTAGCAAAAATTCCCGAAAATTTGAGTTTTACGGAAGCCGCGACTTTTCCGGAAGTTTTTATTACGGCAAACGACGCGATTTTTACGCAGGGCGAATTAAAATCAGGCGAAACGCTCCTTATTCACGCCGTCGGTTCGGGCGTTGGTTTAGCGGCTCTGCAATTGGCAAAAGCAAAAGGCGCCCGAGTTTTCGGAACTTCGCGAACGGCTGAAAAACTCGCTCAATGCAAAGAATTCGGGCTTGATGCTGCGATTTCAACGAGTGAAAATAAAGAATTTTCACAAATAATCAAAGAAAAAACCGGCGCAAAAGGCGTTGATGTAATTCTTGATCTGGTCGGCGCGAGCTATTTTGCGGAAAACCTGGAATCTCTGGCACTGAAAGGGCGCCTGATTCTGGTCGGTCTGGTCAGCGGAAGATCGGCGGAATTCGATCTCGGAAAGGCTTTGTCGAAACGCTTGAAAATCATCGGAACGGTTTTGCGCTCGCGTTCTTCGGAAGAAAAAGCGGAAGCGACTAAATCATTTATCGACAATGTTTTACCTCTGATCGAAGCGGGAAAGATCAAGCCGAATTTGGATAAAATCTTTAAAGCGGAAAACGCGAGCGAGGCACACGAATATCTGGAATCGAATGAGAGTTTCGGAAAAGTTATTTTAGAATTTTAACGGAATTTAGTTTTTCACGCAGAGCGGCGCAAAGATCGCAGAGAGATTTTTAAATTTTTCACCAAATCAATCGGCTTTTTTTGCAATTCTCGCGGCGGCTTCGTCCGTTACGATGCACAGACCTGAAACATTTTGCTCTTTCAGCTGCTGCATTTTTTGAAAAGCCTCGTCGTAAGTCAGATTGTTTGCCGCGCTGGATTCAAATGTGACAACCGACCAGCGCGGCTCGCCGAGTTCAAACAAAACTTCCGGGTTTGAAGCATTTTCTGCCGGGGCAACTTCTTCGGCTCGAGCAGTTTTCAATTCCATTTGATTTTCCTCTTTTTCGTCCGACATTTTTTTCTGCTGCTATTGGCACTCCGTTAATTCAATCCGAAAATTTTAACTTTCAGATTAAGTGAAACATATCACAACCTTTAGCGGATTGTAAAAGTTTTTTTGCCCTTGAAAAGTCAAAAAGTTCTGAAATTATGATGATTTAGGGTTGCTTGCGAGTTGTTTCTTTGGGAAACTTTAACTCAAAAGCAATAGACATTATTGGAAATAAGAAATAAACCACGAAAGGACACGAAGAAAACACGAAGTTAATTAAAAAAGTTTGTAAACCGATAAAAATTTTCGCATTCTTTATTAAATCGTGAATTTGACGAACAAAATTCTTCGTGAAATCTTCGCGAAATCTTCGTGGTTTATTGTTTCCAATAATGTCTAATAACCGAAAAATGCAAAACAAACCGAAAATCAACGCATCAAAAAAACTAAGAAATGAATTATAACGAAACAATTTTTATGACGGGTTTTCCGGGGTTTATCGCCGGCAGACTGGTCGAGCGTCTGGCAAAACCCGAAACACAGATTTTCCTGCTCGTTCAGAAAAATTTTATTGATAAAGCCTTAAAAGATGTAGCGGTTATCGCCAAGAAGACGAACACGCCGCTCGATAATTTCGCGCTGGTCGAAGGCGATATTACATTGAAAAATCTCGGAATAAATGAAGCCGATCTGGAAATCGTCCGCCGGCAGACGACCGATGTTTATCATCTGGCAGCGATCTATGACCTGGAAGTTGCGAAAGATCTGGCGCAAAAAGTTAATGTCGAAGGCACGCGAAATGTCAATAAACTTGTCAAATCTTTGCCGAATTTGCGCCGTTATAATTATATTTCGACCTGTTATGTCGCCGGAAAACGCGAGGGCATAATTTATGAAAACGAACTCGAACACAAAGAAGAGTTTCGCAATTTTTACGAAGAAACAAAATATCTGGCGGAACTCGAAGTCGAAAAGTTAAAAGACGAATTGCCCGTTACGATTTTTCGTCCGTCGGTCGTCTGCGGCGATTCAAAAACGGGCGAAACGGCGAAATATGACGGAATTTATTACGTCATCAGATTTTTATTGAAATTTCCCGAAATTTTCCGGCTCGTCAATGTCGGAAACAATGATGTCCGGCTCAATCTCGTGCCGGTTGATTTTGTCGTTGACTCAATGATCGCGCTGGCAAATGATGAAAAGGCGGTCGGCAAAACAATCGCGCTTGCCGATCCGAATCCGCTGACGACGAAAAACTTGTGCGATGCGATTGCCGAAGCGGTGACAAACAAAAAATCGGTCATCACGCCGCCGCCGAAATTGGTCGAAACCTTCTTGAGTTCGCCGATTTCGCCGCCGCTGACGGGTTTGCCGCATTCGGGTGTGCCGTATTTTTTTGTTCCGCAAACATATGACACGGGCATTTCTAAAAATCTGCTGGCAGCGCATAATATTTCCTGCCCGAAGTTTCCCGATTATGTGAAAAATCTCGTAAAATTTGTTGAAGAAAACCCGAAATTGTAAAAAAACTCGCAAAAAGCATATTTTTCTGCAAATGACGCATCATAAGCTCAAACAAGGCTTTGATAAAAAAGAGGTTTTTTATGATTTTACGGCGAACAAAAAATATTCTATTTACTCTCCTCGCAGTATTTTCGTTAGCATTTGCGGCATCCGCTCAAACGCCGACGCCGACACCAACGGATGACGGCGACGGCGTGGAGAACGTTTTTATCGAAGAAGTGAAATTAAATATTTCCGCTTTTGATGAAAACGGGAAATTCTTTGCAGGCGTTACGGCAGATGATCTCGTGATAATGGAAAACGGGCGGCTGCATCAGGCAACAAGCGTCCGCCGGATTCCCGCAAATGTTCTGATCGTTTTAGATACGGGCGGTGAAATGCGCCGCGCCAAGCGAATTGACCAAACCCGCGATACGGCAAAAAATCTCGTCAATGCGCTTCACAAGGAAGATTCGGTCGCCATTATTCAATATAATGATAAGGTCGAAATCATCGCCGAATGGACGGAAAATAAAGCGGAAATTTTTAATATTTTGAACAAACGTCTGAATTTCGGCAAGCGTTCGCTCTTTTACAACGCAGTGGAATCGGCAACCGAATTTTTGCAGAAAACACCGCTCGAAAATCGTCATCTCGTTTTAATCACCGACGGCACGGACAGTTTTAATAAAACCGATCAGAGAGCTGTGATGATCCGAAACCTGCTTGCCTCGAACATCAGCGTTCACGTCATCAGCTACACGCAGCTCGAACAAAAGGAACTTGCGCCGGACAAGGGCGCGTTTCGCAAAGGCAATCCGAATCCGAATCGTGCGCCCGAAGAAGTCATCAATACGATGCCGAACGGTGTGAGAGATATGATGAGAGCTCCGCGGCTCGGTTCGATCATTACCGACCGTGAATTCTTGAGGAAAATCAAGGAACGCGAAAACGCTCTGACGGGCGGCGAAGAACTTCTTTCGACGATTGCCGGAGATACCAACGGTCAATTTATTCTGCCCGAAACAAAAGAAGAAATGACGGAAAAACCGGAATTGATCGCCCGGATGATTGATTCGAGCTATGTCGTTACCTACACGCCGAAAAATCCTCTAAAGGACGCGCCGAAAGGCGAAGTGCGCGAAGTCGTCGTCACCTCGAAACGCGCCGGTTTGGATATTTTCGCACGACGGAAAATTTCTTCCGGAATCAGGTAAGCAGTAAGGCAAAAGTAAAAAGGCGAAAGGTAAAAGTCAAGAATCCAGTCAATCTCCGGCAAATATAAGGTTGATAAGCAGCTCGACTTTAGACAAAAAAGAGACTTTAGACAAAATTAACTGAGCAAGAAATTATGCTAAGTCCAATGTTTTCAACACAAGATGGCTTTTGGGAAAATTTTAGCACGAATAAAACGCAGGTAACTGGGATGGCAGAAAACACCACTACCCTCATTTAATTCCCAAATTTTTCTCTTGATGTTCATAAATTCAGTATTTAATACGTTTACGGTGTCGGTTAAACCGCAACTTTATCTAAAGTCGAGGTAAATAATTAGTAAGCATTTGAAGTAACTTTGAACTCCATATTAAATTAACCATCGCAAAATTGAAAACATCCACTTTCAAAGTTTTTTCATTGGGTAGCATTTAGCTTGATATTTATTTACGGAAGTTAATACTAGTGCGTAACATCAGTTACTTTATTTTGAGTTTGCGGCGTTTTTTTTAATGGCAGGATTGCCGTTGCAAAAAAGGCTGGAAAAATAATGATAGCGAAAAATCAAGAAATCCGGGCTAATTATAAACAATTAGCCCGAACTTGCCGGATTGTTGTGTCTGCAAATTTTACCGGTAAATATCTTACGGCTTAAAATTCTTTTTCAGTTTTTGCCAGACTTCGAAGTATTCATGCTGCAATTCCGAAGTTTCCATGGCAAAGCGCGTCGGGCGAATGATGTAGCGCGATTCAAACATAAACGCCATTGTTCCAGAAAGTTTTTGCGGTTTGAGATCGGCGTTCGAAGCTTTTTCAAACGCATCGAGATCAGGTCCGTGCGCCGACATTTGATTGTGAAGCGAGCCGCCGCCCGCGATGAAACCTTCTTCCTTGGCATCGTATTGCCCGTAACATAAACCCATATATTCGCTCATAATATTGCGGTGATACCACGGCGGACGAAACGTATTTGCGGCGACGAGCCAGCGGTCGGGGAAAATCACGAAATCGCAGTTTGCCACACCCGTGTCGCCCGAAGGCGAAGTTAAAACCGTGAAAATCGAAGGATCGGGATGATCGAACGAAATACTTCCGATCGTGTTAAATCTCCGCAAATCATAACGATATGGCGCGTAATTGCCGTGCCAGCCGACGACATCGAGCGGCGAATGGGAGATTTCGCAAGACCAGAGATTTCCGCCGAATTTAGCAATTTGTTCAAACTTGCCTTCCGCATCTTCAAACCACGCTTCGGGCGTTTCAAAATCCCGCGCATTCGCCAGACCGTTGGCACCGATCGGTCCCAAATCCGGCAAGCGAAATTGCGAGCCGTAGTTTTCGCAAATATAGCCGCGAGACTCGCCGTCGGGCAGTTCGACGCGGAATTTCAAACCTCGCGGAATAACGCAGATTTCGCCCGATTTTATTTCGATTATTCCGAGTTCGGTCAAAAAACGAACGCGATTTTTCTCCGCGACGACGAGCATTTCGCCGTCGGCGTTATAGAAAAACCGTTCGGTCATATTTTTGTTACAGGCAAAAATATGAATCGCAATTCCGGTTTGCGCGAAAAGATCGCCGTTGCCCGCAATCGTCGTGATGCCGCCGATAAAATCGGTTTCCGCTTCGGGGATCGGCAAAGGATTCCAGCGCAATTGATTCGGCGTGACGGCAAGTTTGTTAAATTCGCTTTCCCACCCGCCATTTTCAATTTGCTGAAAAGGTTTATGCAAAACCGAAGGACGAATCCGATACGTCCACGTTCTTTTATTATGAACTCTCGGCACGGTAAAAGCCGTTCCCGAAAACTGTTCCGCATAAAGTCCGAGCGGCGCGATCTGCGGCGAATTTCTGCCAATCGGCAACGCGCCCTTGACCGCTTCGGTCGCAAACTCATTGCCGAAACCTGTTTGATATTTCAATTGTTCTTCGCTTGTTGTCGGTGTCATAAATTTTAATCAGCTCTCATTTTTAAACCCCATTATATTTTTAAATCCCTCAAAACTTTTGGCAATTAGCCAAACAACTTTGGTTTATCTAGTTTAAAATATCTCAAATTGTCTTGCTTCTATTCATCGAAAATACCAAAGGTATTTGGACGCTCAATTTCTGGTAATCCTTGCACACATGTTGCAAACTCTAGGATGTTAATTACTGCTATCCAATTCCGTCCTTGATAGTTTCCGCAAAGAATTACATCATGCCGGTTATTGTTTACAAAAAATCCAGTAGAGGATATTTTCGTGTGGGCAATTTTGTTACACGCTTCTCTTAGCGAAAGAGGCTTAAATTTCTTTTTCTCCGGGTGATCAGGTGCATAGTCTTTGATAAAGGAATTTTGTTGCTCACGTGAACTATTAGTTTTCAAATATCCAACAATTTCCGTTGTAAGTTGTTCACCGTCCTCATCCATCTCCCGCCTTATTGTTAATGCAAGAATGTCTGGTAGATCACGACCTTTTAGAGACACTTCGATTAACTTATCTTTTACGTCAATTATTTTTCGAATCTCTCACTCTTGATATAAAGATCGAAATTCCTCGCTAAGCTGAAGAAGCTCCAATCCACAGTTTTTAAAGGTGTCTCGTTTCCACATAGTCTATAAATTTTCTCTACGCCGCTGTTCTCCTTCAATCGAAACGAACAACGCAAAATTTTTGTTACTTTACCTCTTTGATCTCAAGTGAATTCATATTAACAGTTAGTTCAAATTTCTTCGTTTTCTTAACTAATTTCGGATTAAGTTTGAAGGCATGCGCCGGATAATTTGTTACTTCCAATCGAAGCCGGTCAAAATCTGAACTCGAATTTTTCAGCCATTCGATTTTTGTAATTTCACCGACTTGTCCCAAATCATAAGCCGTTCCCGAAACACCGAGACTGCCGTCGTGAACGGCTAAAAAATACCTGTAACCGCAAACGACTTCGGTTTCAACTCCGGGCGTGCAATATTCCGACGAATCATCTTCATCATTGGAAATATCATCGAGAGAATAAAGCCTTAGAAAAAAAACACTATCTACCGGGCGCGGGGGTTTAAGTTCTTTCATCTCGCTCAAATTGAGGATTATTACGAGTAAATCATTTTCTATCGGCTTGTTTTTCAAATCCAAACGAGATTGGGCTTGAATACCGACAGATAAAAATGCCATGAACAAAACGCCTGAAACTAAATATTTCATAAAAATTCCCCTAACTTATTAAAGATTTACTCTCCTGCGCCGTTCTTCTTCAATCGAAACGAACAACGCTTTGAAGTTGCCGAAATTATTTTGATTTATTTCTTCAGATTCTCGTATCATTAGTTTTCCGTTTGTTTTTCAATTTGTTTTAGCCAAGTTGAAATATTATGTGCTAAACGAAAGGATGTTTCCAAAACATCATCAATTCTGGTAATCTCATCGAAATAATCCGCACTTACTCTGTTATCTAACAATCGCTTTAAATTTTGTCCGATACTTCGATGAGTTCCGCCTATATTTACAAAAGTTTGCCAAACTTGTTGATGAGCAGGTTTGTTAGTCGAAAATGAATATGTAGTGTTTTCTTCAAGAAAAATTTTAACTCTGTGGTAAATTGCATAATAGAGCCGATTAATAGCAGTTCGCTTCGAGGCTTCATCAATTTCTTGCTTTAATTTATCAGCAAGTTCCTTATATTTATTCCAATCAAAAGACATTAAATATATTCCAGTTTGATATTGAGTTTGCAATTTGCTCTATCTAAATTATCTAACCACCATTCCTCATCAAATTTTTCCAATAAAGGAAAAACCTCTTCAACAGATAATTTAGTCAAAATTGAAACCCAAAGGTCAGAAGACTGTGGAAAGTCAGGATCATAAGACATCTTTAGAGCTAATTTTTGATTTTCTCCAAAGTATTGATAAATCTTGCCCGGAATTTCTTCTAAAATATCCAACAAAAAGAGATTTTCGCCGATAAACTCGCCAACCTCGTTCGGTTTTTTGATAACGTAAACCTTTGCTAAATGCTCGGCATGTGTGCGTGCGTGCAAGGTAAAACCGTTTTGCAATTGCTCGACTACCGAAATATTTTCTACTGTATCTATTTGCATAATCAAAGATTATAACCGAAAAAACACGAAACTAATCCACATAATTTTATCTTTCTTATTTTCATATCTTTTCGATTCTTTGTGGCTAAAAATCTCATAAACAGGCTTTAATCGAAACGAACAATGCTTGTGATATTTGAATTGTTCTTCGCTTGTCGTCGGTGTCATCTGATTTGTGTTCAATTTTCGATTAACTCTTTAATTGTTTGTGCTTCTAATAACATTTGTTCTTCAAATTTTCCGTAATTAGAAAAATGCAGATGTGAGAAAACCGTTTTGTTTTCACCCTGCCAAAATATTCTTAAATTTCCAAAATGTTCCTTCGGCTTTTCAGGAAGCCAAGAAAATTGCCTTGATTTACACATTAAATTTGCTACGCCTGACGAAACAAAAATAAATTTAGCAGAATCATTTGTTATCCAATTAGTGACTTTATTAAGATGGTTTATAGACAAATCATCCACTGTAAGTTTGTTTCTCCCAACAGTTGGAAAAGGTAGTATTTCAATAAATGAAACCAAGTTTGCATCTTTTTCTTGAAAACCTATACGAGCAAAATTTTATGATATTTTCTTCCATCTTCTCTATATTCATCAAGTAGAAAAGGATGGTGGACTTTATATTTTTGCCAAAAACTTACGCCATCCAAATGATATTCAATAATTTTATCAAATATATTTTGCGACTCAATATTTTCAGCATAATTAGCGTCTAAACCAACAAACAAAAACTTTGCCTTTTCAGGAGAAACTCCTTGAAAAGGTTTCTCCTGAAATAATTCGTTTAGTTTTTTGCTGGGATGTATTTGATACATTACAAATTTCCCCTTCTCCTTTGTTCTTCCTCAATCGAAACGAACAACGCTTTGAAGTTGCCTTTGCCGAAGCCTTTGCAGCCTTTTCTTTGGAGGATTTCGTAGAAAACGGTCGGGCGGTCTTCGACGGGTTTGGTGAAAATTTGCAGAAGATAACCTTCGTCGTCGCGGTCAACGAGGATTCCGAGCTGTTTTAATTCTTCAACGTCTTCGTCAATTTCGCCGACTCGTTCGGGAATTTCGTCGTAATATGTGTCGGGAACGCGCAGAAATTCAACACCGTTTGCTTGCAATTTAGCGACCGATTCGCGAATGTCTTTGCACAACAGCGCGACGTGCTGTGCGCCTGCCGAGCGGTAAAAATCAATGTATTCCTGAATCTGCGATTTTCCGCCTTTGCCTTCCGCCGGTTCGTTGATCGGGAATTTGATGTTGTGTCCGCCGTCTGACATAACGATTGACATCAATGACGAATATTCGGTCGAAATGTCGTTATCGTCAAATGTGATATAACGCTCAAAGCCCATCACATCGCGGTAAAAATCGCACCAGAAATTCATTTTTCCGAGTTCGACATTGCCGACGATATGATCCACCAGAACGATCCCGACATCTTCGCCCGCCATATTTTGTTCGGTAAAACCGGGCAGAAAAACACCGTTATAGTTATATTCCCCTCCTTTCAAAGGAGAGGTGGCAGACGCTTCGTCTGACGGGGTGGTTGAGCCATTTCCATTCGCGCCCTTACTAACGTGCGGGCTTCCGCCATAAGAAAGAAACGAATGAATCGTATCGCCGTAGGTGTGAATCGCCGCTTTTCTTACGCTTCCGTTTTCGTCCTGCCAATCGTGCGGTTCGATAAACGCTTTCGCGCCGCGTTTGACCGCTTCGTTAAATGCCTGAGCTGCGTCTTCAACCAAAAACGCAATATCGCGCACGCCGTCGCCGTGCTGTTTGATATGTTCCGCCGCCGGATGTTCGGGCGTGAGCGGCGTGGTCAACACGAAATTAACGCGATTCTGCCGCAAAACATAACTCGTCGTCTCCCGATTGCCCGTTTCAAGCCCCGAATAAGCGAGCCGCGAAAAGCCGAACGCCTTGCGATAATAAAACTCCGCCTGCTTCGCATTGCCGACGTAAAACTCGACGTGATGTATTTTTTTTAGTCCTAATGGATTTTTTTCGTCTGTCATAATTGCCTCTTTATAAAATTTCTATTTTGTTTCTGAATAAGTAATTGTTCTTTGCTTGATTATGGTTAATTTGTAAGGCTCATTACCATCCCGAAAAGTCCATTCATAAATGTTTTGCTTAGTCCAATTACCTTTATTGTCATAATCGTATTCATACTTTGTTTTTTCGATTTGGTTTCCGTTTGGAGAATAAACTATTGATTCAATGATGTTGTTTTTGTCGTCAAAACTTGTTGTGATTTTATTTTCCAAATTTTTATCTTCTTCGTATAAGTTTGATTCAACAATTCTGCATTTATCATCTTTTGTCAGTTTTATCCGACGAGCAAATTTTCCGTCATAAAACAGCAAATAACTTTCCGGTGATTCATATTTGTATTCTGTTTTTGATATTACTTTTTTCGTAACAGCGTTTTGAGTTGCCTTCGATTCAAGTCCGCCATTTGAGCCATAAGTGAAAACATATTCTAATACCGCAGAACCGTCTGGATTGTAATTGGTCTTTTTGATGATGCGATTTTGAGCGTCGTAAGAATAAACTGTTCTACCATACATTTTTATTCTTGCATCAGTTAGAAATGTTTCCGATATTCTTCCTTTTTCATCAAACTTGATTGTTGTAGTAACTTCTTGAGGCGATTCACTCTCAGGATATTTTTCGAGAATTTTAATTTCTTTCACCTGACCGCTAAAGGAAAAAGCATGTAAATCAACTTTATCATTCAGAAAATCCAATCGTTTACAATCAACTGAATTTTGTTGAGCGTAAGATACGGTTACAAAAAGAATTGGTAGGATTATTAAAAAGATTTTTCTCATACTCATAAATATTTTCAAGCTATTTAAATTTATTTTCCTGCGCCCCGACAAAAGACGCGAACAAAACCGTCAGGCAAATCAAAAGCACGCATTGAATGCTGAATGTGTCGCATAAGTTTTCTACTCCAAAAATCATCGAACATTTTTCACGAATTCTTCCAAATCAACTTCCGCGTCGCGCAACGCGCCTTTGAGCGTGAAGCGGTCAATTTCATCGTGAAACGGAAAAACAATCATTCGCCCGTCGGCGTGTTTCATTTTAACGTGGCTTCCTTTGCGGTGAACTTCAACAAAACCCAAACGACCACTTGCCGACCCTGAAAGCAAATGCAGTTTCATATCGCCAATTCCACAAGTTCGCGCCCTTTGCCAACCGTTTCTGTTTCGTCCGGTTCAAGATATAACTCTATCGCTTCACGAATATTTTCTAAGGCTTCCTCGCGCGTTTTGCCCTGTGACCAACAGCCTTTGAGCGATGGAACGCTCGCCACAAAATAATCGTCCTCGCCTTTTTCAATCAAAATTTTCAAATTCATAAAATATTTCCTCAATCTAATTTTCAGATATAAAATTAAACCTTCCGACAAATCAAAAGCAAAATTGAACGTTGAATGTATTGCATAATTATTTATTCCGTCTCTTCATCAACATCACGCGGTTCGGTTAGAAGTTTGATGCCTTCGATAATTTCTTCGATGCGTTGTTTTGATAAACTGCCGATTTTATCAATCAGTTCCGATTTATCAATGGTCAAAATTTGCGAAACGACGATGACGCTTTGTTTTAGCAAATCAGCTTCGTCTTCATTTAATAGAACATTTCCCGGTGCTTTTGCGCGGCGAAGATTCGTCGTTCAAGCGCAAGCTACAACAGTTCCAATCGGACTGCGGTTGAAAACATTATTTTGAATGACAACCACCGGACGCGAATAGGCGGGCGACGAACCGCGCGGATCTCCGGCATCAAACCAAAAAATATCGCCTTGATTTATTTCCATTCGTCTAAAATTTGCGACTGCTTGATTTTTGCCAAACAAAGAAATTCCTTTTCTTCTTCATCCGTGTCGTTTACATAAGCATCATTAAGCGCGTCCGACAATTTTTGATTCTCCGAACACGAGGGGAAATCTTTTCGCAAATTTTGCAAAGCGAACCGCACCGCCGATGAAACTTTTTCCTTTGTTAAATGCGGATTCTGCGACAAAATATGCTCGAAACTCTCGCCTTCCGCGATTTTTTCCAAAATCAATTCAACCGTGATGCGCGTTCCTTTGATCACGGGCTTGCCAAACATTATTTTCGGATTCGATTCGATTAAATTTTCCATAATATTATTTTAACTCAAAAAACCGTCAGACAAATTGACAGCACACATTGAACGCTGAATGTGTCGCATAAAATTTCCTCTTAAATTTTCTCATCCTGCGGACTGATATAAATCTCGCTGGCGTAGTCATTCAATCCGAAATTGATTAACTGAAACCAACCTTGTCTGCCGAGTAGATTTCGCGGAAGCGAATA
>JBBRVS010000033.1:0-34041 GCA_038246645.1 Pyrinomonadales bacterium
GAAATCCCGAAGCGTTTAATAATCCCTGATGAACTTTTGGCTGCAAAAATTTTCTCCCTTAAACAAGCTCAATTTATCAGTCTATAAGTATAAAGACGCACAACCAAAAAGGCAAAGGTAAAATCAATGGATAACGGATAATGGATAATGGATAATGTCAGAAAATCCCTAAATCGTAATGAATTATTATCGCTTCAAGAATTATCAATTATCAATTATCAATTATTTCCCTCGAAAAACAGGACTGCGTTTTTCCAAAAAAGCACGTGTTCCTTCGCGCATATCTTCGGTGGCGAAAATTTCGGCAAAAAGTTCGGATTCGAGATTTAAACCGTCTGCCAAACTCATTTCAAAACCTTGATTGACCGATTTCAGACAAGCGCGAATTGCCAGCGGCGCAAGCTGACAGATTTTTTCCGCCAGATTAAATGCTTCGCGCTCAACTTTAACGGGCGACACGATTTTGTTTATCAAGCCTTTTTCAAATGCTTCGGATGCGTTTGAGGACTCCGCCGCAATGGATAAATGCGAAGCTTCGATCAGCAAAAATGCGTTTTCCGGCAAATTTCCCGTAACCGCCGCAATTAGCGGAACGGGAAAGTTTTTTATCATTTCGAGCAAATCACTTGTAAATTTAATATTTTCGGTTTTTTCAAAATCTAAAAATAAAACTGCGGCGCGAAGATATTGGTTTTCCCGGATTTCAAGTAATTTTTCCGCTAAATCTTCCGCGTTTATAAAACTAATCGCGGCGACGGGTTTTGAATTTTCGTGGTGCATTATTTTCTTTTCCCGGGAGCGCAGGCAGCCTGCCGGCATGAGTCCGATAGGACGCGCAAAGCGTTTGCTTCGGAATAAAGTTTATTGAAATCACCTGCTTTTTCGCGCTGACGCGCTCGTACAGGCAGGTTGCCTGCGCTTCCGGCGTTAGGATTTTTCTTCTTTTTTCAAACCCGCAAATTCCCTGATCGAAAGACCGCGTCTGGCAATTATCAGCAAGCCGATTGCCGACCAGAAGATAATTCTGCCCTTTCGGATGATTGCCAGCGTTACGCCGACACCTGCGCCGATTGCCAGAGTTTCCGTGATATATTGCGCTCCGGCTTCGTCAATTCCGATGACGAACGGCACGAACTTAAATGTTACGGAAATCAGACGGCTCATTGATTCGAGCAGAAATGCCGTGTAAAAACTCGGAAAAACGTCGCGCAGACGGCTCAAAATAAATAACGCCTCGAAAATTCCGAGCAGATGAAAAGCGACCTGACAAAAAAAGATCGGTAGAAAACGCCTCGGATATTGGCGATAAAATCCGTAGATCAGATTTTCAAACAGGCGAACCTGAAGTCTGCCGCTTTCCAGGATTTTTCGGGCAAAGCCTTTGCGGTAAAGAATTTCGCAAAATTCGCTGGCAAAATGCCATTGTTTGATGATGACAACGACGACCGAAATCATAAATATAATTATTGCAGCAATTAAAATATCAATCGTCCAAACCCAGCCGTCGGCAAGTTCGAAACTTTGCAGAAAAAACGCCGCGCCCAAACAGATAAAAATTCCCGTAATTATTGAATAAAAAAGATTTTCCGTGGCAATCGAAGACAAACCGACGACGAGCGGAATCCGGTGGCGGACGGCGACCGCCTTTGCCGTTCCGCTGACGAGAATGCCGAGCGGAATCATCGAACTCATCGCTTCGCCGATAATGACGGCGGGAATCGTGTCCTTCGTGTCGAGCTTATACGGCGCGTAAACCGACAAACGCCAGGCGGTTGCGCGAAAAATAATCCGCAAAAAATAGATCAATTGCAGAACAATAAATCCGCCGATGCCGATATTGGTGATTCCCTGCAAAACATTGTCCGGACCGACCGAATAAACGAGATACGAAAAAAGCGCGATGCCGAAAACCGTCAAAACCGCAACGGCAATCTTTAAACGCCTTATATGTTTTGATTTCGGTCTTTGAATTGTAGAAGTTGGATTTTGAGTTTCTGTTTCCGGATTCACTGCTTTTGCCTTTTCGCCGATGCGCCTATTATGATGTTATTTCATTTAATTTTAAAAACAAAATATAAAAAGGAAATTTAATATGAACGCAACAGCTTTAGAAATGGAAAATTTAAGACCGGCTTTAACACATCTGTCCGAAGACGAAGAGCTTTTTCGCGCATCGTTCCGCGAATTTGCGGAAGGCGAAGTCCGCCCGCGCGTCGAGGCGATGGAAAAAGCGGAAAAACTCGATAAGGATTTGATCAAACAATGTTTTGAATTAGGTTTAATGGCAATCGAAACGCCCGAAGAATACGGCGGCGCGGGAAGTTCGTTTTTTAATGCGATTCTGGCAATCGAAGAACTGGCGCGGGTTGACGCTTCGACCGCAGTTTTTGTTGACGTGCAAAACACGCTCGTTACAAACGCGCTGATTCGCTGGGCAAACGAAGATCAAAAGAAAAAATATCTGCCGCAAATGGCTGAGTCAAAAGTCGGCGCATACGCGCTTTCGGAAGCCGGTTCGGGTTCGGATGCTTTCGCTCTGAAAACCCGCGCCGTTGATAAAGGCGATTTCTGGGAAATCACCGGACAAAAACTCTGGATCACGAACGGCAATGAAGCCGATATTTTTATTCTTTTCGCAACCGTTGACCCGGAAGCCGGTTATCGCGGAATCACGGCGTTTATCGTCGAGAGAGATTTCGAAGGCTTCGCGGTCGGCAAAAAGGAAGACAAACTCGGAATTCGCGCCAGTTCGACGACCGAACTGATTCTTGATAATTGCAAAGTCCCGAAGGAAAACGTTTTAGGCGAAATCGGCAAAGGTTACAAAGTTTCAATCGAAACTCTTAACGAAGGTCGCATCGGAATCGCCGCGCAAATGGTCGGAATCGCGCAGGGCGCATTCGAAGCCGCACTTTCTTACACAAACGAGCGTGAACAATTCGGCAAACGTCTGGACGAATTTCAGGCAATTCAATTCCAATTAGCCGAAATGGCGGTCGAACTCGAAGCCGCACGCCTTTTAACCTACAACGCCGCACGGCTGAAAGATGCCGGAAAATCTTTTTTGAAGGAAGCCGCGATTGCCAAACTTTATACATCAAGAGTTGCCGAAAAAATCTCTTCAAAAGCCATCGAACTTTTCGGCGGTTACGGCTACGTCAAAGATTATCCGGTCGAAAAATTCTGGCGCGATTCAAAAATCGGCGCAATCTACGAAGGCACCTCGAATATGCAGCTTCAAACGATTGCCAAATTAATTACGAGCGGAAAATAAAAATGAAGGTAGAATGCAAATTTAATGGAATAGTTGTCGGTTTAATTGAAATCGAAGGAGAAATACCGAATGGTGTTTCTGAATTTATTTCTAATTTTTATCGCTCATTTTCACATCTTAAAATGTATGAACAATTTAAGGCAGGCATTCCAACCTTTATGGAAGTTGAGATTAATGGAAATTTAGTATATTTGGAATTGATTGAACATAATGGCAAAAATATAAAAGTTCGAAAATCTGAGAAAACATCGCAAAAAGAGCGAAAATTCGGAAGTATGAAAGAATTGGTTGAAAACATTGCGGATGATTTTGATGCGCCTCTTGAAGATTTTAAAGACTATATGTAATTAATTATGACTGAAATTAATATTCGGAAAGCATCAATTGAAGATGCGGAAATGCTTGCCGAATTGTCTTACAAAACCTTTTACGACGCTTTTCACGCGCATCCGAAAAACGCGCCGGAAGATCTGGCGGATTATATGGAAAAGGCTTTTAACACGGAAACGGTTCGCGCCGAGCTTTTGGAAGAAACTTCGATTTTTCTCGTTGCCGAAATCGAAAGGGAAATTGCGGGTTACGCAAAAGTTATGATCGGCGCAATCGAAGACGGAATTTCTACCGAGAAACCGATTGAACTGAATCGGCTTTATTCGCACCAGAAGTTTTTGGGCAAAGGTGTCGGAGCGCGCCTTATGGATGAATGTTTTAATATTGCAAAGGAATACGATTGCGATGTGATGTGGCTCGGCGTTTGGGAATTTAATCCGCGGGCGCAGACGTTTTATAAAAAATACGGTTTCCGCGAAGTCGGCAGACATATTTTCCAGCTCGGCTCAGATCCGCAGATTGATTTGTTGATGCAGAAGAATTTGAAATAAGGTAAGAATATTTGCCCGCGAAATACGCGAAAAGTCGCTAAAAATAATTTTAAAATTTTCGCGTCCTTTAGCGTATTTCGCGGGCAAAAATATTTAAAGATCTAATTTACTTCTTCTTTTTCTTGCGTTTACTAAATTGGGCGAACGGACTTTTTCGTTCCTTTCCTTTTTCCTTGAATTTTCTTTTCGGCTTTCGGTCGCTTGCGTCAAAATCTCGTCTGAAATCCTTTCTCTCTTCGCTTCCGAAATCTTTTCGGCTTTCCGGAGCGCGTCCGAAATCCCTTTCCCGCGGTTGCTCGCGGACGGCTTTTGTTTCGCCCGTCGAAGCTAATCGGACGTTCATACTTTGTTTGCGAAGTCGGCTGTTCTGCATTTTTGTTAAAACTTTTTCGACAAATTGCGACGGAATATCAACCAAAGTAAACCGGTCATTGACATCAATCGCGCCGATGGCTTTGCCCGGAATATCGGCTTCGTTGGCAATCGCGCCGACAATATCGCCGGGATTGACGCGGTGTTGGCGACCGACATCAATAAAAAGACGCACCATTCCTTCTTCCGAAAACGAGAATTGGACGGGTTCGGGTTCGACCTTGACTTCGAGCCGTTTTTCGCCGACTGCCAGAAAGACCGCCGCCGCCGCGATTTCGGCAATGTCGCACATCGTTTCTTCCGCCAGATCTTCGACCAATGAGAGATAAAGTTCCAAATCCTGTTCGCTCAAAGTGCTGATGATTTTCTCTTTGAGCAGCGAAACGCGCCGCGCCGCGACATCGGCTTCGGTCGGGAGTTTGAGCGGTTCGATCTTTTGTTTTGTGTATCTTTCAATGTCGCGCAACATTCTTTGCTGACGCGGCGTAACAAATAAAACGGCTTTGCCTTCGCGCCCCGCACGTCCCGTGCGACCGATGCGGTGAACGTAAGATTCCGTATCGGAAGGCATATCGTAGTTGATAACCGTCGAAATTTGTTCAACGTCCAGACCGCGCGCCGCAACGTCCGTGGCGACAACGATTTCGACCTTTCCACTTTTTAATCTTTTGATAACGGTTTCGCGCTGATTTTGATTCATATCGCCGTGCATCGCTTCCGCCGCATAGCCGCGAGCCTGCAATTTATCGGTCAGATCGGCGGTTCCGACCTTTGTCCGGTGAAAGATCAAAACGGCTTCGCCGGCGGTTGATTCGGCTTCGAGAAGTCTGGTCAAAGCATCGGTTTTCTGGCGTTCCGAAAGGTTTATATAAAACTGCTTAATGGTCGGAACGGTCATCGTTTTATGCTCGATCTCGACATTGACGGCGTCTTTCAAATGACGTTCGGCAATGCGCTTGACTTCGCGCGGCATTGTTGCGGAAAAAAGCGCGGTCTGGCGCGTTGCGGGCGTATGGCTCAAAATCCATTCGACATCTTCGATAAAACCCATCCGCAGCATTTCGTCGGCTTCGTCCAAAACCATCATTTTGAGATTCTCGATCTTGATCGTTTCGCGCCGAATGTGATCCATTATGCGTCCGGGCGTGCCGACAATGATCTGAACGCCGCTCCGCAGATGCCGGATTTGCTGGCTGATCGATTGACCGCCGTAAACCGGCAAAACGCGTACGCCGCCTAAGTTTTTGGCATATGAATGAACCGCTTCGGCGACCTGAATGGCAAGTTCGCGCGTCGGCGTTAAAATTAACGCCTGAACCGCTTTGCTTTTTATGTCAATTTTGTGCAGAACGGGAAGAGCGAAGGCGGCGGTTTTTCCCGTTCCGGTCTGCGCCTGCCCGATGATGTCTTTGCCTTCTAAAATCAAAGGAATCGTTTTCTGCTGAATCGGCGATGGAGCTTCGTAGCCGAGATCGTGGATGGCTTTCGTTAATTCGCTTTTCAGCCCGAACTGCGCGAAGGATGTATCGGTTACATCTTCTGTTTGTATATCTTGTATATCCATTGTTAATAAATCGAATTTTGTTAAAACTGTTAGTATAGCGGAGAAAATGAATAAAGTAACTGTGATACCGACATATAAAGCAAATACGGCTTAACTTCTTTCTTCCAATTCATCTTTTATTTCGAGATTTCTGATCAAACGGTGCAGGTAATTCGGGTGAATGTCGAGTAATTTCGCGGCTTCGACGTAGCTTCTGCCACTTTGCTCGAAAGCGTTGTGGATCAAATCTTTTTCTTTTCGCGCAAGGCTTTGTGATAATTTGAAATCTCTTCACTTTCATTTTCAATTTTTACATCAAGAAAATCTTCCGGCAGATCTTCCGGCAAAATCCATTCGCTTGAGCCGAGAACGACGGCGCGTTCGATGGCGTTTTCAAGTTCGCGCACATTTCCGGGAAAATCGTATTTGAGCAGAATTTTTTTCGCATTTGCTGAAATTCCGCGAATTCGACGATTTAATTTACGGCTTAATTTTTCAACGAAATAATCGGCAAGCAGTAAAATATCGTCTTTTCTTTCGCGCAAAGCGGGCATCGCAAACTGCACGACATTAAGGCGATAAAACAAATCTTGACGGAAATTTCCCGCTTTTATTTCCGCCTGCAAATCGCGGTTTGTCGCGGCGATCAGACGAATGTCGGCTTTGATCGGGCGCGTTCCGCCGACTCGTTCAAATTCGCGTTCCTGCAAGACTCTCAAAATTTTTGCCTGTAAATGAACAGCCATTTCGCCAATCTCATCAAGAAAAAGCGTTCCGGTTTGCCGAAGCATTACATCAAAGGTAAAATAATAGTTGACAAGCTAAATGTCTTTTTTTTTACAATTTAGCCCTATTCTAAATCCCAAATAGGAGGCAAAAATTGCATGAGAGAAGCATTTCGTAGTTTAAATTGGCGAAAGCTGATTTTGGTGTCGTTTTTATTAGGCGGCTTAATTGGAGCATTTGCTCCGCAAGGCATGTTTACCATAACGGCTTTTACCCAGGGTTATGGTGGAGTTGACGGATATTGGTGTGATGGTGAGGCACAACCTACAAATAATGTAGGTCAATGTATTAATGGATACTGTTTTACAAATGGTGTAGGTGATAAAAAATGTAAGTATATGCGCGTAGGTGGTGCTACTTGTCCTGAACCTGCTTGTAAAAAATTGTAGATATTAATTGATTAGAAATGGTAGAGACCTGTTTTAATCTCTCTACCATTTTCTTACAGACTTTTCAGTTTTTAAAAATTATGTTATCTAAATATTTCTGCTTAATTATTTTAGCTTTTATTCTTTCTATATCATCAGTAGTGACTGCACAGACACCATATGATGTAGAAATATTAAAAATTAGAACAAAAATACAAGATGTGGAAAACTTAATCGTTTCTAATTTGGATGACATCAAGAAAGTTGAAAAATCACTATCAGAATCAGAAAAAATTATTTTATGGTTAAAAGAAAGTGAAGTTTTTAGTAAAACAGATAAAAAAAAAGAAATTGACTTTTTTCAACAAGCATATTTAAGTGCAAAAAATCTATGTAATGCTGATTCTGAAAAAGATATTAATATACAATCCTTAAAAATCATTGCTGTTAGCGAAACACTTAAATTCAGTTTAGCTAAAGGAACTGAGAAATTTACTGAGGCTTTGACATCTTCACTATCAAATTGCATTTCTCAAAACAAAGAAAGCGTTAAAAATAATAATATTGTTGCTGAGATTTTAGTTGATGCCGCTTTGACAGTAATTGATAAAGACGCTAATCAAGCGGCAAATCTCGGCATCCTTTCATTAGAGTCAGGCATTTCAAATAATATTTCAATTCTAATTCTAAAATTACGAAAGAAAGATAAAGATTTAGCTAACAAGTTACTTAACCAAGCAATTCTTAAAACCGCTACCTACTCAAACTTTTTCAGTTTTCAAACTTTAGCGCAATCTACGTTTCCAGAAATTTTTATCAATATTAATCAAGAACTTCCTGAAACGCCTAATAATATAAAAATAGCTTTTTTGAAGACTCTATTCCAAAAATTTCAAAACGATCTTAAATCTGATATAGATAATTCTAATAAATGCTCTTTATCAAAAATAATCATCTCTCTTTCTGACAACATTAAAGCCTTGCTACCGCAGGATTTTCTAGTTCTTCCGGCATTTCTTGAACAATGCTCTTCGAGAATGCAATACAATAGTTTTAATGGACAACAACTTAATACTACTGAAGACTTTATTGCTGCATCTGAAAAAACTTCAAATCCTGATTTATCATCTAGCTACCTACTAAATGCGATGTTATTAGCTTTACAAAATGGAGAATACCAAAATGTATTTACCATCTACGAAAAGTTAAAGAATAATGACAAATTTATTGATGATAATGGTGATTACATCAATATAATTCTAAGAGATAGTGCGGTTGGTTTAGCCTACAAATTTTATGAAGAAAAAAGTTTTGCTGAAATGTATAAAGCAATTAACCTTCCTTCCGAAAAAGATAAAGCCGAAACGGAATTACTTCTAACAAACAGAATATTTGATTCAGATAATCCTGATTATGAAGTAATCCTTAATTTGTTAGAAGACGCTAGAAAACGGATTGCAAAAGTTTCTGAATCAAATATTAACTTAGAAAATCTATATCTAGGTTTGGCAGAAAGATATTCAATATTGGCTGAAAAAACTAAAATAGTTCCAGTCGAGTCGTTAAGTATTTTGAGAGATGCAGTCAAAACAATGAATCGTAATTATTTTGCTGATTCCGAATTGAAAACTACTTCAGAAAATGAAAGAAATAATCAATTGTTTGCGCCTGTCCAGTTGCCGATATATTTATTAAAAAGCGATTCTCAAGAAGTATCTAATATAGTTACTTACATAGATTCTCCAATTAAAAGAGTAAAAACAAAACTTTTTGTCATTCAATTTTTACTCAATCAAAAAGAGATTTTAAGCGAAGAACTTGCAAATAAACTTAAAAAGAAATGAATTATAAAAAAGTCAATTATTACCAAACTTACACAATTATAATAAAAGTTTTTATTTGTTGCGGATTCATTTTCTTATCAGCATTACTTTCAAACATATTATTTAATTTTTTTCCTAAAACAAATACTCAAACTGAACCTATTGTAAATTTTTCTGAATTTTTTGCAGAGCAAATCAATTCTTCTGAGTGGAATGGACCAAAATTAAATCAACCAGTAGAATTAGAAAATTTTTATAATTCAAATAGAAACAGATTAGTTGCCGACTTTAATAGATATAATTATATTCTCTTAGCCGTAATATCACCTGATTGCGGCTTTTGCATTCGCTCAAAAGAGATGTTTCAAGAAATTTTTGATATAGCTGAAAGTAAAAACTTGCCTTATTACTTTGTTAGTTTTGAAAATACTAACTCTGATAAATTCTTTTATTATACTAATAAATTAAACAGTAAAATTCCGGCATTCGTTTGGGACAAAAATGAAATGAATTCTCAATTGAATCTTCAAAAAACTCCAACTCCAACTCATATATTGATAGATAAACAGGGAAAGATTCGAGGAATTTATGTAGGCGGCGCAAGTGATCAAACTGCGTATTCTAAAATAATTGATGCTATTTTCGATGATATAAACGAGGTAAAACATTTTGACGGAATTTATGATTAATAAAAAAAAAGTTATTTTCTATTTTCAAGTTTGCTCTTGTTATTTTTGTGCGGTAAGTATCTCCTTCAATTTTGGCAAATCCCGATGATTGCCGGCGCAGATGGTTCGGGACATACCGCGCTTCTTCATCTTTATCATCAACATATCTTTCCAAATCTCAATGGCGTGATTCCTGAGTTTTGGGACGGAATGCCTTTTCCGATTTATTATCCGCCGCTTTTTTATTGGATTGGTGCGTCGTTGATGAGTATTTTCGGAATTGACGCTACTCTTGCCGCCAAACTCGTTACGACGTTTTCTTTTCTATTTCTGCCTTTTGCACTTTTCCGTTTAAGCAAAAATCTCGGTTTGAGTTTGGCTGAATCCGTAATTGCCGTATGTTTGGCGGGCGTGATTATTTGCGGTTCGAATGTCGCGTCGCTTTCGGGAATCGGTCTTTTGGGTTTATTCGAGGTCGGACTGTATTCGCAGACTTTGGGTTTCGGTTTCTTTTGTCTTTGGGTTTCGTCTTTGATAAAAGCTGAAAATTCCGTCAAAGAAACAATTCTTTCCGTCATATTTCTTTCAGCGACAATTTTAAGTAATGTTCATATTTTGCCTCTTGTCGCTTCATTCGCGTTTTTTTGGCTTGTTTATCAAATTGCCGGAATTTACAAAAAAAGAAAAGAATTACAGAGAAAACAAATTATTTCAGAAATATGTTTTTCCTTCGGACTTCTTCTTTCTCCGCTTCTTATCAGCGGCATTTGGCTTTTTCCCGTAGTTTGGTGGTATCAGTATTCAGTCGGAAAAACGCTTTCCGCGAATAATCTGTTTTTTTTACTCGGAAGTTTGAATCTTGTTTGGATAATCTGTTTGTTCGTAGCTTGGACGGAAAGAAAACGTAATCCAATTTTAGCAATTCTTTGCTTAATGATCTTAACGGTTGCTTTTGCAAGTTTAGCTCCGATTGATTTTCTAACCCAATCAGTTCCTTTTCAACCCGCAAGAACTTTATCCGGGGTAATAATTTTGGCAGTCTTGCCGACGTTTGTTTTATTAAACCGATTGTTAAAAGAAGTCTTTAACTCAAATGAAATAGTTTCGGCAGCAATTTTATTTGTGTCGGTATGTTTTTTAGCTTGGATTCACCCAACACAAAATTTCGGAATTGCGGCTTTGTCCGAATCCGAAGCAAATGAGATCAATCAAATTATCAAAGCTGTCAAAGAAACCGAAAGCGATAAAATCTTGGTTGAAATCATTGAATCTCAAGCAATTTTTAATTCGCCTTCGCAAAACACCCGCGAAATGGCAAAATCCCGCGCTCTTTCTCACCAATTGGGAATGAACGGCAGACAGATTTTATGGAATGTGTTTCGTGAGCAAGCGTTAAGTGCGCCTTTTGCAACGGCTGTGAATAATCTCTTTTCAGATTCAAAAGAAGTTTTCGGACTCGACGGATTGGCTTTGAGAGAATCTGTTAGAAATGATTTGGATACAAAGACAAAATTAAAGTTGGCTCAAACTCTCGGAGTTTCGCATTTTTTGATAAAATCCGAACGACAAATTGAAATGTTGCGAAAAGAAGATGACATTCAAGAACTTTGGCAAATCAGCGGTTGGCATTATTTTACATTTAAAGATTCTGCTTTATTGCAAAAAGCCGATTCAATTCCCGTTTTTGCGTGGCTGAAAATAAAGTCGAAAAACCGTGTAGGCAGTGAATTTGAATTTTTCAATCTGGCTGAATATCTTGCTTTTAACGGAAAACCTGAAATTCCTGTTATATATGCCAATAGCCCGAACATATTTGAGGTTATCGAAAAACTGCAAAAAGCTATTTTGTTATTAGACGAAAATGAGGTTTCTGCTGATGATTTGGAAAGAATAAAATTACTTGGCGCAAAAAATCAGAATCTCAAAATTTTGTTTGTGAGCAATAAAGAAAATTCCATCATCAACTTTTTCAAACCCGACCGGATTAAAATTCTGACGGAAAATTCTGAACTTTTATCAGAAATTGCATCGCAAATTATTGAATGGCAAGAATCTGGGTCGTCAAATATGTCGCAAGTGGATTCACGACAAAGTTTCACCGTTAGATATAACTACTTTCCCGCTTGGCAAGCCGGAAATCAAAATATCTTCTTGGATGGTTATGGGCGAAATGTAATTTGTAATTTTCACGAAAACCTAAACTGGAAGCCAAGTTTGGTTAATTCCGTTTCAATAATTTTATTCATTTTCGGGATATTTATGTTGGTTGGACTCAAATATTTAGTATCTAGCATTAAAATGCGGGTTTGATTGTTTAATCATTTTTCAACCAGAAAAATTCCAAATAAATTGCAAAATAACCGCAGATGAATTATTGTTGCATTTATGCGATACATCGAAAATCCGCCGAATCCTTATCAGAAGTATTCCGCCGAATTTCTGGGCGAACCTTCAAGCACAAAACTAGAAGTTTATGAAGAAACCGCGACCAAGAAAATGATCACCAAAGCGTGGTCTTCGGATTTCGGCAATCGTTTTACGGTCAATTGTTATCGCGGCTGCATTCACGCCTGCACGTATTGTTTTGCGCGGCAGTATCACGAATATTTGGGCTACGGCGCGGGAACGGATTTTGAAACGAAAATTATTGCTAAAATCAACGCGCCGGAAATTTTGCGAAATGAACTCAAACGCACGCGGCAAAAGATAAACCATCTCGATTTTTCGTTTGCGACCGACCCGTATTTGCCGCTCGAAGCAAGTTACGAGCTCACGCGGAATTGTTTAAAAGTTTGCCGCGAATTTCGCGTCCCCGTCGCGATTATTACGAAATCGCCGCTTGTTACGAGGGATTTGGATATTTTAAGCGAACTCGATTGCACGGTTTTTTTCTCGATTCCGTTTTTAACAAAGGAAAAATCAAAGCCGTTTGAACTTTACACACCGATTCCCGAAGTGCGTTTTCGCGCGATGAAAACGCTGACCGACGCGGGCATAAAAGTCGGCATCGGAATCGCGCCGATTATTCTTGGTTACAACGAATCCGACATTCCGCGCCTTCTCGAAAAAGCACGCGAAAACGGCGCAACGAAAGCGTTTATCAATTTAATTCATTTCGATACGGATTCGATTCTGGAATATTTCACAAACAAACTTCACGAAAAAATCCCGACCAAAGCCGAAAAAATCTTAAATACAATGAAGCGCGAACGCGACGGAAATCTGCGCCATCGCAATTATAAAGAACGCAACACAGGCAAAACCGAACAATGGCAGACCGCCGTGAAAATGTTTGAACTGCATTTTAAGAAATTAGGATTCGAGCAAATTGAAATTATTCGGGAAACAAAAAAAGAAAGTTTGCCCGTTCAGAGGAGATTGTTTTAAGAATTTTTCAGCTTATTTTCAAGCGAAAATTTATTGATTTTTATTTTTGAGTCGGATTTACTCTTACTTTTTAGGCTTTTCGATTCTATTTTCAACAAGTTTCTTTTCTAAAACTTTTCCGTCTTTTACCGATAAAATAATGGCTCTTTCATAAACGGAAGCATAACCGCCATGAACATATTGTAGTTGCCTTCCGTCAGGAATACGAAGTTCGCCTGTAAACCAATCGGCGTAAACTTTGTTATCGCCGTATTTATCAGGAAAAAGCGTTTTAAGATCGGCTTTTTGACACTTTTCTTCTGTTTCATCGGAAGCTGCTTCATTTCACAATCAAGAATCAATAGATTTTAGATAAAGAGATTCTTCGGAAATTTCCCAATAAGCCATATATCCGCGCCAATTTCCCGAACTTACAATATTTGGCTCAATAAAAAATTTTGGTCGTTCATTTTTATTATTGTAAAAATCTTCCAGAGGATTGGTGAAAAGATTGAATTCTTTGTTATCGTAAAGAATTTTATCGGGTGCTTGTGCAGTCGCCAAAATACTTGAGTTCAAAGAAAACAATATAGCCAGAATAAAAAATAGTTTGTTCATAAAATTATTTCACTCCTGATTTATGAAGTTTAGTGTGTAAAATATTAGTTTGGGTGCTCTGGTGAAACTTTTTTTTCCTAAACTTAAGTGGTAATTTTAGTTTATGCAAAACAGAATAGAAGTTTTCAAACAAATGCTTGAAAGTGATCCCGAAAATACGATGGTGATGTTCGGCTTGGCGAAGGAATATGAAAAGGTAAATCAATCGGAAGACGTTATTGCGATTTTAGAAAAATATCTCGCCAAAGCCGACGACGAAGGCAACGCTTACGGAATGCTTGCCAAGGCTTACGAGCAAACCGGAGATCGCGAAAAAGCGAAATCCGCCTACGAAAAAGGAATCGAAGTTTCCAACGCGCACGGACATCCTTCGATGGCAACGGAATATCAGGAAACGCTCGAAATGGATTATTCCGATTAATTTCAGACAATAATTTCGGATATTATTCCGAATAGCTTTTTAAATTGCCACGCCGCTTTAGCGCGTGAAAGATAATTGTTTAGTTGTCAATTTTTAAGATACAAGCCGAATTATTTATTTAAATCAATTCCGCAGAGTTTCAGCTAGAGCACTGCGGATGATTGATAATTTATTAAAGTTCGGCTAAAGCCGCTAAGAGTAATGCCAATTGTTCCGTCAGCTAAAGCAGACGGCAATTTATAAGAAAAAACATACATTGCGTTACAAATTATATAAAAATGAAAATTTTTTCTGTTTATAAAACGAGTTTAATCGCTTTTGCCTTTATCGCATTTTTCAATGTTTCAATTTTCGCGCAGACTTCCCGTTATTTTCCGAATGCGGAAAACTGGGAAACGCGCACGCCGCAGCAAGTGAAAATTGACGCGGCGAAATTAAAGGAAGCGATTGATTTTGCCGTCGAAAATGAAGCGAAAGCACCGCGCGATCAGGAACTCGGACAACTCCAGACCTTCGGGCGCGAGCCGTTCGGCGAGATTATCGGTTTGACCAAGCCGCGCGGCGAGATGACCGGAATTATTATCAAAAACGGCTTTATCGTCGCCGAATGGGGTGAGCCTTTCCGCGTTGATATGACGCATTCGGTCACAAAAAGCTTTATCACGGCGGCGGTCGGTCTGGCGTTTGACCGCAAAATTATCAGAGATTTAAACGCGCCCGTTTACAAGGAAATGGCACCGGTTGCCGCGTATAATTCGCTTGCAAGATTCGACGACGCGGAAAAATTCGGCAAAGCGAAATTTCTCGAACTTTTTGAAACCGAACATAATAAAAAAATCACCTGGGATAATTTACTCAGGCAAACGAGCGATTGGCAGGGAAGTTTATGGGGAAAACCCGATTGGGCGGACAGACCCGACCGCGATAATTCGACGTGGCTGACAAAAAAACGGAGCGAACCCGGCACGGTTTATGAATATAACGACACGCGCGTCAATCTGCTCGCGCTCTGCGCTTTGAATGTCTGGCGCAAGCCCTTGCCGCAGGTTTTGAAGGAAAATCTGATGGACGAGATCGGCGCGTCCGGCTCCTGGCGTTGGCACGGTTACGAAAATTCCTTCGTTTTGATTGACGGGCAAATTATGCAGTCGGTCAGCGGCGGCGGGCATTGGGGCGGCGGAATGTTTATCTCGGCACGCGATATGGCGCGGTTCGGTCTGCTCTTTTTGCGACGCGGAAAATGGAATAATAAACAAATTATCTCGGAAGATTTCATAAAACGCGCCGAAACGCCGGGCGCGGCTGAACCGACTTACGGCTATATGAATTTCTTTCTCAATACCGACCAAAAACTCTACAAAAACGCACCCGAAGGCACAATCGCCATTTTGGGAAACGGCACGAATATTATCTATTTTGACCGAAAAAACGATTTATTGATCGTTGCGCGTTGGATCGAAAACAGCAAAGTTGACGAATTCTTGGGAAAAGTCATTGCATCGCTCGGCGAATCTGCGGCATCAAGTAAAAAGTAATGGAAAATGGAAAATGGATAACGGAAAATGCGAAGAGAAACGCATCAAGACATTTTCACGGGTAAAATTTCAACAAAATGAAGTCAAAACATATTTACATCCCAAGTTTTCTTTTAATTTTTCTGCTGTTCGGCACTACAGCCTGTGCGAACGCGCCTTTTACGGATTCGGGCAGCGGAGATAATCTGCCGCCGCCCGAAAAAACGGCAAAATTCAAGGTTGAAACCGTTGCGTCGAATCTGGAAGTCGTCTGGTCAATCGTTTTCGCGCCGGACGGTCGGATATTTTTTACCGAAAGACCGGGCAGAGTTCGCGTCATCGAAAACGGAAACTTGCGCGAAAAACCGCTTTTTACATTTTCGGACGTAAAGCTCGACGGCGAGACGGGTTTGATGGGAATGACGCTTCATCCTGATTTTGCCGAAAACAAACTGCTTTATTTCGCGTATGTTTACGATACAAATGACGGGAAAAAGGTGCGCGTCGTGCGATTTAAGGAAACGGGCGAAAATCTGATCCAGCCAAAAACGATTATCGAAGGAATTTCCGCCGCGCAATATCACGCCGGGATGCGCCTGAGCTTCGGTCCGGTTGATAAAAAACTCTACATTACAACGGGCGACGCGACCAAACAAAAACTCGCGCAGGATTTGAATTCTCTAAATGGCAAAACTCTGCGGCTTAACGACGACGGCACAATTCCCGAAGACAATCCTTTTATTGGTCAAAAGGATGCGCGCGGCGAAATCTGGAGTTACGGACACCGCAACGCGCAAGGAATTGCGTGGCAGCCCGAAACGAATCTGATGTTTCAGACCGAACACGGACCGAGCCTGATTGACGGCGTTTCGTGGTTTAAAAAGCGTTCGGGCGGCGATGAGGTAAATATCGTCGAACGCGGTAAAAATTACGGCTGGGACAAAATCAGTCATTTAATGGAAAAAGACGGAATGGAAACGCCGCTCGTCGAATATACTCCCGCGCTCGCGCCGGCAAGCGCGATGTTTTATCGCGGCGCGGCGTTTCCGGCATTCAAAGGAAATCTGTTTTTCGGCGCATTAAAAGGCGAAGCGATTGTCCGGCTGGTCATCGAAGGCAGAAAAATCACCGCGCAGGAATTTCTTTTGAAAAAGGAATTTGGGCGAATCCGCGAAGTCGCCGCATCCCCGGAAGGTTTTATCTATTTTTCCACCTCAAACCGCGACGGTCGCGGCGACGCGGCAAAGGAAGACGACCGGATTTTGCGGCTCGTGCCGGTCGAAAAATAGAATGCACTAATCAGAAGAAATTAACCGAGGATTTCAGGGTGAACAGGGATAACTTCTTTGCTTTGTTTGTAAATCCTTGTCTATCCTGAAATCCCTGTTAATTTTCTTTCTTTTTTTTCTGTGATTTTTCAAACTCCGCATTGATTATTTCATCGGTCAATTGAATGCGCGGGTTTAAGAAATTATCAATAATTACTGAAAATTCGCCGCAATTTAATCGAGCGATTCCGTATTCGATCTTCCAAAATTCCGGCGGCAGATTTTCCTTTGCGGAAAAACTGCGGACGAAATTTTCTAAAACCGCATTTTCATTCTCATAAAAAATCTCGATCTGATAGAGTTTTGAATCGAAAAATCTGAGATAAATGGCGGACGCGCCGCTTAAATTCGGCGGCGGCGAATTTTTGATAAAATTTTGGAAAAAAGTTCCCGTCTTTATGTTTTTAATATTCAGCCTTCCGCCAACTGCGCGTTTTGCCTGCGAACCGTTCATTCCGAGCTTTAAGTTAAAAAGCATCGGCGCGGCATTTACGCTTAGTTCGCATTTTTCCTGCGCTGAAATTGAAACAGCGAAAAAGACCGGCAAAATTAAAAAAAGAAGTTTTTTCATCTAACACAAGATTTTAGTTGAAAAGAGATTTATCGCAAAGGCGTTCGAGGTTTTGCGTGAAAGAATATGTTAAAATCAAATATATAAAAATGGATTGGCGATCTACAATTTGCAATTTGCGATTGGTCTGAAATCAGGGAAATCTTACCGCAGTAACAACTTAAAAGGAGTTTTAAAATAAATGACGGACAAAAATAAACTGGATGAAGAAACCGCGACGGAAGAAAGTTGGAAGGGCATCGGACAGGAAATTTTAGGCGATCTGGAAATCATCGGCGGAATGCTGACGGGCGATCCGGGCGTCACCGGCGAAGGAAAATTCAACGCCGGAGTCGGTGAAATCCGGCAGGAAGCGAGCGAGGCTTTGGAAGAAGAGGAATAATTTACAGGGATTTTCAGGATAGACAGGGATTTTTATTCGATTCGAGATTTTTTAGAGCTGCGTCAGATTTTCTTTGTCAAAAAGACGAAAAAAATATACTGTTTTTCTCTTTTTTTCGCGCGTTTTCGCGTCTTTTCGCGGAAAATAAAAAACTGCTTACTAAAAATTATGGAAGTTTATTTTCAGTTAATCACCGATGCCGAATCGCTCAAAAAGGCGTGTGATGAATTAAAAACGGAAGATTATCTCGGTTTCGATACCGAAACGACCGCGCTCGATCCGTTCGATGGCTATATTCGGCTCGTTCAATTAAGCACCGGGAAGGATACGAAAGTTATTGATCTGAAACCTTTTATGGAAAAGGGTGATTTGAAAACCCTGCCCGAACTCGCGCCGCTTCGCGAGATCCTAAACGCACCGAAACCGATCAAGGTCGCGCATAATGCGAAATTCGATGCGAAATGGACAAAGCATCATTTAGGAGTTGACCTCAACGGAATTTTCGACACACTGCTGGCAAGTCAATTGATCGCCGCCGGAGATCAGGATAGAAGACATAATCTCGCCGCCGTTTCCGAGTTTTTCCTCGGCATCGAGATGGACAAAAGCGAACAAGTCAGCGATTGGAGCGCGGAAGAATTATCACAGTCGCAGATCGAATATGCCGCGCGGGATGCGGCGACGATGGTTCCCTTGCGCGAAAAGATCGTCGAAAGATTAAAGCAAGATGATTTAATTCGCGTTGCAAAATTAGAATTCGACTGCGTAATGCCGATTGCGGCGATGGAACTTAACGGTTTTTATCTGGACGAAGCGCGCTGGCGCGAACAGCTTGAAAAGGTAAAAAAAGCGCAGGAAATCATCGGGTGGGATCTTCAAAAAATGCTTTCGGCGGGAGTCGCGCAAGCGTCTTTGTTCGGGGTGGCGGAAATAAACTTGAATTCGCAAAATCAGGTGATGGATGCGCTCAAAAATCTCGGCGTTCCGATGGGCGACACGACCCGCGGCTGGGAATTGCAGCCGCTGGCGGAGAAATTTCCGGTTGTCGCCAAACTGCTCGAATATCGCGGCGTGGCAAAATCCCTGACGAGTTTCGGCGAAAATATTCTGGAATTTATCAAACCCGAAACCGATAGAATTCACGCCGATTTTCGGCAGATCGGCGCACCGACCGGCAGATTTTCTTGTAGTAAACCGAATATTCAGCAAATTCCGCACGAAGAAGAATATCGAAGATGTTTTCGTGCGCCGGACGGCAGAAAATTGATTGTTGCCGATTATTCGCAGGTTGAACTCAGAATTTTGGCGGATTTTTCAAATGACGAAAATTTTATCAAAGCCTTTATTTCCGGCGAAGATTTTCATAAAACGACCGCCGCGCAGGTATTTAATGTGAAACCGGAAGACGTTACGAGCGATCAGCGTTCGTTTGCCAAAAGATTAAATTTCGGCGTAGTTTACGGCATCGGCGCGCAGAGATTTGCATTGATGACAGGCTTGACACAAACCGAAGCGGAAAATATTATGCGTCGTTATTTTTCGACCTATCGCGGACTCGACGCGTGGCTCAGAGATGCGGCGCGAAAAACGTTGGTTGACCGAACTTCGCGCACGGCAACCGGAAGATTAATGCGTTTTCGCTTCGATGAAAACGACCGCCGCGCCGCGTCCGGCGCACAGCGCAACGGCAAAAATTTTCCGATTCAAGGAACTTCAGCAGACATTTTAAAACGCGCTTTACGGCTTCTGCACGACAAAATTACCGGAACAAGCGCAAAACTCGTCAACATCGTTCACGACGAAATCATCGTCGAAGCCGACGCTTCCGAAGCCGAAATCACGGCGAAAAATCTGGAAAAAGCAATGTGCGACGCGGGCGAAGAATACATCAAAAAAGTTCCCGTAAGTGTTGACGTAAAGATTTCGGATGAATGGAGTAAGTAAGTGAAAAGTGAGAGGTTATAAGTTTGAAATTATTTCAAACTTATAACCTCTCACTTTTCACTTACCTTTTTCTCGCCAGAATTGTCTGACACGTAAGCGGCTGACCTTATTTTTCTGATTTGCGTCATATGACTTGCCGAAAGCGTGTGCAGTTTCAAGGTTATTCATTTCAGCCGAAATCGTTTTTGCTTCCTGTGCGGAAATTCCGAGAGAAGTCTGCAAAAATTTGGTCGCACGGGCATTTGACTGCAAAATAAAAATGAATTCCAGAAGTTCGGCAAAATCAAAATCTTGCTGGTCGTAATCGTCGGGCGATTGCGACATTAGGAAAATCGACGCGCCCTTACTTCTGATTTCCCGAATCAACCTTTCCAAAATTGCATTACGCCGTTTATCTTTCAAAAAATGATGCGCTTCGTCAATGACGATAATCGTCCGCATTTCTCGAACGCCGTCCGCAACATTTGAATCCGGCATTGCCATCAATTCGCGGTAAAGAGAAGTTAAAACAAGGCAAACTGTCAATTCGCGTAAAACTGTCAACCCGTGCAGATCAATAATCACGGTTTTATCGGTCAGATTCGCCCAAGCATCTGTTTCACGCGCCGACGCGAAAATCTGAAAATCAAAGAATTTTTAGCCACAGATTTTCACAGATAAACACAAGATATTTTTTCGATTTTTTTCTATAAAATTTCTTTTATCATCTTTTCTTCATCTGAGTTTATCCGTGAAAATCTGTGGCTAAATTTCTTTTCTCTTTTTGCCGAATAATCTCAAAATCGGGAAACGGCGGATTTTCCCCACGCCGCACTTCAAACCCGCGCAAAATCGCATCATAAAGCAATTGCGCCTGAATTGTCCCCAGACGCTTTTCGACATCGCGGATCAAATCGGCAAATTCCTGCGCGGCGACTTTGACCGCCGTTTCCGAATTGACGTTCACCCGCGAAAACGGATTGACGGGCAAACTCTCTTCAGGCAAACGCACGACTTCCGCCCGCGTCGCCGCCACAAAATCCGCATCGTCCGCCACATCGCCCTTCGCGTAATCAAAAAAGATAAAATTGACCTGATATTCCGACTGCCGACGAATCTGCGCCAGCAAATCCTTAACAAACTGCGTCTTCCCGCTTCCCGGCTTGCCCGTAACGGCGAGATAATCATTCGTCTGCCGGTTAAACTCCACCGAAACCGCCGCGTCCGTTTCCGCGTTCCAACCGATTTGCAAATCAATCAACCCGCCAAATGCCGGAGTCGCCTCAATAGTCGGCGCGGCTTCCTGCGTCCGCTGTTCAAGCCCCGTGCGCGTCAATTCGACGAGATAATCAACATAATCATCTTCCGACTTAAACCCGTCGGTGTCATTTCTAATCAAATCAAACCCGTGGTCAACGTGATCTTTAAGCAACTGCAAAAACTCGTCGTCCGACAAAATACGATGATGTCTTTGCACAATCAAAGCCCGAAAAAGCGGCGTGTAATCCGTTCCGCCGCCGCTAAAAATCTGCTGCTTATCAACTGCGCGTTATCTTCGCCGAGCAATTCAAAATCAGTAATACTTCCTAAAAATACGAAACTAACCGGAAATATTTAGTTAAGTTTTAATTTCCCAACATTACTAATGCCTTTTTACATAATGTTTAAAACTATGTTATAAAATAGATGGATTTTCACAAATGCAACAGAACATGAAAGCTGACTTAAATGTAATTACTTCAATAGTTTATGACAAATATGCCACTAGACAATCTTTTATCTAACCTCGGTTATAGTGAGAAATCTGGTGTAAAATATTATCCATTTGAAGCATTCTCATCCTTACAATCTCTTTCTCCACTTTCTAGAATAGTTTCTCGTATTAATGAAGATAATCAAAATGCTCAAATTCATGGAACATATGTCATAAACCCTGATTATACTGATGAAGAATTAGACATAAATCTTCAAATTGATGAAAGTTTAGTAAATTTTCAACCAGTTGTATTTGTGGCTAAAGCCGAAACTCCAGAAGAAGCTAGAGAAATTCATCATAGTCTTTGGAATACGAGTTTTGCACCTTTTATTATCGTCAGTCTTCCAGATCAAATTAGAGTTTATACAGGTTTTGATTATGATCCAAACAATCCAAATCAAGGACTTCTTGATGAAGTTGATTTAACACAAACAGGTTTGTTTGCTGATTTTTCCAAAGTTACTATGGAGGCTTTAGAAAAATATAATGCTGATTCAATTGACGATGGAAGTATTTGGCAAAAATTAAGAAATGCACCACAAGATAAGTTTAATTATGATAATCGGGTTGACAAGAGATTACTAAAAAATCTGGAAGATTTAGAGCAAGTCCTTATTGAAAAATTATCTAATTTTGAGAAAGAAGATGCTCTGAAATATATTCACGCAATTATCGGAAAATATATTTATTTTCAGTATCTTTATGACCGTGAAATTTTGACTGAAAACTGGGCAAAAAAGAGAAATATTGATTTAGATAAGGTGTTGAATCGCGGAGCAACTTTGTCTGAATTAATAAAACTCAATGATGCTATTGAATTTCGTTTTGAAGGAAAAATTTTTCCATTTCCAAAGGATTTCAAAGAGGTTATCAACAGTGAAATTGTTGATTTTGTTGCGTCTGTTTTTTATGGAGATACAGCATATGGAGAAAGAGTTTTATTTG
The DNA here is from genome assembly GCA_038246645.1 of Pyrinomonadales bacterium. Classification (GTDB taxonomy): domain Bacteria; phylum Acidobacteriota; class Blastocatellia; order Pyrinomonadales; family Pyrinomonadaceae; genus JAHCHG01. The sequence continues at coordinate 22,540 of JBBRVS010000033.1, forward strand.
GTATTTATGATTTTTCATATATTCCGATCGAAACACTTTCATATATATACGAACAATTCCTCAAAGCTCAAGGTTTAAGCAAAAAGCACGGTGCAGTTTATACTCCTGAAGCCCTTGCAGATTATCTTGTTAATGAAATAAATACAGTCAAACCGCTCAAACGTGGTATGAAGATTCTTGATCCGTGTTGCGGGTCGGGAATTTTCTTAGTTTTAACCTACCGTTATTTAATTGAATTAGAGTTGCAAAAACGCCAACAACGAAATCTCACGCCAGATGAATTAAAACAAATCATGAATGAAAGTATTCACGGCGTAGAGTTAAATCTTGAGGCTTGTTATGTAACTGAATTCAGTTTGATTTTGATTTTACTTAATTACATTGAGCCTCCCGACTTGGATAGATATGACGACTTTAAATTTCCGAACCTTCATGACAAAAATATTTTTGAGGGTGATTTCTTTAATCCAAATAAAGAATTTTATCCGCTTACGATGTCCTTTGATTGGGTTATCGGAAATCCACCGTGGAAAGCTATAAACATAAAAAAAAATAAAGAGGATAAAAACGCTTTAGAATGGATTCAGTCAAATTCAGAAACTCGTCCCGTTTCAGATAAGAGAATTGAAACTGCTTTTGCTTGGCGAGCAACTGAATTCGTTGCCGAAGATGGATGTATTGGTTTTGTGCTTCCTGCAACACAAATGTTATTTAATAATAAAAATACATCGAAAATTTTTCGTCAAGAGTTTTTTAGACAAAATGAAGTTCGCCGAATCACAAATTTTTCAAATTTCCATTATTTGTTATTTCAGGCAGATGTTTCTGCTATTACTGTAATTTATAAAAAATTTGTTTTTGGAAGCGAAAAAAAACCAATCTGGCATTACAGCCCATTTGTTGCTAATCAAATTCTTGCACAACTAGGAGAAGGAAAAGTATCAAGACCCGTTTGGACAATCATCATTAACAAAAATGAGATTAAAATAATTTCCTCAAAACAAGCAGAAACCGGAAATTCTTTGGTATGGAAAATGGCTATGTGGGGAAGCTATGAAGATGAAAGAGCATTTACCCGACTACGCAATACAATTTCACAAACATTTAACGCAATAAGAAGGAGCAAAAGATGGAATCTTCATAAGGGTTTAGAACTTAGGCACGAAGAACAAAATAACGAAGACGATCCTATCGAAGAGATTGACAAATGGGTATTTGAAAAATATGGTAATGATCTAAAAATACTCAATTCAAAAATGTTAAATGAATCGAATTTTCATTTTTCTATTCCATCAAGAGCATTAGTGCCAATACCAAATCAAATGCGGTTTGTCAGACAAAGAAGAAAAATTGGATATAATCTAATTCCATCTCCTCATTTGATTCTTAATAGTCAATATGCCATATACAGCGACAAAGATTTTGCGGTTGGTAGTCAATATGCTGTTGCCGTTCCAGATGATGACGCAAATCTTTTAAAAGCTATTTCTATATATTTTAGTTCTTCTGTTTGTCGTTATCTTCTATTTTTTATGAACCCACAATGGGGCATATCAAGAACAACATTATCAAAAAAAGATTGGGAAATGCTTCCTGTTCCTTCATTTTCTGAACACCAAGTAGATTTGCTTGCACAGCTACAAACAGATTTAGTAACTAAAGAACAACAGGGTGAAGAAGTTAAGATTTTACAAGAAATTTTAGATTCTAAGATTGAAGAAATATTGGAGATTCCAGAAAGTATAAAACTTCTAGTCCATGATTTTTTTAATGTAAAACTTTCCCTAAATAAAGGAAAAACTTCAAATGTAAAGGCTGTAAAAAAACCTCAAAAAATGGATTTAGAAAATTATGCTGAAAGATTGCGATATGAATTAGACGAATTTGTTCAAGATGGAAACGAAAGACACCTTATAACTCTTATCTATTCAGATGAATTAATTGTTTGCCAAGTAAATCTTCTGCAAACAAAAGAAACACAAAATTTTAGAATAGAGAAAGCTGTAGATGATTGGAAAGATGTTTTAGCAGATATAAAAAAAGGACTTGAGGAAAGATTCAGCCAATGGGTATATATTCAGCGTGAACTGCGTTTTTTTAATACAAAAGATACTTTTTATATATGTAAATCGCCACGTTTAATTGATTGGACACAATCGCAAGCTATTTCTGACGCAAATGATTTAATAGGAAAAACTCTTGCAAATATTGATTTGAATTCAGACAGGTTTGCACAAACCTCAAAATATGAAAATGCCATCGCTGACCAACCAAGATAAAATGAAAAGTTTTTTTCAAAGCGATTATCCTGACTATTTCAGGCGAGATGTTCATAGGCTTTTAGTGTTTGGCTATAATTGGATACGAAATGAAATTCATTCCGACACCGAAGAGCCTACAATAACGGTTAGAATGGCAGAAGCTATTAATACTGGACTAAATAAAATCGGACTTCTTCCTGACAGATTACAAAGAGAACCATATTCAGTTTTTCCTGAACCAGCAGAAATAATTAAGAAAGATTCTCAAAATATAAAAGATGAACTTATTTATTTCGATATAGTTTTTGAAGAATCAGGTGGACGATCCATTCCCCGTCGCCGTTATACTGTGGAGGCAAAGAGATTAAAGACTAATGGATTTTCTATAGGAAAATATTGTGATAAGGGAATAATGAGATTTGTCAATGAAATTTATGCTTCCGCATATCCAGAAGCGGCAATGATAGGTTTTTATCAAGATAAAGATGTAAACTATTGGTTTGGTGAATTAACTCGGAAATTTAAAGAAGATAAAACCACAAATAATATGGCAGTTGAGTTAGGATTAACGGAAATTAACATTATTTCGGAAATTTCATACGAGTGGCTGAGCATTCATCAAAGAAAAACAAAAAATAAAATTCATCTACTTCACATTTTCTTAGACTGTTCATAAAGACAAACCTGAAAGTTTCTAACATCTCAAAGCCATATCAATATCCTGATAAATATTATGGCGGCGCATCAGACCGCTTTTGTCTTTTTCGATTTGTAAGAGTTGTTCGACCAGTTCGACCGGAACGCCTTGTTCTTTGCAGATTTCTTCAAGCAAGGCACGGTCTTGGGCGCGACGTTGGTTAATTTCTTTATTCATCGCAAATTCTTCTCCAAAAACTTCGTAGTAAATTTTGGTGACGCTTGGCGCGTCGTGAAAATCGTGATACCAAATCCATTGAATACCGGAAATCTCTTCGCTTGTGATTAGCGGCATATCTATTGCCAACGGCAGTGCACTTTCAAAAGCCGTTTCAGTATTTCGGCGCGGGCTTCTTTTGTAAAAGGTCCGAGTCCGTCTTGGAGATTGCGGCGGAATTTGCGGCGCATTGTTTCGTCGTCGCGGATTTTTTTGAGCCAGTCGCGCATATCGAGAAGCGGTTCCATCCAGTATTCGCCCGTGTCAATTAAACCTTCCATTGATTTATCGTGGTCAACGACGGTGCAAGTCCAGCAGCCGAAACGCGAATTGCCGCAACTTGGCGTTGTCGTGTCAATGACCAGCGGACATTCGCCGCCGGAAGCGTTGCGGTAAAGCGTGAAAAGTTTGCGATTACTACCCTTCCAAGGACTTGGAACTTGTAGAAGATATGTCCAGACGTGATTATCGGTTAAATCGGCAATCGGCGCAAAAACGTAAACGCCGGGCAATTGGTGTTTGCGAAGACGCGAATATTTGCGTTCGTGTTTCGCCATCGAAGCCTTGCGATTGGTGCTTTCGGCTTTGCGCGTGCCGAGTAAAATGATCGCTTCACCGTTATCGCCGAGTGTGTCCTTGATATATTTATTCGTCGGATTAATTTTCATTCTTTCCGTACACCAACGGAAAAAACGGTTTGGCGACGGATAACCTTTGCCTATAAGATTTATCCAAAACGTATCGCCTAAAATCGGCGTAACTTTGACAACTTTGATCGGGAATCCGTAATCTTCTCCGGCAGCGCGGATTTTATCAAGCGTGTTCGTCAATCCATCGCGCAACTGCCGGATTTTCAACCAGTGTATCGTTGCAGAGAACGTGAATTTCCCGTTCAAGCGGTTGTGTCTTTTGCAGTTCAAGTAGCGAGTAAAAAACGAGTTGAAGCAAAGTAGTTGAATTCTTGCCGCCCGAAAAGCCGACGATCCAAGGTCTTTTATCGTCGGCTAAATATTCGTCTTTGATTTCGGACTTTATATCTTCAATCAAAACGTGGGTGGAAATTTCGGCGAAACCTACACTTGCTGTCGTCATAATATTTTATGATTTAATTTCAACTACAACTTCTTTGAGAATTTTAAAAGTTTCAATAAAACATACAAAATCTAATGATTAAAAGCAAGATTTATCACTTTTTTTCAACTTGCCGAGGCTTCTTCGGTTTGCTGCGGCTGGATATAGAGAATCCGCGCACAGCTTTCGCAGGTCATAATTTGGTTGCTGGTTTTTAGTTCGACCTGCATTTGCGGGCGAAGTGCCATAAAACACGCGCTGCACGAACCGTTGATGACTTCCGCCACGGCGATTCCGTCGCGGCTTCTCTGCGCCATCCGGTTATAGACTGCGGCAAGCTGCGCGGGAAGCGTCAGGAAAATCTCGTCGCGTTTTTGTGTTTCGGCTTCAAATTCCTGCCGGTGCGCGTCGAGTTCGCCGTCAAATATCTTAAGTGCCGCATCGCGGTTTGCCTCGAGCGAATTCACTTCCTCGGCGCGTTCTTCCAAAACCTTTTCGACCTCTTCGATTTCGGTCATTTTTTCCAAAACCTCGGTTTCGAGTTTTGAAACCTTTTTTTGCAAAGCGTCCAGTTCGCGCATTGCGGTTTCATATTGCTTCTGATCTTTTGCGCCTTGCAGGTTGCGATTGGCGCGGTCAATATAGGTTTTGTCGGTAATTATTTGATTTTCGAGTTCGGCGCGGATGTTTCGCGCTTCGTCGCGTGTATTTTGCAGTTCACGAATAGAAAAAGCGTGCTGTTCAAACTCCTGTTCAATACTAGCACGCCTTTCTTTTGCGGTTTCGATACTCTGTTTTAATTTGCGAATGTTGGTATCTGTTTTCTGCAGTTCTATTAATTTCTCAAGTTCTGACTTCACGGTTAAAAAATCTCCCTTATCTTATAACTATTTTATTAAATTAGTTTTATTCTAACCTACAATGCAAAAAAAAGGAAAATTGCGAATAAATTGATAACAAAACTCGAAAAGAAAACAGAAAACCGTTTCCGCGCTCAAATAGTTTTTTAATTCGATTAACCGGTAATTTCGCCGGTTATTTACAAAACCGAGTAGGCGAAAAAGTAACCGGTTACTTTTTCGCCTACTCGGTTTATTTTCCAAACATTTTTTATTAGAAAAAAGAATGTTCGGAAATCTGTCTTTGGTTGCAAATTATCTGATGTAAGCATTTGAAATCGGCTGATCGCCCGTTGCTCCGAATCCGAAAATTTGCGTTCCCGAGGTCGAACCATTGATATACCAGGTCGCCGCCGATGGTCGGAAGATCGTCACATCAGCTATTCCGTCCCCGTCGTAATCGCCCGGCGCGGGAATATCGCCGGTTGTCCCGAACGGAACCGAGTAAAATGAAGAATTTTCCGATCTCAAGATAAACCATTCTCCGGTTGATGGACGGAAAAAAGCGACATCCGCTTTGCCGTCTCCCGTATAATCCGCCTGAACCGTTTTATCCGAAGATATTCCGAAGTTTGTCACAATCACTCCGGCAGATGAGCGATTAATCCACCAGGCTCCCGTAGACGGTCTGAAGATAGCAATATCGCTGCTGCCATCACCGTCATAATCCGCCGCCACCGGCAGATCGCCGTTTGCTCCGAAGGTTGTAATGATCGTTCCATTGCCGCTTGAACTAATAATAAACCAGGTTGCCGAAGAAGGACGGAATACGGCAGTATCCGCCTTTCCGTCGCCGTCAAAATCTGACGGAGTCGGAATATCTGTGGACGTGCCGAACGGGAAGGAATAAAATGACGAGTCTTCGCTTCGGAGGATAAACCATTCGCCCGAAGAAGGTCTGTAGATAGCAATATCGGTTTTGCCGTCGCCCGTATAATCCGCCGGGACGATTTTATCTGCGGAAGCACCAAACTGAAAGAAACGATTCGAACCATCAGAAGAGCGTAAATACCACCATTCTCCTCTAGCGGGTCGAAAAATACCGATGTCCGTTTTAGAATCACAGTCAAAATCAACGAAGGCAGACGGGACGACATCAATTGTTCGCCGCTCGAATGCGCCGATGTCCGCACGCGGAGTTCCATTGCCGTCGCCATCCTGTGGTCGCGTAATTCCTCTCTGATCTACCGGCGGAAATGTGGACGGATTACCGGCATCAATCGCCGGACTGCACGGACGTAAGGCGAGGGTTTTGGTCGGTCCGCCGTTGTCGCGCAACATACTATCAAATGAAGGATTAACGCCGAGCAAATTTCCGGTCGTATTGCCGGTAATGACGAGCGGTTCAAAATTGTTTCCGATAATGTTGTAGCCCTGCGAAACGAATGTGCCTACTGCTGCGATATTATTTTCTCCACCCGGACTGGTGTTGCCCGCGAGAATCGAGTTGCCCATATTGAGAATCGCGCCGCCGACTAAACTTATACCTGCCGGAAGATTATTAGATTGCGCCGTATTTTTGGAGATAGTAACGTTCGTCATCGCAAACGTTCCAAATGCAAGAGCAAGTGTTGCGCCGAAATTTCGATTACTGGCAAATGTCGTATTCGTCATCGTGTTGGTTGTTCCGAATGATGATATAAGTATGGTGTTGTTCACCGAATCATTGCCGTTGTTATAAAAAGCCGAGCCGCTAATCGTGAGTATTCCGGTACCGGGATTGCCGCTGGAAACAATTGTCGTCCCCGTATTACCGCTGGCATTGAACTGATTTTCGTAAAACGACGAATTATTGATTGTAACCGAGGCGCATTGTCCGCTTCCGCTGCCATTAGCCAGTGCACCGCCGCCGTTTGCGAAGTTTCTTGTAAAAACCGAGTTGTTCACAGTGATACTGCCCGACCGCCAACATCCGATGCCACCGCCGGTATTACTGCCGCCGACATTATTTTTGAAAAGCACGTTATTAATGACGACCGGGACAAATGTCGCCCCCGGACTAGAAGGACCATTGTTGATGCCGATGCCCGAGCCGGAACTGGCGAGGCTTCCTTCCTGGAAACCGAGCGTGATAGTTAAATTGTTGATCGTAACTGTTCCGATTGACGGCGAATTCACGCCGCTGATTTCGAAGACGCGGCTCGCGTTGTTGCCGGAAACAGTTAGAAGATTCATTCCCGGACCGTTAATTGTTAGTGCGCCGTTGCCCGTAATTAAAATTTGAGTGCCGCCCAAAGTAATCGTGCGCGGAACATTGAAGCTCGAATCGAAAGCGATAATATCGTCGCCCGCCGCCGCGTTCGCGTCTAAAATCGCCTGCCGCAGACTGCCCGCGCCGCTGTCGTTTGTATTTGTTACGGTAAATGTTGCTGCTGAAATGCTTACAACTGAAATTAATATCGCAAAAATTGCTGCAACAAAACTTGTTTTTAAATATTTTATAACTTTCTCCATTATTTTCTCCTGTAAAATAAAGCTGATTTTTTTCTTCCAGTTGTTTATGCGGAAAAAATTGAGAAAGGCGGACACAACTTTAAATATTTATTTTCTTTTTCAGGGAAATAAGCTAAAATCCGTTGTATAATCCAATTATTCAAATAATTATGAATAACAAAAAGCCATCGGAAATCACGCAAATCCTTCAGGATTGGAATGAAGGCAATGAAGATGCGAAAGAGCGTCTGTTGCCGTTTGTGTATGACGAACTGAAACGGCAGGCGCGATTTTTTATGTCGCGGGAACGCGTTAATCACACCTTGCAGCCGACCGCACTGGTTCACGAAGCGTTCCTGCGTCTGAGCGAACAATCCGGCATTGACTGGCAAAACCGGAATCATTTCTACGGCATTGCTTCGCGCCTGATGCGCCAGATTCTCGTTGATCACGCCCGCACGCACAGCGCGGCAAAACGCGGGAGCAGTCCGATTTATTTTTCGCTCGACGACGTGCAGATTCCGGTCGAAGACCGCGCCGGTTCGATCATGGCTTTAGACGAAGTTCTGCAAAATCTCGCCGAATTCGACGAGCGGCAGGCAAAGATCGTCGAAATGCGTTTTTTCGGCGGAATGAGCAACAAGGAAATCGCCGAACATCTCGACATTTCTGAGCGAACCGTCGGGCGCGAATGGCAATCGGCGCGGCTCTGGCTGTACCGCGAACTCAATCAAAGATAGAAAGTAAATGTGTTGACAAAATAGGTTGGAAAGAAGGTACCGCCGTCCGTCTCGACGGATGCTTGCGCCGTCCGTCTCGGCGGCGTTTTGCGATAATTAACGAATATTTGAATTTCAACGAAAAGCGGCGGCGGGACGTACGCCGCGACAGCCGCCGAGACGGACGGCGGTACCTTTCTAACGTGCTTTGTCAATTCATGTAAAAAGTAGAGGGTTAAAGGTAAGACCGATTAGGAAAACTTTCTATAATCTTACGCAATTCAAAAAAATTTATGCTTTTTTGGCAGTTTTTTCTTAAAATTTTCGCATAAAGAAAAAAGACAAAAATTTTATCAACTCTATTTATGAAAGCCGAAAATTGGAAAAAAGTAAAAGAAGTTCTTGAAGATGCTCTGGCGTTGGAGTTTTCCGCAAGAGAAACCTTCTTAAAGAATGCTGATTTAAGCCCGGAAATTCGGGCTGAAGTCGAATCTTTGCTGGCGTTTGAAACCGAAGCCGAAGATTTAATGCACCTTTCGGCGGTCGAATTTTCAAAGGATTTTTTTGACGAAGAAAATGAGAAGGATTCAATCTTCGGACAAACTTTCGGTGTTTACAGAGTCATCCGCGAACTCGGTTACGGCGGAATGGGCGCGGTTTATCTGGCGGAAAGAACCGACGGGAAATTCTCTCAGCGCGTTGCGCTGAAATTATTAAAACGCGAGATGAACACCGCCGCCCTGCGCCGCCGGTTTCAGCAGGAACGCGAGATTCTGGCATCTCTGGAACATCCGAATATTGCGCGGCTGCTCGATGCCGGAACGACCGGAGACAAAATTCCGTATATCGCGATGGAATATGTCGAAGGCTTGGCGATTGATGATTATTGCAATAAATATCGGCTCGATCTGAATCAAAGGCTCGATTTATTCAGAGATGTTTGTGCGGCGGTTGATTTTGCTCACCGCAATCTGATCGTTCACCGCGATTTAAAACCTTCGAATATTCTCGTTACCGAAGACGGCAATCCGAAACTGCTCGATTTCGGGATTTCAAAAATCATTTCTGCCGAATTCGAGCAGGCAAATTCCGCCACCGTTACCAGATTGGGCGTGATGACGCCATCTTATGCTTCGCCCGAACAGCTTCAAGGCAAAAGCGTAACGACTGCGACCGATATTTATTCCTTAGGCGTAATTCTCTATGAACTTTTGAGCGGACATCGTCCGTTTGAAACAAAAGAAGACAACTTAAAGGAAATCTACAAAGCCGTCCTCGAAACAGATCCGCCGCTGCCGTCTTCGATGGTCGAAACCGTTTCCGGACAATTTAAAACCGCCACCGAAGCGGAAACCGTAATTCAAAATTCGGAAATTGCAGAATTGCGGGATAAACAAAAATCCGGTGAAACCGAAGCAAATATGATGCGCCGCACGAATATGCAAGCAGTCAAATTAAGCCCGAACAGTTTGCGCGGCGATCTTGACAACATCGTTTTGAAAGCTCTCCGAAAAGAACCGGAAAGACGCTATTTATCGGCGGAAAATTTCTCGGAAGATATTAAACGCCATCTTAAAGGTTTGCCCGTTACGGCGCGTCCGAATACGTTTTCCTACCGGGCGGAAAAGTTTTTCAAACGAAACAGAGCGAGCGCCATCGCCGGTGTTTTAATTTTTCTGGCAATCATCGGCGGAATCATCGCCACGCTCTGGCAGGCAAGAGCCGCGCAAGCCGAAAGAGTAAAAGCGGAAAAGCGTTTCAATGATGTGCGGAAACTTGCCAATTCATATCTTTTCGATATTTTCCCGGAAATCGAAGACCTCGAAGGCTCGCTCAAAGCGCGGGAAAAGATTCTGAAAACCGCCTTAGAATATCTCGAAAGTTTATCGCAGGAAGCCGAAGGAGATACGGAACTGCAGCTCGAACTCGCCACCGCGTATGAAAAGATCGGCGAAGTGCAAGGCGCGGTCAATATACCGAATTTAGGCGATATAAATGCCGGACTCGCCAGCTATAATAAAGCCCAAAAACTGCGTGAATCGGCTTTTCGGAATAATCCCGGCGATGCCAAAGACAAAGAGGCTCTGTCGAGAAATTATCAAATTACGGCGCAAACTCTGTTGGGGAATATAGATACGGCAAAAGCGGCGGAGTTTTTTGAAAAAGCCATCACGCTGCGCCGCGAACTTGTCGCCGAACAGCCCGATTCGCCCGATCTGCAGAATCGTCTGGCGGTTTTATTGGCGGATTACGCCGCAATTCCGCTGATGAATGTCGAAAATGAAAAGGCTGGCAAACTGCTCGATGAAGCCGCAAATATAATAAAGGAAGTTTTAAAAACAACTCCCGAACATTATTATACGAAAAAGGCATATCCGCGAGTTTTAAGGGCATTCAGCCGTTTGAAATCCGGTTCCGGGGATTTTCAAGGGGCGATCAAGGATATTGACGAATCCGTTTTGCTGACCGCAGAGCTGATAAAAATAAAACCGGAAGATTATACGTTGATCAGAAGCGGCTGGCTTAATGATCTCGGCTATTGCGAAATTTATGCGGCAAAGCGCGACGGACAAAAAATTGTTGAAAGCTGTCTGAAAACGCTTGATTTTAATCAAAAAGCACTGGAAAAAGAACCCGATGAATCATTTGCGCTCTATGATCTGGCAATTAGCTATTACACCATCGCTCAGGGTTATCGTTTATCGAATGATCCGAAACGCTCGGTCGAGTATGCCCGGAAAGCCTTGGAACCACTGGCAAAACTCCATAAACTCTCACCGGAAATAAATGATTATTTAAGAGGCACGGCAGTTATCGAAAGGGAAATCGCCGATTCGCTCCTTGTGCTGAACGAGCCGAAAAATGCTCTGAAATACTTGCAGGAAGCTCATATTAAAATGGAAAAGGTCGTCGAAACCGACAAAACCGTAACGTCATATCAGACCGAACTGGCAAAAACTTATCGCTCGATGGCAACGGCTTACAATAAAAATGGCGACAAATCAAAAGCTCTTGAGCTGATTGATAAAGCACTTGCGATTATCTCAAAATTAAACCGGCAGAATAACTTAAATTATGCCGACAAAAATCTGCTTGAAGAACTCGAACGGGAAAAGGCGGAATACGGAAAATGATTTCCCTATAAGAAATTTTGGGATAAATGAAGACGAGTCAGTAAAAAACAACTCTCTTTGCGCCCTTTGCGC
>JBBRVS010000034.1:0-34029 GCA_038246645.1 Pyrinomonadales bacterium
ATTACTTCAATGCCGTCAATAGGTTACAGAAACAATAGTTAATGGCGGAAGCAACTTCTTGCCCCATTCAGCCTTTAAAATATAAGTAAACGCGACTTAGAGGCTTTTTGTGCGAGTTTTGTGACCTCGCCGGACAAGTCTGAGTGTAAGATAATACAGAAGTTATCGCTTAACTTAATGCCATTGGGCTGAAGCCCCCGCTTTTCGTTGAAATACGAATACCTTAACTTTTAATTGAGGCATTACAATTTTCCTTCAACAGTTTTGCCGCAAGCCGCACAAAAATTTGCTTGCGGTGTTCTCAAAGGTTTTCTGCAACTTTCACAAGGCTCACCATAAATTGAAATTCTGTGGTGCATAATCGCGTTATGATTTGTTTCTGTAAAACCTGTCATTTCCTTATATTTTTCCCGAACAGGACGAAATCTTTCATCAATCGAACAATTTTCTAAAGGCAAATTATATTTTTGGCGAAATTCCTTCGTAAATGAAAAACCCTGCCGATAAAGTTCGCTAACTGTTTTGTATTCCTCTTCATCAAGCATCGGCACTTCCATATTGTAACGCCAACACCTCATTAACTTCATATTATTTGACTCTGCTTGTTCGCCGTTTCAGAAAATCCATCAAAACAAACTGCGTCAGATTATTCGGATTGGCAAAATATGCTTTACCTCTGGTCATTTCGGACATTTTTTTGACGAATTCGACCAGATAATAATCGCTGGCAAGCATAAAAGTATTGATCATAATTCCCGCCTTGCGGCAAGCCTGGACTTCCTTGAAGGTTTCCGCCATCACGAACGGATCGTTGCCCATCGAATTTTTGTAAAGAGCGCGTTTTGCGTTGCCGGTATTTACCTGCGAATACCGGCGATGATTGAAATACGCCGGATTTCCCGTATCAATAAACGCGGCGGTCGGTTTGCCGTCCGTAACCATGACGATCTGCTTCATTTCCTTGCGCTGCGCGGCTAAAAGTCTTCGCGCGAGTTTTAAGCCTTCCGCCGTATTCGTGTGATACGGTCCGACTTGCGTTGTAGCAAGTTTGGCAATCGGCAGCTCTTCCGCATCGTCGTGGAAAAGCACGATTTTTAAGCTGTCGCCCGGATATTGCGTTCTGATCAAATGCGACAGAGCGAGCGCAACCTTTTTTGCGGGCGTGAAACGGTCTTCGCCGTAGAGAATCATCGAATGCGAGCAATCGAGCATCACAACGGTCGCGCACGAAGATGTATAATCCTGCTGGTGAACGTGCAGATCCTTGTATTCCAGATTAAGCGGCACGCCCAAACCTTCGCGGGTGATCGCGCTCAAAAGCGTGGCGTTGACATCCAGATTTATCGTGTCGCCGAATTCGTATTCTTTTGAACTCAAAGCGGCTTCAATCCCCGTGTCGAGATGCGGCGTTTCGTGGCGACCAATCGAGGATTTGCCCATCGAACCGAGCAGTTTCTGCAAAGTTTTATAACCGAGAAAATCCAAGCCTTTTTCGGTCAACTGAAAACGCACGTCGCGCGGCTGCGGCGTACCGATCTCGCCCTGTCCCTGTCCGTTTTGCTGTTGATTCTGCTGTCTTTCAACTTCCTTTAGATCAAGATAACCTTCTTCGACCAATCTTTCAATTAATTGATTTATCAATTTTTCGAGCAGCGAACCCTTAAATTTGCCGTCGTTATCGGCAAGCATTTTTTCTACGTCGAGTTCGTCTAAAACTCCTTGTTCAAGAAGTGCATCAAGAAGTGCCTGACGCAGCGCATCTAACGAATCATCAAGTTCGTTTCTTTCACGATTCCAGTAATAATCATCGTTAAAACCCGAATCGAGCATCATATCGGAAAGCGACTGCATCAGATCGCCGAGATTGACGCCGAAAACATCGAAACCTTTGAACTTTGAATACTTTATAAACTTCATAAACCCTTTAGAACTCCTTGCCGGAAACTTACGCGATTTGCCATTTCTTAATTGTTTGTTTATAGTTTAACTCATAAAACGAATATTTGATTAGTTTTTACTCTCTCCAAAAACTTAGCATATTTCTCCCCCTGTTTTGAAATAATTTAATAAGGAAGGTGACAAAAAGATGAAAAAGTTTTTGGCAATTTCAGCAATGTTTTTCGTATTCGCCGCACTCGTTCCGGTTTCGGTCAGTGCGTCTTCAGGCGAAAATAAATCCAATAATTTAACCTACGGTAATAGTTACAACAATTACCAGCGCAACAGGTCATATCAGCGCAATCAAAGACAATCGAGCCGTAGAAATTACAACAATCGTTCTAACAGGCGTTATGACAATCGCGGTAATTCCCGATACGGACGCGACCGGCGCTCGGTTTACACACGTCATCGCAACGCGATTAATATCGGCATCGGCGGTGCTTCGGGCGCGATTCTCGGCGGCATTCTCGGCGGCAAAAGAGGCGCATTGATCGGCGCAGGTGTCGGCGCGGGCGCAGGCGCGGCTTACACTTACGGAATCAGACCGAAAAAGAAAAGAAACCGGTATTCCAACCGCAGATATTAAGTTTTATTGCTAGAAAAAAGAAGCGGCAATGAAGTTTATCATCGCGGCTTCTTTTTTCTGATTTTTTATTTTAAGCTCCCGGACATCTTCCAACATACAATTCAAAATTCTAACTGACCATACCGTTTATAAATGACCGATATAGTGCATACATCTTTTTAATTTTATTTCCAAAAGTCTGCAAGCCGCATAAAACAAAGATATTAGTGTTTTGGCACAATCATTGCTTATAGAATAAACAGACAAGGAAAAACCCCTTTTAAATATATAAGAAGGAGAAAAAGCAATGAAAAAATTCTTAGCAACATTTTTAACTTTAGCAATAATGGCAGTTATGGTTCCGTTGGCGGTGGATGCTCAAACCAGAAACAGCAAGCGATATAAACGCGATTACAATTCGCGCAATTACGAAAGAAACAATAAAAACGTTTACCAGAGACATCGTAATGCCTTTAACATCGGAATCGGCGGAGCAGCCGGCGCGATCATCGGCGGAATCCTCGGCGGCAAAAAAGGCGCATTGATCGGTGCCGGTGTCGGCGCAGGTTCAGGTGCGGCTTATACTTACGGAATTAAACCGAAGAAAAAAACCACCAGATATTATCGCAATCGCCGTCAGTAATTAGTTGAGTTTAACTAAAAAAAAAGTCGTGAGAATTTAAGTTCTCACGACTTTTTTTTTATGTATCAAAAAAACCTTCACTTCCGATTGGAATATCTTCCTTATCAACTATATTTTTCAGCATAACTCCAACCCTTTTCCAATTAAAATTTTCATAATTAATTGGCTTTACATGTTCAATACCGGTGACTTCTGTCAAGAACTCTTTTCCGTCCGGTTTAACTAAAACAACTTCACTTCCGACTTTAAATGTGGGCGAATCAGATTCGAGTTCTCCGGTAACGACAATTCCGCGTCCGGTTATTTTAAAAACATCTTCAATTACAAATAGTTTTTGCCGCATTAATTAAAACTGTCCAAATCGGTCAAATCTTCGTAAATCAGCCCGCGCCGGTCGCGTTTGGCTTTGGTCGTCGCTTCAAAACCGCCTTCTTCGTTGCGCGAGATTTTGTTGTTTGCGTAGAGTCCTTCGAGCACGAATTCGCACGCCGCGACGAGTTTTGCTTTATCTTTCCGTTCAAAGGCGAGCGGCGTTAAGGTTGATTCGATCAATTCGGGAACGGATTCAAGCAGCATCACGCATTCTTCCGCCGAAGCAGTTTCGGATAAAAGCAGTTTATTGCCATTATCAAACCAATCAACTGTTGGCTGGAAATCAATTCCGAGAAAAAAACCTTCAAAAATAATTCCGGCGGCGCGTTTGATAAGTTCTTTGGCAAGACGGGTTGCGCCGAGCTGTTCGCCTTCGTATTCGAGTTCCATTTTTCCGGTCATCGAAGGAAGTGCCGCGTAAATGTCGGAAATTCGCGGAACGATTTCTTTTTCGTTTGTAATAAGTGCGCGGCGTTCGGCATTGGAAACCGCCGATTCGGTCGCGCTGATCGAAAATCTCTGCGAAACGCCCGAACGCTTGTCAATGCGCTGATCGTCGCGGGCTTCAAAAGCGATTTGCTCGATTGTTTCCGCGATAAAATCAGGAATTTCAACCGAAAACCCATCCAGATCGCCGCGTTTTATCCACGCTTCCTGTTTGGTGATCAATGTTCCCAAGCCGATGTCCTTCGGATAATGCGTCATAATTTCCGCGCCGATGCGGTCTTTGAGCGGCGTGATGATTTTTCCGCGAGCCGTGTAATCTTCCGGGTTTGCCGAAAATACGAGCAATAAATCAAGCGGCAACCGAACCGGATAGCCTTTGAGCTGCACATCGCCTTCCTGCATAATATTAAAAAGTCCGACCTGAATTTTTCCCGCCAGATCGGGCAATTCGTTCATCGCAAAAATCCCTCGATTCGCTCTCGGCAATAAACCGAAATGCATTGTCAATTCGTCCGAGAGAAGATGCCCGCCTTTTGCCGCTTTGATCGGATCAACGTCGCCGATGATGTCGGCAATCGTTACGTCCGGCGTGGCGAGTTTTTCGACAAAACGATTATCGCGTTTCACCCAGTCAATTTTCGTTTCGTCGCCGTGAATCCGAACCTGCGATTTCCCGTAAGCCGAGAGCGGCTGAAACGGATTATCATTAATTTCCGAACCCGCGACAATCGGCATTTCTTCATCGAGAAATTCCGTCAACTGCCGGATAATACGGCTTTTCGCCTGTCCGCGAAGTCCTAAGAGAATGAGATTATGTTTTGCCAGAATCGCATTGATAATCTGCGGCACGACCGTTTCTTCATAGCCTAAAATGCCCTGAAACAATTTTTCGCCGGTTCGCAATTTTTTAATCAAATTCGCCCGCATTTCGTCCTTGACGGAACGCGTTCGATAGCCGCTTGTTTTTAATTCGCCTAATGTTTTCGGTTTATTCATAAATGCTTTATTTTCCCCTTGCTCTACTTAAAATTTCAGATTTCAAATTTCAAATTTCAAAAGAAACTAAGCAGGAAAGCAAAAGTAATCAGAGAAAATGATGCTGAAATGTAGAACAGGCTGTTAGCCTGTTCTGGAATATCAGTGTTACGACGTGAACCGGCTAACAGCCTGTTCTACCTTCATTACACCACAAAACATTTGCTTACCTGCTTATTATCTCAAACTTAAAATTCTATGATACTAAATATTTGAAATTTCACTCTCAAAAAACATTTGAAATTTGAAATTTGAAATCTACAATTTTTCGCCGATCAGGTAAATCACCGGTTCTTCGCCGATAACTCGCGCCGAATGATACGTGTTTGCCGGCATAAAATCCCGATCTCCGGCTTCGAGCAGAACCGTTCCGTAATTTTCGACCGTTACTTCGAGCGCACCGGAAATTATCCAGTGCGATTGATCTTCGCCGTGGCTGTGCTGCGCGTAGCTTCTTTCGGGCTGATCGCACCATTGAAAGACTTTATAGCCTTCGGTAAATAAAATATGCCGGAGCATCGCCGCGTTCGGCGGATAAATTTCGCTCCATTTTTCAACTCGATATTGTTTTCGCATAATTGAAATTTTATCGTAAAAGTTTCTCTGCTTCCTAATGTTGTATTACAATTTGTCTATGATTCAAAATGTTTCGGGCGCACTGGAAAAATTTCAAAATACGGTCGGCATCAATTTTCAGCTTTATAACTCTCTTTTTCTCTCGCTTCCGTTTTACGGCATTGATAAAACGGGTATTTTGCTCTCGCTTTTTAATCAAAATTGCGAAGAAGGCTTTCAAAACGAAAAAAGTCCGCCGCAAATTATCGAAGAATTTTTCGCGCATCACACTTCGACCAAGGATGAAAAAGAAAAGCTCGATCTGCTTTTCCGTTTTGTCCAATACGCCGAGCGGCAGATCGTTTTGTTTGACGCGCTCGAAGACGCTTCGTTTCGCCAGCTCAACGATATGCAGGGCGCGGGAACGATCAAACAGCTCGAATTCGCCGTTTTGCAGCAAAATAAAAAGGAAGAATTTATCAAAAAGCTCGAAAATTTCAGCGTTCGATTCGTTTTAACTGCGCATCCGACGCAGTTTTATCCGGGCGCGGTTCTCGGAATTATCAACGATCTGGTTGACGCAATTTCTGCCAACGACGTTTCAAATATCAATATTCTGCTTCAACAACTCGGTCGCACGCCGTTTCTCAAAAAACACAAACCGACTCCGTTTGACGAAGCCGTGAGTCTGATCTGGTATCTCGAAAATATTTTTTACAACGCCGTCGGGAATATTATTTCGGAATTGAAAAATTCCTTTCCCGAAGAAAATTTCAAGATCGATAAATTGATAAATATGGGTTTCTGGTCGGGCGGCGACCGCGACGGAAATCCTTTTGTAACTGTTGAAACTACGATAAAAGTCGCCGACGCGCTGCGGCGTTCGATCTTGAAATGTTATTACAACGACATCCGCCTCTTAAAACGCCGCCTGACTTTTGCCGGAGTCGAAACCGTGCTTGCCGAACTCGAAAACAGAATCTACAAAAATGCTTTCGCGCTCGAACACGAAACGGATTTTACAAGGCAGACAATTTTGGATTATCTTTACGATATTCAAACGACTCTGCGCGAAAAACACGATAGTTTGTTTATTTATCTCGTTAATAATCTGATCGAAAATGTCGAACTTTTCGGCTTGTTTTTTGCGACGCTCGATGTCCGACAAGACAGCAGTATTCACGAGCGTATTTTTGAAGACATCGCCGAATTTACTGACATTTTGCCAAGGAATTACGCTTCACTTTCCGAAGACGAAAAGATCGAACTGCTGTTAAATATCAAACAAAAAGCTGACGCGGAAATCTTTGCGGACGAATTGACCAAAGACACTCTTCGAAATGTCGAAGCGGTAAAAAAAATCCAAGCGCAAAACGGTGAAGAAAGCTGTAATCGCTACATCATCAGCCATTCGCAGAGTGCGCTCAGCATCATCGAAGTTTTCGGTTTATTTCTTCTCGGCGGCTGGGAAAAAGAGAATTTAACCGTTGATATCGTGCCGCTTTTTGAAACCGTCGAAGATTTGCAAAACGCACCGGAAGTGATGCAGAAACTATACGAAAACGAGATTTATCGGCGGCATCTTTCACGCCGAAAAAACACGCAGACGATTATGCTCGGCTTTTCCGACGGCACAAAAGACGGCGGTTATCTGATGGCAAATTACGGAATTTACCGGGCGAAAGACGAATTAACGGAAGTTTCCCGCGCATTCGGAATTGACGTGATCTTCTTCGACGGTCGCGGCGGACCGCCG
Source organism: Pyrinomonadales bacterium (assembly GCA_038246645.1). Classification (GTDB taxonomy): domain Bacteria; phylum Acidobacteriota; class Blastocatellia; order Pyrinomonadales; family Pyrinomonadaceae; genus JAHCHG01. The sequence continues at coordinate 7,315 of JBBRVS010000034.1, forward strand.
GCGCGCGGCGGCGGAAAAACTCATAAATTCTATTCTTCGATGGGCAAAAATATCGCCAACAAAGCGATTGAATTGACGATTCAGGGGCAAACCGTCAGCTCGAATTTCGGCACGATTGATGTCGCGCAATACAATATCGAACAGCTTCTGCACGCCGGAATTTACAACGAGGTTTTTTCGCCGAAGGAAAAAACCTTTTCACCGGCGGAAGAAATTCTCATGAAAAATCTGGCGGAAGAAAGTTTCCGCGCTTACTGCGAACTCAAAAATCACCCGTCGTTTCTCGATTATCTGGAAAATGTCAGCCCGCTTCGTTTTTACGCGCAGACGAATATCGGCAGTCGTCCGGCAAAACGCGGCGGTTCCGGCAAATTATCGCTTGATTCGCTCCGCGCTATTCCGTTCGTCGGGGCGTGGAGTCAGCTAAAACAAAATATTCCGGGCTTTTACGGAGTCGGCGCGGCATTTCAAAAAATGGAAAACGAAGGAAAACTAACCGATGTCAAAGCATTGTATCAAACAAATCTGTTTTTCAAAGCCTTGATTGACAATTGCGAAATGGTGATGCAAAAATCATTTTTCCCGCTCACGAAGCATCTCGAAAACCATCCGCTTTATGGCGAAATCTGGCGAAAAATTTATGAAGAATACAAACTCTGCGAACATTTTTTGGGAATAATCACGCAAAAAACGGAATTAATGGCGGATTTTCCGGTCGAAAAACAATCGGTGCAAATGCGCGAACGAATCGTTTTGCCGTTGACGACAATTCAGCAATTCGCTTTGACCAAAATCCTTGAAAACGAAACGGAATTAAAAGACGCTTACGAAAAACTGATCGTCCGCTGTTCGTTCGGGATCATCAACGCCGGACGAAATTCTGTATAAGCATAATTAGATCAATAAATTTCCCTCCTTAGAAAAGGAGGGATGCCCGCAGGGCAGGGTGGTTGATGCCTTTATGATTCAAGAAAGTTCGGCTTTTACAACCACCCCTCTGCCCCTCCTTTTCTAAGGAGGGGAGTTTTTTGGTTTTTGGTTTTCTCAAAGTCCCGGAGCAGTTTAAGTTTAGATATACGGGTCAGCAGCCATCTGCCGCAAGCGGATAGTTGAAGATGAAGAACTTGAATTTCGCTGGCATCAGTCGAGTTAATTGCTTTAAATCGCCCGCTTGCGGCAGGCGGTTCTAACCCGTATATCTAAACTCCTCCAGTTCGCCAAATTTGAAATATATGATTTACTGTGTAACTTATTTTCAAATCTTTTGCTATTTCCTTCCTATTTTTGACTCGATCTTATTTTTAATAAATTACAGCAAAGAATTTCGCCCGTAAATCGAACCTTTTCTCGCGCGCAGGAAACCGCCGGTGCGATTTGATAAAACACTCCTGATTTCCGCGACAATCGAAAGCGCAATCGCTTCCGGCGTGTCCGCGCCGATGTCCAGACCGATCGGCGCGTAGAGATTTTCAAGCTTTGAATCTTCTATCTCGAAACCGTCCGCTTTTAATTCTTCGAGAAGTTTTTCGGTGCGCCTTTTCGGTCCGAGTGCGCCGATGTATTGTAAATCTTGTTTTAACAAAAACTTCATTATTTCGCGGTCTTTTTCGTAATTATGCGTCATCACGACCGCGACCGAATCTTGATCGAAATTTAATTTTTCAGCCAGATTTTCAGGATGCGAAATTATAATTTCGTCCGCATTCGGAAATCGCTCAAGCGTGGCAAATGCGCCGCGATGATCTACTACAGACACGCGCCAACCCAAGTTTTTCGCAAAATCGGCAAGCGGAATCGCATCGAAACCCGCGCCGAAAATTAAAAGCCGGAGCGGCGGATTGATATTTTCAAAAAAGAATTCGAATCTGCCGTTTTCGTTTTCAAACTCGACGGTTTTTGCCGCTTTGTTATCTTCAAAAAACTTCGTGCAAAAATCCCGGATTTCCCTTGAATCTTCAAAAACTTCAGGCAAATTCTCAAAAAAAAATCGCCCGCCGTCATTATAAAAAATTCTGCCGCCGATTTGAATTTCGGAATCAGTCGAAACAAGCGTGGCAATCATTTGGCGTTTTCTGTTTTCGATCGCGGTTTGCCAGCTTTTTAAAAAAAGACTTTCCGCCGCAATCGGCTCGATCAGAATGCTGACAACGCCGTTGCAGCCCATATTGAGCGAAAAAACGGAATCTCTGTTTTCGGTCGTGTCATAAGTTAAAATCTCGGCTTTATTCGTTTCCAGAATCTTCCGCGCCCGCTCCAAAACGTCCGATTCAAGGCATCCGCCCGAAACCGTGCCGAACGCATCGCCGTCCGCCGAAATCAGCATTTTCGCGCCCGGCAAGCGATAACCCGAACCTTTCAGGTCAATTACGGTCGCCAGAATATTTTTTTCCTCCGGCGAAAAAGCTTTTAATTTATTGATGATTTGTTGTATTTCTTTGGACAATTTGTAAATTCTACCTGTTTTATAATAGTTAAATCAGTATAGCGAACGGTAGTGAGTCTGTTTAATCTAAAATCAAGTTTGATTAATGATAAAGCTACTCGCTACCGCTCGCTATACTGATTCCGATTCGTAAAATTTAATCTTCCGGCACAAAGTCTCTTACTTTTTTATCGCCGCGTTGATGAATTACTTCCAATTTCATCGCCGAACATTTCCAGCCGTTTTTCGTTTTTTGCAACTTGTGCGTGTAATTCCCCCAAACTTCCCAAAATCCCGCATTTTCGCCCGTTTCGAGCAAATTAAAAGCATAACCTTTTGAAAAAACTTCCGCACTATCACCGTCAATTTTTACCCGATGATTCGAACGCTGATGCAAGGTTTTCTTGTCTTCGAACAGATTCGTTTTCCACGCCTTGATCAGATCATCGGCTTTGATTTTCGCCGCTTCGCCGCCCGCAAGAGAAGTAAAATCAACCTCGACTTCATCCGCGAAATACGAGCGGCATCTTTTCCAGTTCTTTGCGTCGCAAGCGTTGTCAATTTCATCAACAACGCGCCGAATCAAGGCTTCATCCGCCGCATTTTGTTCGAGAAATTCTTCGTGAAATTCCTCATCGTGTTCGACTTTTGATAATTGTGTTCTTCCTATCATAATTTTTGTTTTTGCCCACGAATAGCACTAATTTTCACGTATATTCCTAATAAATAAAAAAATTCGTGTTTATTCGTGCTATTCGTGGGCAATATTTCTTCAAATCAATTTATCCGGCGTGATCGGCAACGAGCGGACGCGTTTTCCGGTGGCGTTGAAGATCGCATTGGCGACCGCCGCCGCGACTCCGACGATGCCGACTTCGCCGATCCCTTTCACGCCTAATTTATTGACGATCTTGTCTTCTTCCCGGATAAAAACGGATTCCATTTTCCCGATGTCGAGATGCGCCGGAATGTGATAATCGGCAAAGGAGCGCGTCGCAAAATTTCCCCGGCGCGGATCAATTACCGCGTCTTCGTGCAGAGCCATCCCGATTCCCCAGATTCCGCCGCCGATGATCTGCGAATGCGACGTTTTCGGATTCAAAATTCGTCCCGCGCCGGTCGCGCCGACAAAACGCTCGACTCTGACCATTCCGGTCGAATCATTTACGCGGACTTCGACAAAATTCGCGTTAAACGCGTGCGACGAATAATCTCCGGCATTGGCGGGCGGTTTGGCATCAACTCGCGTCTCGAATTCGTTTAATTTCGCCGCTTCCATCAGTTGCAGAACACTCGGCGGCGCAAACCAGTTGAGATTCGTTTTTGCCTGTAATTCGCTTAGAGCCTGCAGACAGCCTTCATAGACGGCGTTGGCAAAACTCGCCGCGCCGACCGAACCGACCGAACCCGCCGCCGGAGGCAAATTTGAATCGCCGATCTTAACGCCGATCTTATTGATCGGCAAATTAAGCGTTTCCGCCGCCGTCTGCGCGATGATCGTGTTTGTTCCCGTGCCGAGATCGGAAGCGGCAAGTTCAATACTTGCCGTTATGTCATCGCCTTTGCGGATCAGTTTGACGAGTGCCGAAGTTTCCCGCTGACGCGCCGGATATGTTCCGCACGCTACGCCGTAGCCGATCAAAAAATCGCCTTCTCTATTAACGCGCGGTTCGGGTTTGCGTTTGTTCCAGCCGAAAACTTCCGCGCCTTTTTGCAGACATTGGACAACCGAGCGCGACGACCAGGGTTTTCCATTTGAAGGATCTTTCGCGGGTTCGTTTTTGATGCGGAATTCGACCGGATCAATTTTCAATTTGTAAGCGAGTTCGTCAATTGCCGATTCGAGCGCGAAACTGCCCGTAGCTTTGCCCGGACCGCGCGTAAAGGTCGGTGAAATTACATTCATCGGCGCGACGCGGTATGTGATTTTCGCGTTCGGCGCGTCATACATCAGCTTTGAAACGTCGCCGCACGGTTCGACAAATTGGGAATCTATCGCCGTGTGAGTCGTCGTTTCGTGCGCGATTGCCGTCAGTTTTCCGTCTTTGGTGGCGGCGAGTTTTAAATGCTGCACATTTTTCTGGCGCAAACCGACGGAATTGACCATCATATTGCGCGTCAGAGCCAATTTTACGGGGCGTTTCGTCATTTTCGCGGCAATCGCGGCGATCACGACGTGTCCCCACGCGCCGCCCTTCGAGCCGAAACCGCCGCCGATATGCGGCGTAATGACGCGCACGTTTTCCGGTTTTAAGCCGAATGTCGCGGCAAGTGCGCCCTGCACGCCGTTGACGATTTGCGATTCGTTATAAACGGTCAACTTATCTTCGCCTTCCCAAATGGCAACGGTCGCGTGCGGAGCCATCGGCTGATGATGTTCGATCGGCGTTTCGTAAATTTCGTCAACCTTGAATTCCGCCGCCTGAAAAGCCTTGTCAAAATCGCCGCGCAGATCGTCCGGTCGTTCAGTTGAAGTAACGGCAGAATTTTTTTCCTTTTCAAAATCAATTTTTCCCGCCGCTTTTTCGTATGTAACTTTGACCAAATCCGCCGCACGGCGAGCCTGTTCAAAAGTTTCGGCAATAACAACGCCGATGTTTTCGCCGAAATATTCGATATTCGCGTCCTGCAGGATCGCGCCGCCGCGCAAGGCTCTCGAAACGGTTACTTTGAGCGTATTTTTATGCGTGATCACCGAAATTACGCCTTCCGCCTTTTCTGCGGCGGATGTGTCAATATCGAGAATTTTCCCGGCAGCGGTTTCGCTCTTGAAAAGATACCCGTGCGCCGCATTTGCTACCGGAAAATCCATCGCATAATTAGCCGTTCCGGTAACTTTCAAAAACCCGTCAATCCGGCTGATCGCTTCGCCGATTGTTTTTACTTTACTGCTCATTTTTTACCCCTTGATTTTTAATCAGTAGAGCGAGCGGTAGCGAGTGCCTTGATGACTATTCAACTTATTTTATGTAAACGCGCTCACTACCGTTCGCTCTACTGATTTTTTGTTAATGCTCATTTTGTTATTTGCTAATTACGCTTTTCCGCCGTTCATTGCCTGCATTAAAGCTCTGGCAATCGCCCGTTGCCCGAGTTCGACCTTGAATTTATTATGTTCGAGCGGTTTTGCCGCTTTCATTTCGGCGACTGCCGCGGCTTTGAAATTCGCTTCGGTCGCTTCTTTTCCCGTCAGGAATTTTTCGGCTTCCATTGCTCTCCAAGGTTTATGCGCGACTCCACCCATTGCAATTCGTGCGTCTTTTATGCGCTTGCCGTCCATTTCCAAAGCGGCGGCAACCGAAATTAATGCAAAAGCGTAACTTGCACGGTCTCGCACCTTTAGGTAATAAGAACGATTCGCGAAATTATTTTTCGGAATTTCGATTGCAGTGATTAGTTCGCCGTGTTCGAGATTGTTGTCTTTTTCCGGCGTATTTCCGGGCAAGCGGTGATATTCTGCAAACGGAATCACCCTTTCGGTTCCGTCTTTTTTCTGAACTTTGACGACCGCATCGAGCGCGACGAGCGCGACGCACATATCGGACGGCATCACGGCAACGCAGTCTTCCGACCAGCCGAAAATCGCGTGCATCCGGTTGATTCCCTCGCGTGCGCCGCAACCCGAATTCGGTTCGCGTTTGTTGCACGGCATTGCCGTATCATAAAAATACGTGCAACGTGTTCGCTGGTTCAGGTTTCCGCCGTTGGTCGCCATATTGCGAATCTGTCCCGATGCGCCCGCTAAGATCGCCTGCGACAGAAGCGGAAAATTCTGCCGGACGAGCGGATGATTTGCCGTGTCCGTATTTTTTGCCAGACCACCGAGCGAAAGATTCGCGCCCGACATCTTGATCTGCCCTAAATTCAGGCGGTTGATGTCAACCAGTTCATCGGGACGCACCACATCTTCCTTCATCAGATCAATCAAATTCGTGCCGCCCGCCAAAAATTGTGCGCTTTTATTTGTCGAAACCGTTTCGATGGCTTTTTTCGCTTCCGTTGCTCTCGTATATTTAAATGGTCTCATTTTTACGCTTCGCCTCCATTGTCCGTTTTGTCGTCGTTTTCAAACAACGCGACATTATTTTCCCCGGCAAACTGCCAGCCCTGCGCCTGTTCTTTGCCTGTATGAACTTCCTTGATCGCCGCCAAAATATTCGGATAAGCTCCGCAGCGGCACAAGTTTCCGGACATTCTTTCGCGGATCTCGTCATCAGAAAGCGTCATCGAACGCGCTTTTGCTTGAATATTTTCGGTCAAATAACTCGCTTCGCCGTTTTTCGCTTCATTTAAGACCGCCACGGCTGAACAAATCTGTCCGGGCGTGCAGTAGCCGCACTGAAAACCGTCGTGCTTGATAAATGCGGTTTGCATTGGATGCAGATTGTCGCCGCTCGCCAAGCCTTCGATGGTTGTCACGCTTTTGCCTTCGCAGGTCGCTGCAAGAGTCAGACACGACAAACTGCGGCGACCGTCAATAATCACCGTGCAAGCACCGCATTGACCGTGATCGCAGCCTTTTTTCGAGCCGGTCAACTGCATTCTTTCGCGGAGCGCGTCGAGCAGAGTCATTCTTGAATCAACGTCTAAAGATTTGTCCATACCGTTGACCTTCATCACGACCTTGACGGCGTTTTCGAGTTTTGCGGCAGCTTGCGCGGCTGACTCAGTAGAACTGCCGCCCGTTCCGGCGAAAGCACTCTGTTCGGCAAGCATCTGCAGAGCCAAAACGCTCAAACCTGCCGCCGAAACCTGCCCCAGAAATCTGCGCCGCGATTCCCCTTGAATGCCGAGATCATCGAGTAGTTTTTCTTCATCAATCGTCATTTGCTCGTCTTCCTGCGCTTGCCAATCATCCTGATTTATCCAATCTTCCATTTCTTCAATTGTTTTGTTCATTAATTTTCTCCCTTGTTTAATGTAACACCGTCCGTCCCGACGGCTGTCCGGTGTGTGTCCCGCACACCGCTTGGGCGGCATCTTGCCGCCAAGACAGCCGGCGAGCCGCCGGCGATACTTTTCATCAAATCAATTTATCCGGTGAAATCGGCAGATTGCGGATGCGCTTGCCGGTCGCGTGAAAGATCGCGTTGGCAATCGCCGCCGGAATTCCGACCAGACAGAGTTCGCCCATTCCTTTGACACCCAAAGGATTAACGATTTTATCCTCTTCCTCGACGAATTCGGTTTCGACCTCGTGAACGTCCAGATTGACCGGAATGTGATAGCTTGCCAGATCGGTTGTCATCATCCGCCCGTAGCGGTGATCGATTTCGGTCGCTTCCTGCAGAGCCATTCCGATTCCCCAGACAACGCCGCCCATTTCCTGAGAGTGCGATGTTTTCGGATTCATAATGCGCCCGCAGGCGGTCGCTTCCAACACGCGTGTAACTTTGACGATGCCTAAGTCTTCATCAACTTTGACTTCGACAAACTGCGCCCCGTGCGCCATCGTCGTATATTTTTGCCGTTCGGGACTCGGACGCGAAGTGTAATTTTCGACGATTTCCGTCAAATTATTTTTCTTCATCAGATCGGCGACCGAAACCGATTTTGAAGCGTCGTTTTCAAGCTGCAAACGGCTGTTGTCCAAAATCGTTTGTTCTACTTTCACGCCCGCAAACGGCGAATTTGCTTCCTTTATGGCAAGATCAAAAAGTTTCTGCTTGATATTCATCGCCGCGCCGTGTGCCGCCGTGCCGATTGAAGCTGTCGTCCACGATCCGCCCTGCTGCGGCGCGGGCGGAAGGCGCGTGTCGCCGAGTTCGAATTTTACGTTTTCCGGATTAAGTCCGAGAAATTCGGCGGCGATCATTGTAATTACCGTATAAGTTCCGGGACCGATGTCGGCGGTCGCGCTGCCGACATTTGCCGTGCCGTCAGCGCGAAAAGTAACCCTGATCGAAGCCGGCATCTGCATCGCCGCCCACGTTCCGGTCGCCGTTCCCCAACCGATCAGCCAACGCCCGTCGCGCATCGAACGCGGTTCGATTTGGCGTTTTTCCCAGCCGAATTTCGCCGCGCCCTGTTTGAAGCAATCCATTAGAGCCTTCGACGAAAAAGGCTTTCCGGTTTCGGGGTCTTTTTCGGCGTAGTTGATAATTCTCAGCTCGAGCGGATCAATTTTCAGTTCGTAAGCGAGTTCGTCCAGAGCGGATTCGAGCGCAAACGCGCCGGAAACCGCGCCCGGCGCGCGCATCCAGGTCGGTGTCGGCAGATCGGTTTTTGCCAGTTTATAAGGCGTGTCGTAATTCGGGCAGTTATAGAGCGTTCGCCCGAAACTGTTCGGATTTTCCGTAAAATCTTCAAAGGTCGAAGAATTGCCCACGGCTTCGTGAATGATTGATTGGAGTTTTCCGTCTTTATTTGCGCCGATTGAAACTTTTTGCCAGGTATAGGGGCGATAACCGTGTCCGGTAAACATCTGCCGCCGCGTGTAATTGACCTTGACCGGACGCTTTATTTCACGCGCCGCCATCGCCGTTAAAAACGGGTAATAATTCGGATTAAGTGCCGCGCCGAACGCGCCGCCGACAAACGGCGACATCACGCTGACATTCGCCGGCACAATGCCGAAGCTCTGCGCCAGATGCTGCTGTACGCCCTGTACGCCCTGCGATTTATCGAACATCATCAATTTATCGCCTTCCCAGACGGCGATTGCCGCGTGCGGCTCCATCGGATTGTGATGCTCGATCGGAATCGTGTATTCGGCTTCGATTTTTATTGGAGAATCCTGAAAAGCCTTTTGGGGATTTCCGCGCGGTTTCGAAACGCCGCCGAAACCTGCCGGAGCAGGAATAGTTTGGGCTTTTTCGGTTTCGGTCTGGTGTTTTTCTTCCGCGTATTCGGCTTTCACAAGCCGCGCCGCGTGTCTTGCCTGTTCAAAAGTTTCCGCGACGACCAAAGCAATCGGCTGATCGCTGAAAACTATTTTGTCCGATTGCAGAGCCGTAAAAGCATTATCCTTCGCTTTTGTCTTGACGGAATTTAAATGCGTAAAAACTTTGATCACGCCCGCCGCTTTTTCCGCCGCGCTCGTATCAATTGATTTGATAATGCCTTTGGCAATCGGGCTCTGCGCCAGATAACCGTAAGCGACATTATTAACTTGAAATTCGGCGGCATATTTTGCCTGTCCCGTAACCTTTGCAAAGCCGTCAACACGGCTCATTTCCTTCCCGATGTATTTTGCCATACTTGTTTATTTTGTATAATTTACATTCCTTGGTTGTGCAAAAAATCAACTTTTAGCGTGAAAAAAAAAACTATTAACTATTAACTATCAACTATTCACTATTTTTCAGTAAATAGTCGATTAAATAGTTGATAGTTGCTAATTGACAGTTGACAGGTTTTTTTTCAAAAATTAAACGCTGACTTAAATGTAACGCGCTAAAAATTAGTTAAATTAATCAATTTGCGGCAAACGGAGCTGCCGGCAAAAAGTTATCTCTTCAAAAATATGTGCTAAATATAAAAATATCACGTGAGGTTTAAATTGTCATTAAATATAAAAACCGGGGAAATTAAAGCCGGACTTATTATTCTCGCCGCCGGAGAATCGGCGCGGATGGGCAAACCGAAACAACTGCTTGAATTTAAGGGCGAAACGTTGCTGCGCCGGATAGCCAAAACCGCGACCCAATCGCAAGTTCATTCAATCGTCGCGGTTCTCGGCGCAAAGGCGCAGATGCTTCAAAAAGAATTGGATGGATTTGATTTGGAAATCGTTCACAACAAAAATTGGAATACGGGAATGAGCAGTTCGATAAAGGCGGGATTAGTGAAACTTCTTGAAAAAAATGAAGATCTGCCAGCGGTTGTCATTGCGGTTTGCGATCAACCGTTTGTTTCGGCGGGGATTATTGATAATTTGCTTGAAAAATACAGGCAAACAAACGCTTTGATCGTTGCTTCGCGGTATGCGGAAACGCTCGGCGTTCCCGCGCTTTTTGATAAAAGATTATTTGCGGAAATAAAGAATCTAGCGAAAAGCGGCGGCGCGCAAAGTTTGATTAAAAAATTTCGCGCCGAAAGCGTTTCGATTGATTTTCCGGCGGGCGCATTCGATATTGACACGCCCGAAGATTATTCCGATTTAGCCGGTGCCGGTTTCTTGGGCTGAACCGGCGCGGGTTTCGGAGTCGGTTTCTTGTCCGGTTCTTTTTTGCCGGGTTCGGCGGAATCTTCCGCTCCGGAATCTGATTTTCCGGTTTTACCGGATTTCGGTGGTTCTTTCGTGCCTTTCAAGCTTTCTTTTAATTTTTCCGCACCGAAATCCACGCGTTTTTTTCCGGCTTCGGCTTCTTCCAGAAGTTCGATTGCCTGCGCGTTTCCTTCGTCAATCTCGACCGCTTTTTTCAGCGCGCGAACGGCTTCGTCATACTGCGCGAGCTTCATCAAGATCGCGCCGAGTTCGGTTTGATAGGTTGAATCTTCGGGCTTGAGCTTGACGGCTTGTTCGAGCGCTTTCCGCGCTTCTTTATCGTCATTCAAACGGTCATAAACTCTGCCGAGATTAAAATGCGCGACCTCGTCTTTCGGGTTTTCTTTGAGAATCTTTTTGTATGCCGTGATCGCATTTTCAAAGGCGATCACCGAATTACTTTTTTTCTCTTTTTTTCCTTTTTCGTCTTTTTCGTCTTTTTCATCAGTTTCGACAGGTTCGACGGGCGTTTCGATGAGTTCCTGTTCGCTTTCGAGCAGACCCAAAGCGATGCCGAGTTTGAAATGCGCTTCGGCGAGATCGGGGTTTAATTTGGTCGCCTGTTTATAGGCTTCGATGGCTTTTTCGGTTTGGTTTTCATCAAAAAACTTATTGCCGTCCGCCAGCGCCGTCGCCGCATCCGTATATGCTGCAACGTCGCCTGTTTGTTCGGCAGAATTGGCATTGACTTCCGGGTTTTCAGCCTCATTGCTTCCGCCGCCGCAAGCAATTGAACATATTACTGAAAAACTCAAAAATGAAACTAAAAAAAACTTATTCATAATACTAAGATAGGGAAAAAGGGAAAAAGCTAAGCAGGAGAGTGAAGCAAAACATCGCATAACATTTGCTCAGGTGCTTATGACTTCACTTGCTGAAAACAACCCTTTTCAAAAAAACTTCTATTTCTTTGCAGAACCTATAGTTGAAAGTATCAAAACTTTTTCACTTTTAAACTTTTTCACTTTTTCACTTTTTCACCCGCTTAACTAATTTAACCGGGAGGAAAGACGAACTGCCGACCGGCGAGAAGATGCGCGTGCAGATGAAAAACGGTTTGCCCGCCGTCGGAATTCGTATTCAAAACTACGCGGTAGCCGTCTTCCGCAAAACCTTTTTTCCGCGCAATTTCCGCCGCCGTTAAAAGAAGATGCCCGAGCGTTTCTTGGTGGTTGCTTTCCGCTTTATCAAGCGACGCAAAATGCTCGCGCGGAATCACCAGAATATGCGTCGGCGACTGCGGATTCAAATCGTTAAACGCCACGCACACATCATCTTCATAAACAAATTCGGTCGCAATCGAACCCGAAGCGATCCTGCAAAATATACAATCTTCCTGATTCATAATGGATAAAGGCTATTAAACCATAAATGAGAGATTTGAACAAAGAAAGGCAATACACGTTCTTAAATGCAGAAATTGCGTTCATCAATAACGTCGGTTTCACCGACTAAATCTGATTTTTTATATCGAACTGCCGTTCAATAAGTGGATTCTTACAACAGAGAAAAACTTTGCGCTCTTTGCGCCTACTTTGCGTACTTTGCGTTTAAGAAAAAGTTTTTTACCGCAGAGGACGCAAAGTTTGGCGCAAAGAGCGCAAAGAGGACTGTTATAGTGCCGTATGTAATGCCTCAACTATAAGTTATGGAACTACTTCTTTGTTCATTTAAAACCCGTAAGTCTTTTATTTTCGATCAAGGCGTTTTATTGAAACAACATCTGTAACTTTTTATTGAGGCATTACTGCCGTATAAAAAAAAACATTGACTTCAAACTGTCTTTTATTTTATATTTCCCGGGCGTTACACAAATCTAACTGTTTTTTGGAAATCGGATTTACCGTAAAACTTCCCGGCGGCGGCAATGCTTCCAACAAATCAGAGTTTCTCTTTGCCTTAGCTTCGGCGATCTCAAGCTTTATCCGAGCTGTAAATTTTCCCGAACTTTTCTAAAACTCGTCAAAGACAGCACGGCTTATCAAAAAATAAACGCGCTAGAGTTTAGGAGGTATTTATAGAGTGTAAAATGAAAACCTGAGGGGAAAGCTTTTCCACTTAGTATAAAGATTAAAACTCGCGTCTCGACTTTCCGTTCCGTAGGAACAATTGTTAATAGCCCAATGATTTATCATTGGGGTTGGGCGGTTTATAAATGAAGTCCCGTGAGGGACGAAAGGGATTATGAGCATTTTTCTGTCGTCCCTTACGGGACTTGAAATTCATCTGATTTACATTCCCAACGATAAATCGTTGGGCTATTGGCTAACGTCCCTTCGGGACTGATTTTATTATTCCCGACGATGAATCGTTGGGCTATTAACGAACGTCCCTTCGGGACTGATTTTAAGTTTTCAAATGTGAATCGTCGGATTATTTTCAATGGTTTCTGTTATTTTCAAAGATGAATTATTGACTGTTTACATTCGTTTTTATGAAAATGGATAGGCAAAAATCACACTCGCATCGTCACAAAACACACAGGCGCGGATTCGATTTACGCAAGCGGCGGCGGTATTTGCGCGAGGGTTGGCGGGAAATACTTTGGCGGCGGCGCGGTTTACTATTTGATGTGCGGCGTTTACTTTGAGGGCGGCGCGGTTTTCTTTGAAGGCGGTGCGAATTACTATGACGGCGGCGCGTGTTACTTTAGCGACGTTGTTGTCATGCCAGAGGCGGTGAAAAATTTTTATGCTTCGGGATTTTATACAAAAAAAGCGGAAAGCCCTTGAAACCTTCCGCTTTTTGCCTTTTGCCTTTTTACTTTTACCTTTACATACCTGCGCCGTGGCATTTTTTGAATTTTTTGCCGGAACCGCAGCTGCACGGGTCGTTCGGTTTGACTTTCGGTTGGTCGCGGACGAACGGTGTGTGTTTGATGGATTCTTCGCCGGCGGCGGCGACTCCTTCGTATGCACCGGTGAATGCCATGCCTGCCGCCTGGCGGCGGGCGCGTTGGCGTTCCAATCTTTCGAGGCGTTCCATTTCTTCCTGCTCGTCTTTAACGACGACTTCCAGATTAAACAGGGCTTTCGTCGTGTTTGTGTCAATGCGGTCGAGCATATCCTGAAACATAGTGAAACTCTGTTTTTTGTATTCGACGAGCGGATCTTTCTGCCCGTAGCCGACCAAGCCGATGCCTTGTTTGACGTGGTCAATCGAAAGCAGGTGATCCTTCCACTGCGAGTCAATAATGTTGAGCATTATATAACGCTCGTAAGCCCGCAGAGATTCCGCGCCGACGACCTTTTCCTTTTCATTGTAATTTTCAGACGCTTTTTTCCAGACCGCTTCTTCAACTTCTTCGGCGTTCATTTTGCGGAAATCCACATCGGCATCAACCGCCGGATCAACCGAATAAATGCTTTCGATTTCCGCCGCGTAAGTGTCAACGTCCCAATCTGCCGGAGAAGTTGCCGCGTTCAGATACTGCGCTGTTAGATCGGACAAAAGATCACGTGCCATTCCGGTTTCGCCTAAGAGATATTCACGATGTTCGGCTTCGAGCATCAATTCGCGGCGCAGTTTGTAGATCGTTTCGCGCTGTTTGTTCATCACGTCATCGTATTTCAAGACGTGTTTACGCGTTTCAAAATTGCGTGCTTCGACCGCTTTCTGCGCTCTTTCGATCTGTTTGGAAACGGTTTTCGATTCGATGGCAACGCCTTCTTCCATACCGAGCCATTCCATCATCGAACGAACCTTGTCGCCCGCGAAAATCCGCATCAAATCGTCTTCCAAAGATAAAACAAATTTCGTTTCGCCGGGATCACCCTGCCGACCGGAACGCCCGCGCAGCTGATTATCAATGCGGCGCGATTCGTGGCGTTCGGTGGCGAGAATTTTCAAACCGCCCGCCGCGATAACTTCCTTGTGTTCTTCTTCGACGACGCGTTTCGCCTTGCGGAGCTGTTCTTCAAATTGCTCTTCGGTCGCTTCGTCGGGGTTGATTTCCTGACGTTTCAGATAATCGCGGGCAAGAAATTCGGGATTTCCGCCGAGAATAATATCGGTTCCGCGTCCAGCCATATTGGTCGCAATCGTCACCGCGCCCTTGCGTCCGGCTTGCGCGACGATCTCGGCTTCGCGTTCGTGATATTTCGCGTTCAGTACGTTGTGCGGAACGCCGATTTTCTTCAATCGTTCGGCAACGAGTTCGGAATTTTCGACCGAAACCGTACCGACTAGAATCGGCTGTCCTTTTTCGTGCAGAAACTTGATCTCTTCAACGATCGCATTCCATTTTTCGGGCAGTGTGCGGTAGATTACGTCAGATTTATCAATACGAACCATCGGGCGATTGGTCGGAATGACAATGACTTCGAGTTGATAAGTTTCGCCGAATTCCTTTTCTTCCGTTTCCGCCGTTCCGGTCATCCCGGAAAGTTTTTCGTACATACGGAAATAATTCTGCAAAGTGATCGTCGCCAGAGTCTGATTTTCGCGTTCGATGGTTACGCCTTCTTTGGCTTCGACCGCCTGATGAAGTCCGTCCGACCAACGCCGACCAGCCATTAAACGTCCCGTAAAATCGTCAACGATAATGACTTCGCCGTCCTGAACGACGTAATGATGATCTTTTTTATAAAGCGTATGCGCTTTGAGTGCCTGCTCGACGCAGTGCAAAAGCTCCATATTCGCCGGATCGTAGAGATTATCAACGCCGAGCAGTCTTTCCGCTTTGGCAACGCCGGCTTCGGTCAAAACCGATGAATGATTCTTTTCATCGAGCAGATAATCGCCCGTCGTTTTCTTGGTTTCTTCGTCTTTGTGTCCGCGTTCGAAATGCGGAATGATCTGATTTGCCGTGAAATATTTGTCGGTCGCTTCGTCGGACGCGCCGGAAATGATCAGAGGCGTTCGCGCTTCGTCAATCAAGATCGAATCAACCTCGTCAATGATCGAATAATAATGATCGCGCTGGACGAGCTGTTCGGGATCGAATTTCATATTATCGCGCAGATAATCAAAGCCGAATTCGTTGTTTGTCCCGTAGGTAATATCGCAGGCATATTGCTCTTTGCGCTGGTAATCGTCCATATCATTCTGGATACAGCCGACCTTCAAACCCAAAAATTCGTGAATCGTTCCCATCCATTCCGCGTCGCGCAGGGCAAGATAATCATTGACCGTAACGATATTAACGCCGCGCCCCGTGAGCGCGTTTAAATAAGCCGGAAGAGTCGAAACGAGCGTTTTACCTTCACCGGTTCGCATCTCGGCGATTTTTCCTTGATGCAGCGTTACGCCGCCGATCAATTGCACGTCGAAATGACGCATTCCAGTAACTCTGATAGACGCTTCGCGCACGGTCGCAAAGGCTTCGGGCAGAATCTCGTGAAGAACTTCCTGCTCGGCTTTGAGCCGTTCCATCCGGTCTTCGATTCCGGCAATCGCGCCTTCCACTTTTTCCTTGAATTTCGGCGTTTGCGCCTTTAATTCGTCATCCGACATTTTCTTGATCGCCGGTTCTAATTCGTTGATTTGAATCACGATCGGTTTAACTTTTTTCAAAAAACGGTCGGTTGCCGAACCGAAAATCTTTTTTACTGCGTTATCTACAAAACTAGCCATTACGTTTAATCCTCTCTATTGCCGATTACGATTGTTTATTGGCAGTGAACTTAATTATTAAGATTTTTTATAAATTGCCACCAGCTTATGTTCTTTGAAAAAATAAAACCGTATAAAATCAGCCATCGAAGATGGCGAAAGCGTGTAGCCCGTTAGCGTCAGCTACGGGAATTTAATGTGAAAATTGATTTTAGCTCTCGAAGAGAGCGGCAGACATTCGTCAAATTGAATAATTCTGCCGCCCGCAAACGCGGGCTTTGCGATTCGGTTTTGGCATTCCACGCGCCCTTGGCACGTGGCTACACGCTGCCGCTCGCATCCGCGAGCTAAAACCGAATTTTTTACGGTGTTTATTTATCAAAGAACATAAGCTGGTGGCAATTTATAAAACATTACGTTTAGTTCATTACCTTATATTTTCAATCGTAAATCTAAAAAAAATATTTTTAAAATACGCCGACGCACACGGCAAACTTTTGATTGTAGCGGATTATTGCGAAAAGGAAAGATTGGAAAGAGAGTTTTTATATCGGAAAGATGCGTTCTTTTTGTTTAAGACAAAAACATTCTCGCTCAAAACTCAATTTGCTTGTTTTTCGCTTTTAACAAGCGCATCGAGCGAGCCGCGCGGAAGGCGCGTAACAATCCGAACATACTGATTATCAGCTTTGGCGCGGGTGTTTTCGTAAAACTTTTTAGTGGAAACGGTTTGGGCATTTACCGCTTTTGTCGAAAAATTCGCACTCAGGTTTTGCGCGGTGATTGCCGCTTTCTGCGGAGAATCCTGCGAAAAGGAAATCTTTACTTTCAGTTCGGTTTTATCAACGGAAAATTCCAGACCGAATTCTTTGCACAGAGTATTTCCTTGTTTGTTCGTCGCCGTTTCAATAAAACCCGGAAGCTGATTAAAATCTCTGCCGCCCGCAATATCTAAATCTTTTCTGAGTCTTTCCAGTTCTTCGGAAATCCACGAAGCCACGTAGCTCGAAGAAGCATCAACGACATTATTCGCGCAATACGTGTAATTGGAACCGACAATAATCTCTTCCTGATTATTGAATTTATACTTGCGCTGGCTTCGGAGTTTTTTTAGATCATCAACAAAATTATTTAAGGCATCATCGAATCTGATCAGAAAATAATGGTCGAGGCTTTCATCTTCGTCCGGCTTTTTGTCTAAATCGTCTTCGGTTTCAAACTCGTTCTGAATTTCAAACCTCTGCGTCAAAGCCGCCTGTTGAGCCAGCACGGACGACGGCGCACCGACCAACACCAAGCCGAAATAAACGCTCAGAGTTGTCAGGAAAAGGATTGAATTGTAGCCTTTATTTTTGCTCACTTAAATTTCTGTTTTTATAGTCCGTCAAATTTCGATCTATCATTTCGTGAACCGTATTTTTCGGAAGTTCGAAATTCAAAAAAAGAGTTTTATCGTTTGTAGATGGTTTTTGAAAACCGCTTAACAATAATTTTTCTTCTTCTTTTTTAACTTGTATTTGTGCAACCTGAAAAATCATATTTAATCCGCTTGCCGTTATCCTTGCTCTTTCAAATGTTTCCATTTCCGATTCAAGATTTACGACAAATTTATCAGCAGTTTGATAAAAAGTAATTTTTAACTCTTTAATTCCAAAATTATAAAAATAACCGAAAAATCCGCTGTCGCTGATTGCTTCAACAGCCGCTTTAGCAATTTCAACCATTTTCTCTTCGCCGGATTCTTCCTTTGTCAGCGAAAGCCATTTTGACTTCCTATTATCTAAAACAATTATATCAAAGTCATTTCCTGTTTTTCTGATTAAAGTTCCTTGTAAGACAACCTTGAAAGATTGTAATAAATCTACTTTATCTTTTTCAACCTTTTCAAGCACATAATCGGCAAAATCATTAATCGGCTTTTTATTTATTCGTATTTCACTGACAGATTTTTCTTTATCTTTTTCAATAACCTGTTTATTGAAATCCTCTAATGGTTTTTTATTGATTTCCACTTCCTGAGCCGGTTCGTTGTCATTCTGTCCGAAAACAGGAAATGCGGCAAGCATTAGCAAGCCGCAGAAGATAAAAGTTATTCGGCTGAATTTCTTCATTTTCCGGTATTTACATTTGAATTAATGGTTTGCGCCGTACTGTTTTTCGGATTTTTCTTTGCCTCGGCTTCCTTTTTGGCTTCTTCCGCCAGTTTGCGAACGATCATTTGCTGAATGACATCTTTGGAAAGTTCGACGTTCAACAGAATCATTTTCCCTTTGCTGGTCGGCGGTTGTGCGCTGTTGAGCAGAAATTTTTCGTCTTCGCCTTTAACAATAAGTTTAGCTCCGAAGATCAGACCGTTTAATCCGCTTGCCAGAGTTTTTGCTCTCTCTTCGGTTGGCTGTTCCGATTCGATTGTGGCAAAGATTTTGTCACCTTTTTGAATCAGAGTAATTTTCAGGTCTTTCATTCCCATATTATATAAATGACCTAAAAATCCGCTGTCGCCGACCGCTTCGATGGCACCTTTGGCAAGATCAACCATTTCCTGATCGCCCGCTTCTTCTTTTGAAAGCGGAATCCAACGCGATTTTTTACCGTCAAAAGCCACGACTTCTCTTTTTGTGCCGTCTTCGTCCGTGATAATTTTCTTGGACAACTTGGCATTCAAAGCCACCTTAAACGGTTTCAAATCTATTTTATTGTCGGTTTTCTCAGGATTAATATCCCATTTAGCCGTAACGGTTTTGCCGAGATCCTTGAAAGGTTTTTTATTCAATTCAACCTCAGTTACCGGATCGCTGTTTGTTGATGTTTTCTCATCAAGCGGCGGTTTTTCCGTATCCGTACCAGCCGTTTCATCGCCGTCGAGTTTCGAAAGTTTATCGGGCGACTCGTCCGGGATAGTCGGATTTTTGCCGCCTTTTCGATTGTTTTTTCGAGCAGTTGTCGGATTATTAACCGTCGGATTGTCGCCGATTGAAAAAGGTGAATCGGGAATCTTGCCGGTTGTCGGATTTCTGTTCGGCGTAGGAAGATTCGGTGTTGTGTTCATCAAACCCGCCGGATTGTTCGGAATCGTCGAATTTATTGAATTCGGCTGAGTCACATCTTCAAAAACGTATGAATTCGGCACGACCATTCCGTTTTCGTCCAGACGATATTGATCTGGATTGGCAACCGCAAAATATCCTCCGGGATACGAAAGCGGCGGACTCATATTGCTGGTATCAATAAACGTAACTTCTTCATCTTCGCCGATTACGGTTTTATTATAATCTTTGACGACATATTCGCCGTCCGTTCCGAAAAGCGAATTGCCGACATAAACCGTCGCAATTACCTGACAAACGGTGCTGACAAACGGACTGTCGCAGCCTCTCTGCGTTAAAAGATTGGTCTGCGCGAAAACCATTACAGCCGCCAGATTTAAAATTGCGGAAGCGGCGAGAATTTTGTAAATTCGCGGCGAAAAATTCCAATTCTTGACTTCGTAGCCTCTTAAAAACTCTTTTTCTTGAACAACTTCTTGCATAATTATAATATCTTCCCGTTATAAAAAACCGACCTGAATTGCTTGCCGTAAAACATAGATGCCGAACGCCGGAAATTCGTTGCGACATCTTTCGGATTCTAACACTTTTAGATGCCAAATCAAAGCAATAGACTTTAACATCTTAAACCGTTATCATCGGCTTTATGGCGCGTTCAGGTAAAGGTAAAAATAATTTCAGCCGCAACAATCAAAAAAATAAGCGTTCGGACAATTCCCGTCGTACGGAACGAATAGACAAACGAGATTTTGCACAGAAAAGTTCCGCTGAAATTTCCGCGTCAAAACCGACGATCACGCAGCAAAAAGCTCTGGAAAAACTGCTCGAAGGCATCGGCACGCCGAAACCGCAGCCGTTTGTTCCCGATGATTTTCAAACCGAAGCCTTAGAAGCCATCGAAACCGAAGACGTTTTAGTAACCGCGCCGACGGGCAGCGGAAAAACCTGGATTGCGCGTGAGGAAATCAGAAGACTGCTGGCGAGCGGCAAACGCGCCTGGTACACCACGCCCTTGAAAGCCTTGACGAATTCGAAATACACGGAATTTTCCGAAGAATTCGGCGCGGAAAACGTCGGCGTGCTGACGGGCGATAGAAAGGAAAACTGGAACGCGCCGCTGATCGTCGGCACGACGGAAATCTATCGTAATCAGCTTTTTGACGCACTCCGCCACGGCGAACAGGTCAGCACCGATTTCGTGATTTTGGACGAAGCGCATTATCTGGCGGACGAATATCGCGGACACGTCTGGGAAGAAGCGATAATTTTATCACCGCCGCGCATTCGTCTGCTTCTTTTGTCGGCAACCATCGGAAACGCCGAAGAATTCGCGCTCTGGATCGAAGAAGTGCGCGGCGTAAAGGTGCGCGTCATCAACCGCGCCGGCTCGCGTCCGGTCGAACTGCGCGCCGCTTTTCTCGCGCCGAACACGCAGCTTTTTCCGCTGCTCGGCGAACACGGCAACCTCAACCGCGACATCGAACAATTTGCTCAAAAAGACAACCGCTTCGAACACCGAAGACGCAGGTGAGGGAAAAAGGTAAAAGGTAAAGGGTAAAAGTCAAGAATCCGGTCAAACTCCGGCAAATAGAAACTTGATAATAACTTTTCGCGCCTTTCAATGAAACGTAAAACCGTTTTCCTGTCTGCTTAATAATTTGGCAGTGAAAATTTAATTTACGCGCTGCTTTATTTAATCGACAATTTCAAAATCAATCCAATTTGACGTGATTTGATTTTTCCCCTTTGTCCCGGTGTCCGACACAATTATTTGCAGGGCATAATTTCCGGGTGCGAGATTACTGCCGAGCGTAATTGCTCCGGCAGCTTGGATTCGCTGCAAATTGGTTTGATCCTTGCCATCAATTACAACGGGTTTACCTTCAAGCACGAGTTCTCCGTCGCGGAAAAGTCTCATTTGCGTATTGAGCTGAACCGGATTTATTTTTGCATTGTAGATCATATAATCGTAGCGCAAAACCGTACCGCTTTTGAAACGCCGCAGCGCCATATCCAAACCGCTCTGCTCATCAGTATTTTGCAGATTGCCCGAAACTACTCTCTGCCATTGATCGGTCGTATAATTATCTAAAATTATGCTCGAAAGCGTCAGACGGTTTTTCTTCAGATTCGGAACTTCGACAAACTGCGAAGCCGAACCGACCTTTTCCGTCGCGGAATCGCGCAGAGCCACGCGAAGTTGATAGGCTCCGGTTTTTTTAACCGGAACCAGAAGGTCATAAATAAAACCGGTTTCCAAAATTTTCCGGTAGGCATTTTCGCCTAATTTGACCGTGTAATTTTTAGCCGTTTCATCAACCGGAACACCGTTATCACCGAACGTCATAGCGAGAATGTCGAAATTCGCTTTATGGGTTCCGTCCGGTTCTTTTGAAAATTTCAGGTTCTTAGCCTCAATCGTGACCAGAGAGCGAATAAAAGTGCCGCTTTTGTCGTCTTCGGCAAAGATCGTGGTCAAATTTACCGAAATATCCTTTGCGCTGAAGGGCGAAAGCAAGGCACCGTAGATCTGCTGCGCAGGAGTTTTTTTAACAGCTTCGGTCTTTCTGTCCACCGCGCCGAAAAATCCGCTCCGGTAGCGAACCCGAAGATCGTCGCGTTTGACTTTAATCAAAACCTTATTGAACTTAGTCCCTTTTATATCAAAAGTTTCGGAATCGGGCTGATAGCCGATCAAATAATATCCGCTTTGATCTTCAACCGCTTCGCGCAAACCTTTAGTCAGATCATTCTGATTGACAAAAGCAATTCCGCCCGTTTCTTCGGCAAGAAACCGCAGACTTTGCTGTGAATCCAAAAAATCTCTCTGTCTAATTTCGCTGGTCTTAACGGCAGTCGAACCGGTATCGAATATATCGGTTACCCGGTCATCTGAATTAAACATTCCGGGAATCTGCAATCCGCGCGGGTCGAGTGTATAAAGAACCACCGATGAACGATTTGCCAGATCAGCTAAAACCCGCATTGCTTCCAGAACCCGTGTTGACATCCGTCGTGCCGGATTTGTCGGGCTCTGTGAAGTCAGATTAAAGCCTTCGGAAAAAACCATCGCCGCTTTTCTGCCGGGCAGTTCACGCATTCCGCTAACCACATAATTTATTGATCCGAGCGTTCCGACCGAAAAATTTTCAGTGTTAAACTCTTGAACATTGCGAAATTCATCAATCTGATTTTCAAATTCTCTATCTGTTTCCGCGCCTACCGCCGTTTCTCCGCCTTTATTTATAGAAACCAATTCTTCCTTTAGATCCGGACTGATCGGTTCAAAATATCCGCCGGCAGTGCCTCTGCCTTGCCCGTTCCATTTAATTTTATCAACAGCAACCAGAAGTTGACGTTTGTCCGTAGTGAAAGACTGAAACGCACCGACACCTCCTCCCGTTCTGATAATCGCGACCAGATCGCCCGGCTGCATTTGTTCATTGATAAATTTTCTGATGGCGTCTTTAACTACCGAAATGCTCGGCGTCGAAAGTCCTAAATCATCCACGATGATCGCATACGTCCGCCGAACGTCTTCGAGTTTGGATTTGGCGGGCGGCGGCGGAACGCTGTATTTGTTGGTTGATTTATTGTTTTTAGGTGATGCAGATGCGGTATTTGCAATATTTGCGGCTTTAGAAAAAATATAAGAAAAATTTGATATGTCTTGTTTTTCGCCATTGACGAAAATCTCGAAATCTTCGGGATTCAGATCGGTTATCTGGTTTCCTTTTTTGTCCGTTACGACTATATCGAGTTGAATCAAGGTAGTTGAAATCTTGACAAGGGTGTCGTCAACTTCGGGAAGCGGGGGCGGCGTTGCCTCGGGTTGCGGCGTTTGGCTGAAAGTTAAGATTGTGAAAATGAATAGAAGAAAAAATGACAGTAAAACTTTTTTCATTGATTTATACTCCTGAGAATTTTTAAAACTTTAGTCTTTATCTGCGAATCAAGAGTAGAAAATGATAAAATCTTTACGCTCTCCAGCGTAAAACGCGCACGTCCTTTGCGGTTAAAGAAAAAACCTTTTACCGCAAAGAGCGCTGGAGTCAGGCGCAAAGTTCGCAAAGAAAAACCTTTTTTATTGAATTTATTTCTACTCTTGATTCACGTATCTATATTAATTTATACGCGCCAAAAAAGAATCTGTAAATATTTTCCGAGAATATCAAAACTTTATTCTTCCGACTCGATGCGGCTCATTCCCTGCGGAACATCCGTATTCTGACCCTGTCGTTGTTGGACGACGTGAGCGAGTTCGTGAGCAATAAGTTCATTTCCCGATTCGGTATTCGGTTGATAATTTCCCGGCGCGAAGAAAATGTCGTTTCCCGTTGTAAAAGCTCTTGCTCCAACAGCACGCGCTGCAACGGTTGACTCGGAACCTTGATAAACGCGAACATTCGAAAAATCCTGTCCTAACCGTGCTTCAAATTGATGCTGAAGACTCTGCGGCAAAGTCTGTGTTTGATTGCTTCGTGAATTATTATTGTTTGAATTGTTGGCAACAGGTATTAATTTTTCTCCCATTTTTATCTCCTTTTAGAACTTTTAATATTAATCTTCAAAAAATCGGCGTTTATGGGAGAAATTCTAATTTTTTGTAATCAGAAGTATAAGCGAAACGGTTAATTTTACAAGTCTTTTTTGCACTTACGGCAGATTTTATTCTTCCGAATTGTATTGTTCGAGTTTTCGATAAAGCGTTTTTCGCCCGATGTTTAAGAGGCGCGAAGCGCGTGATTTGTCGCCACCGGTGTAATCGAGCGTGGCTTCGATGACTTGTTTCTCAACCTCATCCATCGCCGCCGGCAGTTCGATTTCGACGGCGATTGATGCTCCTTCGCTGGCGGCACGAGCGCGTTCCTGTTTTGCCTGCGCGCCCAGTTCAAACGCCTTGCGGCTGATCGCTTCGGGCAGATCGTCGAGTTCGATTTGTCTGCCCGAAGCAATGATGACGGCGCGTTCGATGGCGTTTTCGAGTTCGCGGACGTTGCCCGACCATTCGTAATTGACGAGCGCACGCAAGGCTTCCTTGGAAATTCCCGAAACAAAGCGTCCGGTTTTTTCCTTGTATCTTTCCAAAAAATGAAAAACCAGCAGATTTATATCCTCGGGACGTTCACGAAGCGTCGGCAAAACAATCGGAAAAACCGACAGACGATAAAACAAATCCTTGCGAAATGCGCCTTCTTCGACCGCTTTTTCCAGATCAATATTAGACGCGGCGATCACCCGCGCATCGGTTTTGACGACTTCATTTCCGCCGACTCGGGTAAATTCACCGTCCTGCAAAACTCTCAATAATTTAACCTGCGCGGACATCGGCATTTCGCCGATTTCGTCGAGAAAGAGCGTGCCGCCGCTTGCTTCTTCAAACCGACCTTGGCGCTGATTGCGGGCATCGGTAAATGCACCTTTTTCGTGTCCGAACAGTTCGCTTTCGAGCAAAGTTTCGGGAATCGCGCCGCAATTTAATTTGACATAAGCCATATTTTCGCGCCCCGAATTGTAATGAATCAGATTTGCCAAAAGCTCTTTGCCCGTGCCGGATTCGCCTTGAATCAAAACGGTCGTGCTTGTATCTGCAACATTTAAAGCGAGTTCGATGGCGCGGCGGATCGAATCGGCTTGCCCGACGATTGCACTCTGTTTCTCGTGAAGCTCAGATTTCAGGCGCATCACTTCCGCACTCAATTGATCGCGCTCGAGCGCGGTTCCGATCTGATCGGAAATTCCTTCGACCAGCGCGACATCGTGATCTTCAAAAGGTTTGGCGGTTTCTTCGCCCCAGACGAAACCGAGCAGACCGAACGCCTGTCCGCCGACGCGAACCGGCGCAACGAGCGCGGCTTTTCCGCCGAGGTGGGTGTTAAAAAGCAGACGAATCGCAAACGGCAGATCCGTATCAATCAGGCGCAGAGTTTTATTTTCCTTTAAAACGTCGCCGAGCGCGGGAAACGGTTCGATGTCGAGTGATTTGTCGTATTCTTCGATCATCTGCAAAACCTTGCTCGGTTTAACGCCCGGCGCGGTTTTAAATGAAGCGAGCGAGATTTTTTTGCCTGTCTGATCGAGCACGCCGAGTGCGCCGTAATCCGCGCCGACAATGCCGATGGCGCGTTCCAGAACATTTGCCGAAACGATCTTAAAATCCGAATGCGAATTAAGCGTATTGGCGATTTCGAGCAGCGCATTTGTCCGCCGCGAATCCTTTTCCTGCGCGACATAAAGGCTCGTATATTGATAACCGATGGCGAGCTGGCGAGCGATTGACTGCAAAAAAGAGACTTCTTCATCGAGCCATTCACGCGGCGATTTTGTGTCGTGAAGTCCAAGGAGTCCGAGAACTTTTCCGCTGAGCATAATCGGAACGATCAAGAGCGAACGCGTTTCCAAGGCTTTTGTAAAAAAACGGACGGTTGCGTCCTTTGCTTTTGAAGTGTCGTTGATGCGGATCGGCTGCGTTATATCGAAACGCTCGGAAAGTTTTTCGGCATCAATCGGGATTGCCGTACCTTCGCTGACCGGAATATCTTCGGATTTCCGCCATTCATGGCTGATGCGAAGTTCGCTTTCGTCCGTTAGTTGCAAAAGATCACAGCGGTCGGCATTCATCATTCGCCCGATTTCCGAAACGACGACGCGCAAAAACCTTTCAAGCTCGATGTTCGTCGGCAGATCACGCGCCAGGCGATCAATAATCGCTTCCCGCGCTTCGTGCATTTTAATCTTGCGTTCGAGCGATAAATCCTGATTTTGCGAAGTTTCGAGTTCGATTTTCATAAAGTTTTTCGACTGTTAAATAGAGATACCTTATCAAAGTTTCGAGTGTCAAGTTGATACAAATTTCAAATGTGTGTTTTTTAGAATCACGAATTTATAAAATTTATTAAAACAGCTAAAATATGGTGATGAACCAAAACTTTCCCGACAAACTTGCGCTCTGGCACGAGTTTGTCGAAACGCAAAACACCGCAATATTAAATGAACTCTTAGCCGAAAATGTGCAATTTCATTCGCCTTTTGTCTGGAAACCCAAAGTCGGCAAAGAGATTACGACGGTAATTTTAAAAACGGTGACAACTGTTTTTGAAGATTTCCGCTACGTGCGCGAGATTTTGGATAAAAATAATTGGGCATTGGAATTTGAAGCAAGAATCGGTGAACTCGACCTGCGCGGAATTGATCTGATCGAGTTAAACGATGAAGGGAAAATCACGGATTTTGAAGTGATGATTCGCCCGGCAAACGCTTTGCAGGCACTCGGATTAGAAATGGGAAAACGTCTGCAAATGCGGAGTTGAAAATTATTTTTCAAAGAATATGAGCCGTAAAACCGCTGCGCTTTGCCGGCGGTTGCCCGACACAAATAATGCGACGAATCTGTAACTCCGGTAAATCGGACGTGTTCTAAATTCTGGGTTTGGTCTGAAAAAATGCTAAACTCGGAACTTGCTTTTTATGGATATAATCATCGG
>JBBRVS010000035.1:0-33938 GCA_038246645.1 Pyrinomonadales bacterium
GAAACCACGTCTTCCGCTACGCCGTCAGCCCAGATTATTTCTGCGGTGTGAGTAAAAACGAAGCCGTGTTTTTGATTGGCGCACTTTGAGGCGAGATTCGAGGCGCGGTGAGCGACGATGATTTTTTCAATCGTCGGGTGCGCTTTCGCCCAATCAATACGGGCTTGATACATCAATTTCGACACGCCTTGCAGGCGAAAATCCGGTGCGAGCCACGAACCCCAGAAAATTGCGGTCTTATTTGCCGGATCATCACGGAAAACCGAAACGCCCGTCATTCCGACCGGATTTTCGGTTTCAAACAGTAGAAAAACGGCGGAATCAACTGTTTGCAGCCGCGCTCGCCAATCGTTTTCGGTCAGCTTCGATTCTTTTTCGTAGTTCGAACCGAACACGAGCGGATCGGTTTGCAGAGCCTTCAGACGAATTTGCCGCAGAACCCGCCAATCGTCTTCAGCGGCTTGTTTGATCGAGATATTCATAAAATTTTTGTTTGGTTTTACGGCGAAAGACATTTGCCGGAATCATTTCACACAGCAAATTTTTTGGAAATCCCTAACCGTAAAAGTGGAAATCGGCTTCGGTCAAAGTAAAACTCTCGCCTGAAAAGTTGTAATAAGCGTCCGTCAAAGTGAAACCCGCTTCCGTCAATGTAAAACTTGTTTCCGCCAAATGCGGTTTAGTTTGTTTTTAGAGTTTTTTCCAGAGCCTTTTTGAAAACTTCGCCTTTTGAGGTTTCGGCGTTTGCCGAATATTTTATCCAGGCTTTGTCTCCGGCTTCGAGATTTTTGCCCAAAACCCAGTAGCTTTGCCTGGTTCGCGGTTCGTAGATTAAAACTCTCCGCGCCAGTTTATCGGTGCTTGTCGCGCTGAAAATCACTTCTTCAAAGCCATCGCCGTTGACATCTTCGGGTTCGAATTTCCACGTGGAGCTGCGAAATTCCGGCACATCCAGAGAAACTCTGGCGGTAATTTGCCATTGACTTTCGAGATTCGGTCGCTCGACCGTAAAGGTATGCGTGGCGCCCGCTTCGATCACATTATGCAGACAAACGAGAGCCGTATCTTTCGGCGTTTTGATGATCTGCACGCCGTCGGCGCGATGCTCGGTCGTGTTTGTAATAAAGGTCAAAACTTCGTCGGCTTGCTCGGTTGTTAAAATCGGCGCAGACTGCGAGTTGGTGTTTGCAGAAGTCGTATTAGCGGCAAAATCTTCGCCCATCGCTTTGCCGTGATTCGAGTGATCGCTCCCGTAATCGGTCGAATTTGCCGGATACGTCGTGTAGGAATTGGAATAACTGTTTGCTGAATAGGTATTGGCGTTTGCATTTGCCGTTATGTTTTCGTTTGAAATTAGTGAAAAATAAGCAATCAAACCGATTGCAGTCGAGGCAAACAGAAATAGTAAAACGCCGCCGATTCCCAGAAAAATCAAGTTATTACTTCGTTTTGGGGCGGGAATTTCGGTCGAATCTCTGGCAATTTCAGGCATTGTTGCGGCATTCATTTTTTGAGTGGCGACCGATTCCTGAGAAATCCTGTTTTGAGCGGCGAAATTTGCCGTCTGCACGGTTTGGTTTGCGATACTCGCTTCGAGCAGAACCTGCGTCGCGGCGGCACTCGCCGGACGGTCATCCGGTTTCTTCTGCAAAAGCTGTTTGACGACCGCCGCGAGATTTGCGGGAACATCCGCGCTGAAGTCTTCGAGCGGCGGGGCTTCGACCATCGCGTGTTTGATGATAATTGCCGAGAGAACTTCGTCGTCAAACGGCGGACGACCGGCGATCATTTCATAGATAACCGCGCCGAGACTGTATAAATCGCTGCGGGCATCAACCGCTTCGCCGAGACATTGTTCGGGCGACATATAAAACGGCGTGCCGATGATATGCCCTTTGCCCGTCATCGAAAGCCTCAGACTTTCGGCATTATCGCTTTTGAGCATTTTGGCAATTCCGAAATCGAGCACGTAAACATCTCTGCCGTTGAGCATTATATTGCCCGGTTTCAAATCGCGGTGAACGATGCCGAGTGCATGCGCTTCGCTTAAAACATCGCAAATACTCACGGCAATTTCGACGGCGCGGCGGTATGGAAGGCGTTTTTCTTTTTCCAGAATGTCGGCAAGCGATGTTCCCTCGACATATTCCATCACGATAAAAAGCCGTCCGTCCGGCAGAGTTCCCGAGTCATAGATCATCGCCGCTTTCGGATGCCGCAGTTTTGCCATCAGCCGCGCCTCGCGGGTAAAACGCTGCGAAACGTCCGAATCGGTAGCAAATTCGGAATTGATGATTTTGACGGCGACCGTGCGGTCGAGGCTCAGATGCGTGGCGCGGTAAACCGTTCCCATTCCGCCGCGACCAATCATTTTTTCGATCTTGATATTATTGGCGATTAATTCCGGTACATCGCCGCCGATGTTTTCTCCAGGGGTTTCAAAATTTTCCATATTCTCTTTCCTTAAATACGCGCTTTTGCTCCGGTTCGATACGAGTTCAGGATTCTTTTAAGAATAATAAGATAATATACGTATTATTAATTTTGGGCAAAAAAGTGTGTATTTTGCAAACTTTCAGGTTTGCGGCGAAAGAATATGACCAAATAATTTCTGTGTTTTTGCGGCAAAGCTCTTTCGGACGCGTTTTGATTAATTAATGCTTCGGCGCAACGATTTGACTCTGATTGAATAAATGCCTTACAATCGTCGGCTGGTTCAAACAGAGCAGATCGGAGCGCGATTTCCGGTCTGCTCTGTTTTTTTTATCGAGAGGAAAAAATATGAAATACAAAACCGAAAAAGAACTTCTTGTAGTCATTGAATCGTTCGAAAACGGCGTGATTGCCCGCGAAGATTGGGGACACGCCGAACATCTGATCGTCGCGTTTTTTTATGCTTCGGAAAATGATTTTGAAACGGCTTTATTAAAAATGCGCGAAGGGATTTTTAATTTACTCGAAGCCTTTGAAGTGGATTTGAGCAAAGAAATGCCCTATCACGAAACATTGACCGTCTTCTGGATGCGAACGGTGTTCGATTTCTTAAACTCAAGGAAAGGTTATTCAATTGTCGAAAATTGCGCTGAATTGCTCGAAAAGTTTGATAAAAATTATCCGCTCCGGTTTTATTCGCGCGAACTTTTGTTTTCCGACAACGCGCGGGCGAAATTTGTCGCCGCTGATTTGCCAAACAAAAAAGAAGCCTGACCGTTCGGGATAAAACAGTCAGGCACAAGGGTGGAGAAAAAAAAACGAGGGACTGGAAATCAACTTTTGTGTAATTCGTATCTGTTCCGGTATCGAAACCGAAAAATTTTATTGATAAGCATACGTCGGTGTCGGACTCGAACCGGTTGCGTAAATAAAATAAATGCTCGAATAATATTCCTTGTAATACTTCAAATTTCTGATTTGAAAATTTTCATAATTCGGATCCATCACGACCAAACCGCTTGCCACATCGCCCAAACCCGCGCCGGCGACGATCACGTTCATATGGAAACCGCTGACTTTCGGTTCGTAATAAGCAACTATCACCGGACCGCGTTTTAAGATTTTCTCCAGATACTCAATCGTAATTTTATCGTTCTTTTTTTCGTCATAAAAGAGATGCCAACGCTGATCGTGCAGCAAGCGATACATTCCCTTATCGGTTAAAGAACCGTATTGCTTGCCGTCTTCCCAATTTACCCAATCTTCATACATATAGATCAGGTCGTTCATCTCATAATTTCTGTTTCTGACGGCTTTCAGCCACCACGAAAGACTCGCCGCCCAACAAAAATTCTCGCTTTCTCCCTGCTTAACGGGAGGTGTTTTCATATGTTCTAAACCCATTTTTTTTCTTCTCCTATTTTTCGTATAAAAGTTTGATTAAACAAACATTGTATAAATTTATAATTAAAAAATTTCTTCAATCACATCATCAACCCAATTTGAAAAGTTCGTCCAGAGTTTCCAACGGTCGAGAAACGGTGTCGGATCCATCAGATCAGGTCGGCGTTGAAATTTGTCGGGCGCGATGTATTTATAAGTTTCTTTGTTCCATTTCTGCGTCAACGCGCCTTCTTCCGTGCCCTGATACATTTCAAAATGAAGCATTTTTAATTTACCGACATATGCGATCACATCGCCCGGTTTAACGACCGTTCCTCTTTTCATATCTTTGACGACCTTTTCGGGCGAAACTTCGCCGTATCGCGCGATGAAATGTCCGTGATCTATGACCAATTCATCCGTTCCGAGATAAAAACCCGCCCGATACAGAACCGTTCCGTGATCAACTGCCATCACTGGCGTTCCGGGAGTTGCGATCAAATCGCACGCGGCGTGTTTGCGCCCGTCGCTGCGGCTTGCCCCGAACCATCTCTTGCCGCTGCCTTTGTGATAACCCCATTTCGGGATTTTTGTTAATGGAAATACTGACATGAAAATTACTCCTAATTTATTTTATCCACCTAACATTTCTAAAACTTCATTTTGCCTCTCGTATATTAATGCGTTTGAAATTTGAAAAAACTATCATTATTTCTAAATTTTTTTTCGATTTTTTTTTGAATAAGTGTTAAATTAAGTAGTATCAAGGCTTTCAACGAAAAAAAATGTCTGCGACAAACACACAGGAAGTTACGGATTTACTCCAAAAATGGAGCGGCGGCGACCGTGAAGCCCTCGAAAAACTCACGCCTGTCATTTACGCGGAACTTTATCGAATCGCTAGAAGATATATGAACCGCGAACGCGATAATCACACACTGCAAACCACCGCGCTGGTCAATGAAGCATATATGCGTCTGATTGATTGGAAAACCGCAAAATGGGAAAACCGCGCCCATTTTTTCGGCGTTTCGGCACAATTAATGCGGAGAATTCTGGTTGACTTTGCGCGTAAACGTCCGAAAACCGAAGACGAAATTGTCAAACACGTGTCTTTAGACGAAGCATTTACCGTTTCAACCGAAAAAGATGCCGATCTGGTTGCTTTGGACGAAGCGTTGAACGAACTCGTTAAATTTGATGAACGCAAGGCAAAGATCGTCGAACTCAAATTTTTCGGCGGTTTGAATGTCGAAGAAATCGCCGAAGTCATCAAAGTTTCCCCCGTAACCGTAATGCGCGAATGGCAAAAAGCCAAAGCGTGGCTTTATTTGGAATTATCGAAATAAAGGTACCGCCGTCCGTCCCGGCGGCTGTCCGGTGAGCGTCCCGCTCGCCGCTCCTTCAACGTAAAACTTAAACGTGAGTGCGGCTCGCACTTCACGTTCATCCGGCGAAACGCCGGCGGTACTTTGGTTTATGAACGCTGAAAGATGGAAACAAATTGATGAACTCGTTGACGCGGCTTTGGAAATTCCCGAAGCCGCGCGAGTTTCTTATGTGTCCGAAAAGAGCGGCGGCGATGAAGATTTGAAAAGTCAGGTTTTGAATTTGCTCAATGCTCAAAAAGAGTCAAACGATTTTATGCAAAATTCGGCGATGAATCTGATGGCAAAGGCGATTGCCCACGATGACACGACCGTTTTTAATAATTCTCTTTACAATAAAACTCTCGGAAATTATAAGATCGAAAAAATTTTAGGCGCGGGCGGAATGGGCGAAGTTTATCTCGCGCACGATCAAAAATTAAACCGCAAAGTCGCGCTGAAAATTCTGCCGAAGGAATTTCACGCCGACGATGAACGCGTCAAGCGGTTCGAAATCGAAGCCCGCGCCATCGCCTTTTTGAATCATCCGAATATCGTCACGATCTATGATTTCGGTCATATTGATAACGTCAATTATATCGCCACCGAATTTGTCGAAGGAAAAACCGTCAGAGATATAATCAATGAAAAACCGACTCTCAAAGAAATTCTCTCGATAATTCTGCAAGCGACCGATGCGCTTTCAGCCGCGCATAATGCGGGAATCATTCACCGCGACATCAAACCGGAAAATATAATGGTGCGCCCGGACGGATATATCAAAATTCTCGATTTCGGTCTGGCAAAACTGACCGAAACGGAGCAAAAAAAATCCGGTACGTTTGACGGTACGATGAAAGGCGCGGTCATCGGCACGCCCGCCTATATGTCGCCCGAACAGGCGAGCGGCGATTTTCTCGATCACCGCACCGATCTGTGGAGCGTCGGACTCGTGCTTTACGAAATGATTACGGGTAAAAATCCGTTTAAAAAGGAAAACCGTCAATCAACGATTCAAGCTGTTTTGATAGAAGAACCGCCGCTTGCCAGCACTTTTGACAGGGAAATTTCTCCTGAACTCGATCAGATTTTGGTCAAAGCACTAGAAAAAGATGCGGATTTAAGCTATCAAACCGCATCTGATCTCCGCGCCGATCTGAAACGCGTCAAACGCGAAATTGATTCGTCGCCATCGTGGAGCAGAAGCGGAAATAATTCCCTGAAAATCCTCAAAACACCTCGCAAACAGTCGCGGTATCTGCTTTTTATTTTCGGCTTTTTACTTTTTACTTTATCAGGTTTCGGTATCCGGTATTTTTTTCTCAAAGCCGATTCGCCGCAAACGGTCGAGGCGAGCGATTGGACAAATGCCAGACATTCCCAGCTTACCGATTCACCTTCGGTCGAAGGCTATCCGAGCCTTTCACCGGACGGAAAAAATATCGTTTTCTCGAGCGATAATGAAAACAGCCGCGATATTTATCTGCAACGAGTCGGCGGAAAAAATCCGGTAAATTTAACGCCGAATTCCAAAGAAGCCGACACGATGCCGTCGTTTTCACCCGACGGAAAATATATCGCTTTTCGATCCGAACGAAATCCGGGCGGCATATATGTCATGGAAGAAACGGGCGAAAATGTCCGCCGCGTTTCCGATACGGGCTTTCATCCGGCGTGGTCGCCCGACGGGAAAAAAATCGTCGTCAGCGATAAGGTTTCTACCGTTCATACAAATCATACAATCCCGAACAGTTCGCTTTTCGTAATTGATGTCGCCACCGGGGAAGTGCAAAAACTCGAAACCAAAGGCGATGCGATTATGCCGAATTGGTCGCCGAACGGACACCGCATCGCTTTCTGGTTTGTCGCCGAAGGAAAGCCCGGCAAAATAGCTACGATTCCCGCATCGGGCGGCGATCCGGTTGTCATTGCTTCGAATGAGGCGGCAGATTGGAATCCGGTTTGGTCGCCGGACGGAAATTATTTGTATTTTGCCAGCAATCGGGCGGGAAATATGAATTTCTGGCGCGTCTCCGTGGACGAAAAAACCGGAAAACAAGTGGGCGAACCGGAATCCGTTCCGACGCCTTCCAGATATTGCCGCCACATCACGTTTTCCCGCGATGGAAAACTTCTCGGCTACATTCGTTATGAAAGCAAATCGAATCTGCAATCGCTCGCCTTCGACCCGCAAACCTTGAAAATACAAGGCGATGCGGACTGGATCACACGCGGCAACAGCGAGATCGGCAATCCGCAGATGTCGCCCAGCGGTGAAGAATTTGTGGCGAGAAATCCTGATAACACCAAAGAAGACCTGACCGTATTTGATAAAAACGGCGAAACCTGGCGAAATCTGACAAATGATTCGTTCCGCGAAAGAATTCCGCGCTGGTCGCCCGACGGCAAACGCATTGCCTTTCATTCCGACCGCAGCGGAAAATATCAAATATGGATGATAAACCCGGACGGCTCAAATCCCGAACAAATCACTTTTTCCGAAAAAACGGGCGCAAATTTCGCCGTCTTTTCGCCTGATGGCTCGCGTATGATCTTTACCGAACTTGACGGCGATTTCACCAGACCGTTTATGCTCGATTTAACAAAAAACCGGGATCAGCAAACGCCCGCACCGCTGCCGCCGTTTCCCGGTTTTGAAAATTCATTTTCCGCCAGAGATTGGTCAAAGGACGGCAAAAAATTACTGGTAAGTTTCTCCGCGCCGGGCGGCGATGAAAGCGGAATCGGCGTTTTCGATTTCGACACGCAACGCTACGAAAAAATAACAGAAACCGGTATTTTACCATTTTGGCTGAATGACAACCGGCATTTCATTTTCACCCGCCGAAGCGCGATCTTTCTCGGCGATTCGCAAACAAAAAAAATTACCGAACTCTATAAACCTGACGACCATGGACTCCAACACGCCGGCATCTCACCCGATAATAAAATGATCTATTTCCGTTATCTGCAAGTTGACGCAGACGTTTGGCTGATTGACGCTTCGCCGGAAAACCAATAACTCGCGGGAACTTTCTTTGAATTTATTTGTCTAAAGAACTATGAAAATTTTATCGGTTGTTATAATTCTTTTGTTTTCCGTCTTTACCTTTGCCCGAAAGCCGGAAAATTATGCTTGCTCGAAAGATGATAAACCCCAAGTATTTGAGTATTTTGAAAAATTTCAGACGTTTTACAAAATTCAAATAGATTGCCGGAATTTATTTTTAGAAAACGAAAATTTGTGGCGATACAATTTTGCTTATTCTAATTGTGAATGGAGTAATAACGGTTGTCCGGTTTCTTTGGTTCAGCCGAAAACTTCCGATTCGATCAGAAGTTTGCAATTATTCGGCGAAGTGAAGATTGAAATTATTGTTGATGAAAGCGGGAAAGTTATTTCCGCTCAAACGCTTAACGGACACCCTTTGTTAAGAAAATCTGCACGCGAAGCGGCTTGCAGTTCTCGTTTTTCTCCAAAATCATTTTGCGGGAAATCCGTAATGCAAAAAAGAATTATTCGATATTTTTTTAATTTTTAGTGCAATGTCGGAAAACTTGTGCTATAAACTTTCTATGCTTTTCAAGCCTGCTAAAACAATTCTCAACGAACTCGGCATCGCGCCGAAAGAATCCTGTTGTAAATAATTCAAGCTAAAATTTGCCTTTTATTTTTGGTTTTTCATTTTTGAAAATCCAAATGTTTTGTATTTTGTTGTATTATTTACTTTTTTCAGGAAAACATTATTTATGCTTAGATTTCATAACACTTTAACCAACCGAATCGAAGAATTTCAGCCGCTCGAAGATAACAATGTGCGAATGTATATCTGCGGTCCGACCGTTTGGAATTTCGCGCATATCGGGAATTTTCGTTCTTTTACATTCGGCGATATTCTGCGGCGGTATTTGAAATATAAAGGCTATAACGTCACACACGTGATGAATTTGACGGACGTTGACGACCGCATTATCAACGAATCGAAAGCGGCGGACAAGACGATTGACGAATTCGTTCAGCCGTTTATCGAAGCGTTTTGGGAAGATTGCGACGCACTTGGACTTGAACGACCGGAAATCGCGCCGAGGGCGACGCATCACATTGCGGAAATGATCGAAATTATCAGTACTTTGCTCGAAAACGGACACGCTTACGAATCGGACGGCTCGATCTATTACCGGATTACGGCGTTTCCCGAATATGGAAAATTGTCGAAAATCTCGTTTGAAGGCAACAAAGTAGGCGGTTCTGAAAGAGTTGATACGGACAAATACGAAAAGGAAGATGCGCGTGATTTTGCGCTCTGGAAACTCGTTGACAAAAGCGACACGGCGGGTTGGGACGCGCCGTTCGGTTACGGTCGTCCGGGCTGGCATATCGAATGCTCGGCGATGGCGATGAAATATCTGGGGGAAACCTTCGATATTCACGCCGGCGGAATTGATCTGCAGTTTCCGCATCACGAAAACGAAATCGCGCAATCGGAAGGCGCGACCGGCAAACTTTTTGCCAAATACTGGCTGCACGGCGAATTTTTGAAGATCGAAAACGAAAAAATGTCGAAATCTTTGGGAAATGATTTCACCCTGCGCGATATTATTTCTCGCGGTTTTAAACCTTTAGCGATTCGATATTTACTGTTTTCCGTGCCGTATGACAAACAGTTAAATTTTACTTTTGATAATTTAAAAGGCGCGGAAAATACGGTTGAAAGATTGCACGATTTTAAGAAACGCCTTCAGGAAGCGCATTTGACCGACGGCATCAATCCTGATTTGCAGGAAAAAGTAAAAGGATTTTTGCGGGATTTTGAAGAAGCGATGGACGACAATCTAAATACATCGGTCGGACTCGCCGCGCTTCACAATCTGGTGCGCGAAGTAAATACGGCTCTTGCACACGAAGTCGTCTGCACCGAAGACCGCAGCGAAATTTTGCATATTTTGGATAAATTCGATTCCGTTTTCGGCATTTTCGGCGAATCGGAGGAAGAAATTCTCGATGCGGAAATTGAAGCATTAATCGAAGAACGTCAGGAAGCACGGCGCAATCGTAATTTCTCTCGTTCCGACGAAATCCGCGATCTTTTAGCGGAAAAAGGTATAATTCTTGAAGACACGAAAGACGGTGTGAGGTGGAAACGAAAATAATTTTGGGAGATTTTATTATGAGTAACATAAAAATTCCGAAGAAAACCGAACGCGGTTGGATAGTTGAAATTGATGAAGATTTTGCGGCAGAACTTGGCGTTACAAAAGGCTCAATCGCTTTGATGAACGCTCGCAACGGCAAAATCGAAACTGAAATTTTATCGCCGTCGCCCGAATTGGAAAAATCAATTGATCGGCTTGCCGAAAAATACAAAGACTATTTTGCGGAAATGAAAAAAATTGGCGACTAAGCAAACAAAATATGTTGCTCTTGCCGATGCGGTTATTATTCACCTGCGCTTGATGCAAAGATTTGCCGAAACGCGCTACGGAGTTGATCATTTGGAACTGATTGAATCGGCACTGGCGCGTCCGCGTCAAGCCGCTGTATATGAGCAAGCCGATCTGATTCGTCAAGCGGCGACCTTATATTTCGGTTTAATAAAAA
Organism: Pyrinomonadales bacterium; assembly: GCA_038246645.1. Classification (GTDB taxonomy): domain Bacteria; phylum Acidobacteriota; class Blastocatellia; order Pyrinomonadales; family Pyrinomonadaceae; genus JAHCHG01. Next base: position 10,783 of record JBBRVS010000035.1, read on the forward strand.
ATCACCCGTGGCTCGGCGGCAACAAACGCACGGCAACCGTTTTGGTTGACGAGTTTCTTTACATTAACGGGTTTGAAATAAAAGAAACTGTTCAAGAAACAATCAAACTCGTTTTAGCAATCGAATCCGATGATTTCGGCGTTGATGAAATCGAAAATTGGTTGCGTGAAAGAACTTTTCAAATTTCAATGTAAATACCATTTGAGATGAATCAGGAATTGAAAATACTTTAACAAAAGGGTTAAAAAAGACTATCAATCAAATGTAAAATGCGCCTGTCAGCCTGATAGTCTGCAATAACTACCGAGTTTTTTAGAAACAACCGCGCCGAAACAGGCTAACAGGCGCGTTCTACTCCTGATTCGCATTTTGAGATTGAATTTATCAGCAGAAGTAGAAATCGCTTTGGAACAATTAAATTCGCAAGATCAGGAAAATTCTTAAATGACAACATCGCCAAAGGAAAAACAAACTTGTCCGATTTGTCTGGCGGAAGTGCCGTCAAATCCGCGTTATCCGAATTATGTCTGTAAATATTGTGCGGGCAAAGCGGTTTCGGCGGACGGCAGAATTTTGAAATTTTATAATCAGAGTCTTTCCGGCGGTTTTATTGCGTATTATGCGGATACTAAAGAAGTTTACGATTCGCCCGATTGTTATATTGACGGCGTAAAATGCCGCGCCGACGAAGCGCGTTTCGGCGGCATCGTGATCGAAAGATGTTTAACTTTTGAAGACAGAATTCGCGGCGGAATCATCGGTTTACTGGTCGGTGACGCGCTCGGTGTGCCGTATGAATTTCACCCGAAAGAATCAATTCCGCCGTTTGACGAAATCGAATTTGAACCGCCGGATTATTTCCGGCGCGCTCACGCCGGAGTTCCAATCGGTACGTGGTCGGATGACGGCGCACAGGCTCTTTGTCTGCTTGCTTCCCTCTTGAGTTGTGGAAAATTTGACGCAGATGATTTTGCCGAAAAACTGGTCGCGTGGTTTCGTGAAGATTATATGGCGGTTGATCAATTGTTTGATGTCGGAGTTCAAACCCAACGCGCTATTTTAAATCTGCGCAAAGGAATTGCGCCGCTCAAAGCCGGTTTGTCAGAAGAAAAAAATAACGGCAACGGCTCATTAATGCGCGTTCTGCCGCTCGCGCTCTGGCACAAAGGAATGGATGAAGAATTGGTGCAAACCGCTTTCGATCAATCGGCGGTAACGCACGGACATCTGCGCTCAAAAATCTGCTGCGCTTTATATTGTCTCTGGGCAAAAAATGTTTTGATGGAACTTTGGAGACCGCTCGAGAAAGCAGAAGCTAAATTAAAAGAGATTTTTTCCGACAATAATGAAATATTAAAAGAGATCGAATTTATCAGCGAATTTGATTGGAAAAACCTGAGCGGCAGCGGTTATGTAGTTGACAGCTTGCAATCTGCGGTTTTTGCCTGCGATAAAGATTCGTTCGAGGCAATCGTTAAGACAGCAATCTCGTTCGGCAATGATACCGACACGACGGCTTGCATCGCGGGCGGAATCGCCGGACTCAGATTCGGGATCGAAGGAATTCCGACACGCTGGCGCGAAAACTTACGCGGCAAAGAAATTTACGAACCGCTTTTGGAAAAACTTGTCATTTATTGTTCAAAATAAAAAAGTGCGGCGAAATTTTCACCGCACTGTTTTATTTTTCTCATTTTCCGGCATTAGAAATTATAACGAACGCCGAATTGAAGCTGCCGCGCCGGAGCCGCCGAAGTAAATCCGAGCGGCGATGTCGGCGAAACGCCTTCGATGCCGCTTGGATTCAGCGGAATAACATTCGAACTGCCGGCACAATTCGGATTCAGCGCGAAATTGTTGACGCAAGCCGTTCCGATGACGTTATTGATGCCGTTGTAATTTACGCGGTTGAATAAATTGAAGGCTTCAAACGTCAGTTCGAGAAATCTTTGTTCTTTAACGAAAAAGCGGCGAGCCAGACGCATATCGAAATTGTAATACGCTTCGCCTCTTCCGGTATTTCTGCCTGCCAAAGCCGGACGATCATTATATAAACGGCTGTCATTATCAGTATCAAACCCGATTAATAAGTTAAATGGTCTGCCGCTTCCGGCTGTGAAAATCGGCGAAAAAACGAAATCCTTCAAAATCGCATTTTCATACGGGCTGATAATTACGCCGCTCAAAACTATGCGATGCCGCTGGTCAAAAGCCGAAAGACTGCGATCTTCGCGGATATTCAAAGGATTCTGCGCCAGATAATCGGTGTTGAAATCGGTTGCTTCATCAATGGATTTCGATAAAGTGTAATTGGCATTGATACTGTAATTACGCGAAAAGCGTTTTGTTACCTGCAAAGTACCGGCGTGATAAAACGTATTGGCATTCGATTGATATTCGGCATCGAGCGCAAAGCGCGGCAGTGTTACCGGAACCGGAATAGTCGGAATCATATATTGTGCCAGTTGGGTCGCAAAAAGACACGCCGTTCCGGTAAACCGGCTGATATATACGCCGCCGACGAGTGTGCAGTTTGCCGAAGGTCCTTGCGCGGCTGAAGTAACCGGAACATAATCCCGCACGTCAACCGGACGCACCAGATGAAGACCGCGCGAGAACAAATAACTCGCCTCGGCAACAAAGCCTCCGCCCAAATCCTGCTGAATCGCGCTGCTGATTTGATATGTTTCGGGATTTTGATAACCTTCACCGATCCGAATTCGCGCTTCGAGCGGTCTGCCCGGTGCGGTGTTCAATCCGAACTGCGTCAGATCGGAAGCGATAATCTGCCGGGTTCCGATAACGCCCTGAGCCAGCAGAGTCTGATAGATGCGCGCCGCCCCGTAAGTTCCGGGAAGGGTGATTGCCGAAACAACGATATTGATGTTATACGGTTCGGTTCCCGAAGCCAGAGTATTTGTTACGTTCGTGATCTGGTTGTCAATTTGTCCGGTAAAAATTCCCGCACCGGCGCGCAGCACTGTTTTTGCATTATTGAAAACATCCCACGAAAAACCGACGCGCGGCTGGAAATTGTTTTTATCGGTCGGAACCGGATCGGCTTCGTTTTGAAGAGAATAACGCAAACCGAAATTCAAGGTTACATTCGGTCTGACCTTCCAGGTGTCTTGCCCGAAAACGGAAAATTTTTGTCCGCTGCTGGCAAATCCCGGCAGACCGAAACCCTGCTGATAAACCTGCGGCAAATTCGCGTTGTAAGCCTGCAGAGCGTTTATCGAACTGGCGGAAAGCGTATTCAGCAGCAAACCTCTGGTCGGAGCATCAAGTGTCGGATCGGTCGCAATTGTCGTTATAACCGGATTTTGATTGCCCGGCGTAACCGGATCGGGATCGGAAAAGAAAATACCGAAAGGTAATGCGCCGAACCGAAATGTTCCCGGCAGATAAGTTTCCGATGTGGTTGAAATCCGGTTGTATTGAAAAACAAATCCGGTTTTGATCGTATGCGCGCCGCGCACGAAACTGAGCGTATCGGCTAAATCGAACTGTCTTGTAATACTGTCGGACGGCAAGAATATATCCCGTCCGAAATTGCCGTAACCGAGAATATTTACTTCCGGTCCGATCGGATCGTTCGGCGTAACTTTTAATCTGTAGTAAGAAAATTGAGCGCGAAGTTCGTTGACCGTCGTGCTGTTGAATGTGTGACTTTCGGAAAGCAAAATCCCGCCGCTCGGATTGTCAATCGCCCGTCCGCGCGAAACGGCGTTTAAAGCGCCGGTCGCCTGATTTTCATTATTGATTTCGGCGTAATTCAATCTGACAAACCCGGAATCGGATTCGCTGAACGTGTGATCAATGCGCCCGGATATGAGCGCGGTTCGGTCATTTGCCGGAAACTGTCCGTTGGTTGCGCCATAAAGATTTGCCGTTCTCGTTGTCGGCGTTGTCAAAGTTGAGCGCAGACCTGCCGCTAAAGCGGCGAATTGCGGCTTGCTTGCCAGATAATTCAAAAAAGCCGTCTGACTGGTAGTTGCACTGTTCGGCGTAATTACCAACCCGTTGGTAAGCGAATCATTCAAAGTTACGAATGATGTCAAATTTTGGCGAAGTCCTTCCCCGGAAACAAAGAAAAATGTTTTATTTTCGACGATTCTCCCGCCAACCGAACCGCCGAACTGCTGACGGCTGAACGGTGATTTACCGTCAGGATTAAAATCAAAAGCGTTTCGTGCGTCAAAGGTTTTATTACGAAAATAGCCGAATGCGCTGCCGTGAAAATCATTGCCGCCGGTTTTGGAGACGATATTGACCACGCCGCCGGACGCGCCGCCGAATTCGGCATTATAACTGTTGCGGTCAACCTGAAATTCCTGGACGGCTTCCTGACTAACGACGCTTCGTGCACCGCCCGCCGCCGTATCTGCGGTTGAACCGTCCACATTGATCGAATTGCCGCGACCGTTGTTGCCGCCGAAACTAAGTCCCGACTGCGGTGTTTGAGCAACGCGGAAATCGGTCGAATCATTCACATTATCGGCATCGGAAACGCCCGGCGTGAGCAACGCGAAATCCAAAAAATTACGGCGGTTGATCGGCAAATTTTCTAATTGTCTGGCGCTGATTACCGTAGATTGCTGTGTTCTTTCCGTGTCAACAAGCTGTTGCTCGCCGGCTAAAACATCAACCACCGCGCCGACTTCGCCGACATCCAGACGGACATCGAGAGCCGCTTGCTGCCCGACTTCGAGCAAAACATTAGTGATGGTTTTTGACGCAAAGCCGCTTGCTTCGACCTTAACCGTGTAAGTACTCGGAAGCAGAGCCAGGACGACAAAACTGCCCGAATCATCTGCGGTGACAGAGCGCATCGTTCCTCTGGCATCATTTGTTGCCGTAATGGTTGCGCCCGGAATTACCGCCCCGTTCGCGTCCAGAACTCTGCCGCGCAGTTCCGCCGTCGCCGTCGCTTGAGCAAAACCCGAATTTACGTTTATCAGAACCACACATAAACATAAAGAGAAATACATCAAAAAAATTTTCATAAACATCATCTCCTTTGCCGAAATTTTTACCTTTTTAACTTAAATTAATTATTAGTGCCTTTTTTTACAAAACTTGTCCGGTGCAAATTTTTGTTCTTTTTACCAACAAGATAAGCAGGTGAGCAAAAGTTCTGCGATGTTTTGAGTCCACGCTTTAGCGTGCCTTTCCGCCGCGCTTCGCTGGCGGAAAGCCGCCTGAAGGCGGGACTCAGAACTTTTCAAAATGTCCGATTATATATGCTCACCTGCTTATCTTAAATAATGGAATGCTTTAAAACTCCGCGCAGAGCCATCTCGCAAACGTCTTCGCAAACCTTTTCGAGCGGCATTTTTCCCTTCGGACTAAACCAGCGCGAAAGCCATATAATCATTCCGAGAATCGTAAATGTCGCCGTCGTTACGTCAATTTCCCGGAGTTTTTCCTGTTTTTCGAGTTCAATCAAAGTGTCCCGAATAAACTCGAAATATTCGCGGCGGCGCGTCAAAATCTCTTCGCGTTGCTGAAAACTGAGTTCGTTGTCTTCGTGGGAGATAATTATCACCGCGTGATTTCCGCCGGCGGAAAGTCTGGCGTGATTATAAATTATGAATCTCAGACGCTGTTCCGCATCAACAATATCCCGCGCCGGATCCAAAACTTCGTTTCTGACATCATCAAGACCCAGATTTATTATCCGGTAAAGTAAATCCTGTTTGCTTTCAAAATAATAATAAAGTGCCGGTTTTGTTATATTCAGCGCATCGGCAATGTCATTGAGCGAGGTCGCATTATAACCTTTTGCAAAAAAAATCTGCGCCGCCGTCAGGCAAATTTCCTGCGTCTTATCCAGATTTTTCTGTGTTCCGTTTTTTGCCATCTCATCTGTTTGAAATTCAACTATTTACGAAACTTTCAAACTCATTTTGAAATAATCCGAAAATCTTCTGTTATTTATTTAAGTAAATTATAGTGAAATTTATATTGTTTCGACGGTTTAACTATGGTAATTTTTACTTACCGTTCGGTAGAATTTTCTAAATTTAGTTAAATCTTTGTTAAAAGTCAAGGCATTTTCAGGAATTTGTCTAAAATTGTTCGGTATTTTGAACAAAAGAATTTTATTCAAAAAGAGAGATAAAATTTCTTTCCTTGAGAAAAATAATTATGTCCGATACAGCCGTCAAAAAAGTGGTTCAAACCCCGATTGAAACAGGCGAAGATTATATAAATTCCTTGCGAAATCGAAAACTGAAAGTTTATCTTTTCGGCGAACTTGTCGAAGATATTGCCGAACATCCCGTTATTCGACCCAGCATCAACGCCGTCGCCGAAACTTACGATCTGGCGATGCGCGAACCGGATTTGGCAAGCGCGACTTCTCATCTGACGGGCGAAAAAATCAATCGTTTTCTAAATATCGCAATGACGCGCGACGAAGTTGTTCTGCAAAACAAAATGCAGCGCCGGCTCGGACAATTAACGGGAACTTGTTTCCAGAGATGCGTCGGAATGGACGCGCTCAATTCGCTCTATTCGACGACTTTTGAAATTGATGAAAAATTCCAAACGAATTATCACGAACGGCTCAAGGAATTTATCAAAGAAGTTCAGACGCAAAATCTCGTCATCGGCGGCGCGATGACCGATGTCAAAGGCGACAGAAGTCTTGCGCCGCACGAGCAAGCCGATCCCGATTTGTTTGTTCACATCACAAAAAGAACCGATAAAGGCGTTTTCGTCACGGGAGCGAAAGCGCATCAAACGGGTTGTTTAAATTCGCACTGGCTGATCGTGATGCCGACGATGCGCCTGACGGAAAACGACAAAGATTACGCGATTGTCGGCGCGATTCCGGTCGAAGGGACTGGAATCACCTATATTTACGGTCGCTAATCGTGCGACACGCGCGCCATGGAAGGCGGCTCGATAGATCAGGGAAACGCAAACTTCAGCGGACAGGAAGCGATGGTTATTCTCGATAATGTTTTTATCCCGAATGAGCTGATCTTTATGGACGGCGAAACGGAATTTGCCTCGATGCTGGTCGAAAGATTTACCTGTTATCATCGCCGCAGTTACGTTTGCAAAAGCGGTGTCGGCGACGTTTTGATCGGCGCGGCGGCGCAGATCGCCGAATATAACGGCGTCGAAAAAGTATCGCATATCAAAGACAAACTCGTTGAAATGACGCATTTGAACGAAACGATCGACGCGACCGGAATCGCGTCGAGTTATCAATCAAAACCGACGAAAAGCGGCGCGTATTTAAATGACGATATGATCGCCAACGTCTGCAAACATCACGTCACGAAAATGCCGTATGAAATCGGGCGGCTTGCCCAAGATTTGGCGGGCGGTTTGATGGTCACGATGCCTTCGGAAAAGGATTTTCAAAGCAAAGAGATCGGGCATCTTCTCGAAAAATATCTAAAGGGACGCGCCGATGTTTCAACCGAAAACCGGATGCGGATTCTGCGCCTGATCGAAAATATGACTCTGGGCAGAAACGCCGTCGGCTATCTCACCGAATCAATGCACGGTGCAGGCTCGCCGCAAGCGCAGCGCATTCAAATCGCGCGGCAAATGCAGATCGAATTTAAGAAAACTCTGGCAAAAGAACTTGCCGGAATCGAAAAGCGAAAACGCGAGCAAATAACTAGCGAAATCACCGATTATTTCGGGAAAGTTTTTGATACGGACGTTTGAAGTTTATTAAGATGTAACTTTGGGCAGAATTTTGGAGGTAAAAGATATGTTTCGTGTAATGACACTTTTGATGATTGCAGTATTTTTTCAAACATCCTCATTAGATTTAAATATTGGCGCGATTGTTTCTAAAGACGATATTGATGAATTTAAAACACAAGCTCTGATTTTGCATAACGGAGATTTAAAACCTTCGATTGAAAAGAAAATTAATGGTGTAGTTTATCGTAGTGCATATGAACCTCAAAACAATAAGATTGTTCAAGTAAACACCTTTGATCCAAACTTTCAAAGTTCAGACGGCGTTCGTGTAGATTCGTATATCGAAGTGGCAAAAAATCAAATTATTCCCACTGAAAGTTCTAATATTCTAGGACCAAAAACTGAAGACAACTGGCGAACTGTTCTTGGAACAGATTTCGAGATTACTGTTCAAAAAGATGGTAAAGATGAAGGAATTACTTTACGCGAAGAAAAGTCTGGGACGTGGAGCATTCGCAAAGCAAAGAAAAAAATTAAAAAATTATTTGCCGATCAGAAATATATTATGGTAAAAGTTATTCAATTTTCTAAGGTAAAAGAATAAATTTTAATAGCTCAAAATAGTATTTAAATATTTTATTTATTTTTCAAAAACTCAAAATCACTTCAACTGATTTTTAACCTGTCGTAAAAATATAACTCGAATTTTCAAGTAAAGCATCATTTATATCTGTGAGATTTGCAATTATGAACAACGAAAAATTAATCGTAACTTTGAATGGCGGCATTAAGCGGATTACTTTTAATCAGCCGGAGAAAAGAAATTCGGTTGACGCTGGTATGACGGAAAAGTTGTTTGACGCGGTGCGCGAATCGGCGGCGGACGGGACGCGGGTGATAATTTTGACGGGCGCGGGAAACGCTTTCTGCGCGGGCGCGGATCTGGCGGCGCGGACGGAACAGGAAATCAGTGAATATGACGTAACCGCGTATTTGCGCGACATCGTTAATCCGACGATTTTGGCGATGCGTGCCTTGCCCGTTCCAGTTATCGCCAGAGTTCACGGACACGCGGTCGGCATCGGCTGTAATTTCGCGCTCGCGGCGGATATGATCGTCGCTTCGGAAGACGCGCTGTTTAGTCAGATTTTCGTGAAAATCGGTCTGATGCCCGACGGCGGCGGAACATTCTTTCTGCCCGCGCTCGTCGGTTATCAAAAAGCCTTTGAACTGATCGCGCTCGGCGATATTTTCAGTGCGCGTGAAGCCGAAAAATTGGGCGTTGTCAACAAAGTCGTGCCGTTTGCCGAATTAGATGAAACGGTCGAAAAACTTGCCAAAAGATTCGTCGAATCGCCGCAGATCGCGCTCGAAAAGATCAAAATGGGCTTGAATCAAAATCTGCATAACGCACTCGCCGAAGCTCTGGAATTTGAAGCCGTTAATCAGGACGAATGTCTTCATTCGGCTGATTTTATCGAAGGCGTGACGGCTTTTATGCAGAAACGAAAAGCCGTTTTCAATCAGAGTTCTAAAAATGCAAAAGCGTAAATTTTGCCCGCGAAAGAACGCGAATCAGCGCAAATAAATTTTGTTAGGTAAACCGGTAACTAAAAGAGAAGAAAATTTAGTCGGTGAAACCGACGTTATATTTGTAGCCCACAGTGCAAACTGTGGGAATATTTTGACGATAATTTCAAGCGGTTGAAAACCGCGATATATAATTTTTTATGTCGCCATTTTCAATGGCTCTGTCATATTTTTCTATCGTTTTCCCACAGTTTGCACTGTGGGCTACAAATATGACCGCCGTCTTCGACGGCTTTTATCGAATTCGTTTCGGCTAATGAATATCGAAAGTATAAAAAAATCTTAAAAATTATTTGTGCTGATTCGCGTTAATTCGCGGGCAAAAAAAATCTTCCGTCAAAAACACTATGAACAATAAACAAGCCGCATATTACGCGCTCGCGGTTTTATTTTTGATCAACGCGCTGAATTTTTTCGACCGCCAGATCATCGGCGCGGTCGGTGAACCGATTCGCGTTGAATTCGGTTTGAGCGATTCTGCGCTCGGTGCACTAAATACTGCGTTTACCTTGCTTTACGCGTTTGTCGGTTTGCCGCTCGGCAAATTGGCGGATAAATACAGCCGCAAGAAGATTTTGGCGGTCGGCGTTTTTGTCTGGAGTTTGATGACGGCGGCTTCGGGACTTGCCAGAAATTTCTGGCAGATTTTTGCAATGCGGCTCGGTGTCGGTGTCGGGGAAGCATCGTGCGCTCCGGCGGCAACGTCCTTGATCGGCGATCTTTATCCGGCGGAGAAACGCGCCAAAGCGATGTCAATTTTTATGTTGGGTTTGCCCGTCGGACTTGCTTTGAGCTTTGCGGTCAGCGGCGCGGTGGCGAAAACTTACGGCTGGCGCACGGCATTTTTTGTCGCCGGACTTCCCGGTCTTTTGTGCGTTCTGTTAGTGCTTTTTATCAAAGAACCGAAACGCGGCGCGATGGAAACAATCAATGTCGGCGTAAAAAGACGCGAAGGTTCGGTTTATAAATTGATTCTGACCACGCCGACGATGATCTGGCTGATTCTCTCCGGCGCGCTTCATAATTTCAATATGTACGCGCTCGGCGGATTTATCACGCCTTACTTGATGCGCCATCACGAACTCGACATCGCACAGGCAAATTATGCGGCAACAATAATTTACGGATTATTAAGCGTTCCCGGACTTCTGCTCGGCGGAATTGTCGGCGATTGGGCAAAGAAAAAGCGTCCCGACGGCGCACTTTTAATTGCAACTCTGGCGATTCTGCTTTCGATTCCCTTTTACTTTTTCTCGATTCGCGTTTCGGCGGGCGACTTTGTGATGTTTTCCGCGCTGATCGGCGCAAGCGTCGCGCTGATGTATTTTTATTATTCGATCGTTTACGCAACAATTGCCGACGTCACCGAACCCGCTTCACGCGGCACGGCAATGGCGGTTTATTTTCTGGCAATGTATCTGCTCGGCGCGTCGCTCGGACCGTGGATCATCGGTATGATTTCGGATCATTTTACGACGCAAGCCGCCATCGCCGCCGGAATTACCGAAATAACGGCGAAAACCTTAGAACCTTTTCGCGGCGCGGGACTTCGTTCGGCAATGTATCTCGTGCCGATTCTTAGCACGCTTTTGATGCTCGTTTTATTTGCCGCATCGCGCACGGTGAAAAAGGATGTCGAGAAAATTCAAAATTGGATGAAGGAAAATAAGCAAGATTAAAGTTGGTATTTTAAGCCGATGAAATCGGCGATATATTTGTAGCCCGCAGCGCAAGCTATGGGAACGATTTTGAATATTGCGCCGAAGCCGTTGAAAACGGCGACATAAATTTTATGTCGTTCTCTTCGAGAACTAAATTTTAATAATTTTACGTTATCCATATCTTGCGATATGGGCTACAAATATGTTGCCGTCTTCGACGGCTTTCGGATAAATGAAATATTAAATTTATGACCGCAAAAATTCCGCGAAACAAAGAAAACGATTACACCCGCGAAGCCGCGCAAAACAGGCGCGAATTTGCGACAGAACAAACCAACGCCGAATTAAAACACATTGGGCAATATTCATTCGAGCCGACGGTTTTGCCCGGAAATATCGAAAATTTTATCGGCGCGGCGCAAGTTCCGATCGGGCTTGCCGGACCGCTTCTGGTCAACGGCGAATATGCGAAAGGCGATTTTTTCGTGCCGCTGGCGACGACCGAAGGAACGCTTGTCGCTTCATATAATCGCGGAATGAAACTTCTGCGCGAGTCCGGCGGCGTAACTGTTACAGTCGTTGACGAGGCGATGCAGCGCGCACCGGTTTTCGGCTTTCCGTCGGCGCGTGAAGCGAACGAATTTTCCGTTTGGGTAAAGGAAAATTTCGTCGAAATAAAGAAAAAAGCCGAAGAAACAACGAGCGTCGGGCGTTTGCGCGACATTCAGCACTTTCCGGCGAGCCGCTTTTTATATCTGCGTTTTAATTACGCGACTGGCGATGCCGCCGGGCAAAATATGAGCGGAAAGGCAACGAAAGCGGCTTGCGATTGGATTTTGTCGGTTTACGGCGGAGTTGAGAATTTCCAGCTCGAAGGCGGAATCGCGACCGATAAAAAATCTTCGTGGATGAACCGCATTCACACCCGCGGCAAAAAAGTGATTGCCGAAGCAATTATCAAAGCCGACATTTTAAAGGAAATGATGCACGTTTCGGTCGAACAGATTTTTGCGGCGCGGCTTCGGTCGCAGCTCGGCGGTTTTCTTGCCGGAGTAAATAATAACGGCGCGCATTCCGCCAACGGCATTACGGCGATGTTTATCGCCTGCGGGCAAGACGTGGCAAATGTCGCTGAATCGAGTGCCGCGCTCGCCTACGCGGATATTACAAAAGACGGCGATTATTATTATTCGATCACGATTCCGTCTTTGATCGTCGCCACTTACGGCGGCGGAACGGGACTTGCAACGCAGCGCGAATGTCTTGAATTATTAGATTGTTACGGCAAGGATAAAGCGAAAAAATTTGCCGAAATCGTCGCGGCAATCGTTCTCTGCGGCGAAATTTCCCTCGGCAGCGCGGTCGTCGCCGACGAATGGGTTTCGTCGCACGAACAATTCGGACGCAATCGCCCGTAAACAAAAAAAACGCCCGAATCATAAAAATCCGGCGCGTTTTTTTATTTATAAATTCAACCGAAATTATTCGGAAATTTCCGTTAATCTGGCAGGCGATAAATTCAGTTTATTTTCGCCTTCGATAATCGTAACCGGCGAACTCCAAACCGCAAAACCGTTGCGATTTTTTGTAATTCCGAACAGATAATAGCTGTCGGGTTCAACATCCTTCATCGAAGCCTTGCCGCTGCCGTCTGTCGTGGCGTTATATTTAATATGCTTTTTGAGCGCATTGAGCGCATCACGCTGAAAATTGCCGTATCTGTTGGGAAACATAATCGCCAGACCGAAACTGTTTGAAAGGCTTTGCCCCTCGATCGGCTTCAGATCGGCATCGCTTAAGATACTTTCCAGATCTTCGTCCAAAAGATAGAATTTTTCATTTTTAACCGACTGGATCGAGCCGTTCGCCGTTGAAATTTTTGCATCAACAATAACCGAACCTTTTTTCGGCGGTGCTGTTATTGTTTCGGTCTGCGAAGCCGGCGGAATTGTCTGCGGCGCGTTGGTGGTCGGCGGAACCGTAACGGTCGTCGAACTCGAAGGGACATCAACCTGATTCGGCTGGGGATTTACACGTGTTTCTTTCGTGTCCGCCGTGTCCGCCGATCTTTTCTCCGAAGAAAGATTTACATTAACTTTACGGGTTGTATCATCATCTTCACTGCCTTGCAGCATGGCAAACAGCAAAAAGACGAGAAGTGCCGTAACCAGAACGACCGGAACAATTACCCATTTCGGAAACTCGCTCCGTTCGGGTTCGGCAACCACAACTCTCGGATTGACAACCGGATTCGGCTTCACCGCAAACGGATGACCGCAATTTGGACAAGTAAGGGCTTCGATTGAAACTTGGTGTCCGCATTCGGGACAATTCATCATTGACATAAAAAATCTCCTTGGATTTATTTCAATTGTATTAAATACGGACACTACATCCGCTACAACATCTTACTAATGCAAGCGTTGTGCCCAGATAATTCAAGAAAGTTTTTTATTTAAGAATGGGCTGATGAGAAAGTCGAGCTACTTTTTAACTTCTACTAAAAACGCCCTTAAACCGTTGGCTTCAAAGACCTTCGGATCCCCGATTTGATAGCCTTTTTCGATCAGAAAATTTAAGGGTTGTTTCAGATAATTAAAATCATTGGCGCGAAAAGCGATGAAAAACCGTTCGCCGCGAAAAGCATTTGCGTCCGCCGTCTGAACTGCGTCAAAACCTCTCGGCAGAAAATAGGCGGCATCTTCGGTCAGTTCGGGAAGTCCGTTTATTTTCACGATTTGCACGTTTTTTTCATTACCGCGCAGGGCAAACCAGAATTGATAGGCGACCAGATCTTCAAAAACAAAAAGCTTTGCCGGTTCTTTCGTCATTTGTTTCGGAATTTCGGCGGCGAAATTTTCCCAGGCGCACCAGATTTGTTTTTGTGTTCCGCGCTGGAAATGCAGAAAAAACGCGGCGGCAAAAATCAGCAGAACGGCGGAAACCAACGCTATTTTTAATTTTTTAAGTTCGATTCCGCTAAAAACCTTGGCAAGCAAGATCGTCAAAGGCGCGAAAATTATAATAAAATGGCGCGTTCCCCAGATCGAATACGGCAAAATCCAGCTTGCGATAAATGTTAAAAAAATTGGCGTAAAAATGATTATGACGAGAAAGGAAAATGCGTTTTTTTCTTTTTCATCGTGATTTTTCCAATTCGCAAAATAAAAGAAAGTTCCCGTGATAATTATCAGAAGCAGCGGCAGAGTGATTTGCCAGATGGTGAGCGCGTCAATATTGCTCGATTGAAAATAAAACGGCTCAATTAAATTAAACAAAAACCGGATCAAAGTCGGCAAACCGGGTTTGCTTGCCCACGCCAGATTTTGCGAAACGTCGGCGTTTATTTGCGACGCTTGCCAGACGGTGATCGTCCAGGGAATAAAACTTAAAACCGCTAAACCGAACATTATCATCATTTGCCCGATTTTTATACGCTGTAAGTAAAGAAGCGCAAGCACTTCCGCAAAAATCAAAAACCAGCCGAAATACTGCGTATGTACGAGCAGAATATTTACAAAAGTCAGAAACCAGATTCCCTTTCCGACATTTAAATACCGCGCGAAAAGCCAGAGCGAAAAAAGCGATAAACACAATAAAACGCTGTACATACGAACTTCCTGCGCATATTTTATGAGATTACCGTTGACGGCAAAAAACAAAAATGCCAGCGCGACAGTCGGTTTGGAAAGTTTGAGCTGGCGGCAGAGCAGATAAAACGGAATTAGCGCGATTATCGAACAGAAAACGGGAAAAAACCTGAGCCAGAAAAGCGTCTCGCCGCCTATCGAAATCCAGATTTTGAGGAAAACATAAAAAAGCGGCGGGTGAATCAAATCCTGCGCGACGAACCAAAAAAGATTCGGAAAATCCATTTCGGCGGCGTGAATACTGAAAATTTCGTCAAACCACAGACACGAATCGGTCAAATTCCAAAAACGCAGCAAAATATAGGCGAGACAAATCGCAGAAATAATTACAGACCATGATTTTTCGTTGAGTTTCATCGCTATTGTTTTGAAATACAATAGCTGAGAAAAGTTTTATTGACAATTTTCGATTTCAAAAAGTACCGACGGCATCTCGCCGGCGGTCCGGCGTGCGCCTCGCGCGCCGAGCGATTAAACTGCTTAAAACGTAAAACGGAATCTGAGACCGAGACGGTCTCAGAACAGCCGCCGGGACGGCAGCGTTACTCTTTTACAGAACTATTCCGTCGCAGAGTTTGCCTTCGACGCTTGTATAAAAGAGCGGAACGTTTTTGAATGTGTCGGTGTCGCGGCAATATGAAATACATTTGTCGAAAGGTTTTGAGTAAATGTGAAGGCTGACGGCGCGGCTCTCGAATTCGGGCAGGTTTAAGACTTGATGAATCGGCTCTTCAAGTTCGACCTTTGCCGCCAGACAATCGGAAAGGTCGAACTGATCGGTTTCAACGAGCTTGCAAAATTGTTTTTCTTCATTAATTTCAAGAACGCGAAAATTCTGCCCGCGCAATTTGCCGAACGGAACGCTCATCCAGCACATCTGATCGGCGTGATTGTGGATTCTTGAAATCTGCCCGCGTTCCCAGCAAATCGCCATCAATTCAAAACGCTCGTCTTTATAGATCAAATTTCGCGTATAGGAATTTTTGCTCCAGAAAAAAAAGGGCGAAATCGAATCGAGATCAATCGGATTGGCGCTCAGAAATTGATAAACATTGTCGCAATGAAAATCTTCATCCGCAATTTCGCAAAGTCCGGCAATGAGTTTTTCGATTAAAACCATAATAATTGTCTGCTGATAAATGAAATTTGAAAGTTAAATGAAAATATCAAATTATCGAGAATCAATCAAATTTTCCGCGTTATAAAAGTCCGTTGTAATGAATTCTTTTCGGCTCTTTACGCGAACATTTACCGTCAACCAGCGGATTTCCGGTGTCGCGGCAGCAGGGCGTAAGCGCGGTGCAAGTCAAACCTTCGGTCATAAATTCGGCGAGTTTGTTTTGTCCGGCGGTTGACGGATGAAAACAATCGCAACACGAAAGTTCATTGGAATTAAAGCGGTAATACCAGGGCGCGTCGCTGTAAATAAAAGTCGTCCCCGCCGCTTTTGTTCCGCCGCCGACCATTTCGCCGCCGATGATGACGACGGGCGAAGTTCCGCCTGCGGGAATCGCCGCATATTGAGCCGTGACGCGCATTAAAATCTCACGAAAGGCTTTCATCGTCGTGTAATTATCAATGATTCGCGTATCCGAACAATTGCTCGTCAAAGAACCGCAGATATTGGCAATTCCCCATAAAAATTGGCAATTTCCGAAAAGCTGGCAATTTGCTTTACTCCCGAAATTGCATAATTGGGAAACTCTGACGGGCGAGACAACGCCGATGCGCGTATCGGAAACCGACATTAAAATATCCAGACCTTTGCGAAATTCGCGCTCGAAGGATTCGTTTTTTGTCCGGCAATAATTATTCGGATCGAGATCGGTCGAAGAGCACGAAGCGTTTGTTTTGGTATTAACTCCGGCGCAGCTGTCGTTATGACCGAGAAAAACCGCCGCCAGACGCGGCGACTGCTGGGTGTTCAAATAAGTTTTAATACTGTTCGCCTGCGTGAAAAAATCGGTCAGCATCTGTGCGCCCGAACGCGCCGAATTAGGATTGGCGGCTGAAATAGTCGTATTAAACTGACATTCGAGCCGTTCGCGCAGGCTGAAAACGCCCTCGCTGCCGATCGTGCAATTGGTTTTTCCGTCGGTGTTGCTCGTCAGCCAATTGGATTGTTCCTCATCGCCGTTTGTACACGGCGCGGCACTTCGCGCATTAAAGCCTTTTGAAATGCTGTCGCCCGCCACATCAATCGTGCGGATACTTAATTGAGCGTTTGTTGAAAGAGTAAGACCGAGCAAAAAAGCCCCTGCGAACAAGAAAAAGCGGATAGAGTTTCTCATTTTTTTGTGTCCTTTGATTTTTAGTTTTAAATGCAGAATACTCGTTAATTATTCTGCGCTTTCTTCAAAAAGTCAACGAACTCTTGAACATTTCTGGTCAGACCGGGAAATGTCGAAACGGTTTTTCCGTCCGGTTCTAAAACCGCATAGAACGGCAGAGCGACGGTTTGAAAGTTTTTTTCCTGATATTGTTGCTGCCGCTCGTAAATTTCGCCCTCGCCGTCGGTAAAAAGTTTTGCCAGAACAAATTTTGCCATCTCCGCTTCGACATCTTTTTTGACAAAAACATTCGCTTCCATCCAGCGGCAATTCGTGCAGGTGTAGCCCGTGAAATCTACAAAAACTCTTTTATTCTCGGCTTTTGCCTGCGCCAGAGCTTTGTCCAGATCGTCTTTTATCCAGAAAAGTTCTTCTTTGGAATTTCCAAACATTCTTGCCGAATTTCCTTCCAGATCGAGCGGCAGAAACGATTCGAGTTCGCCGAGCTTTGCGCCGAAAAGTCCGGTCAAAAGATAAAAACTTATTGCCAGACTCAAAACCGCCGACATAACGCGGATCGCCCCGATTCTTTCGGGTTTTGAATCGTGCGGAAGTTGGAATTTCCCTAAAAGATAAATCGCCAGAATAATGCCGATGGAAATCCAGACCGAAAGCACGACATCACGCGTAAAAATTCCCCATTTCCAGATCAAATCCACATTCGAGATAAATTTCATCGCCGCCGCAACTTCCAGAAAACCCATCGTAACCTTGATCGAATTCATCCAGCCGCCGGCGCGCGGCAAGTTTGAAACAAGCTGCGGCGCGAGGGCGAGAACAAAAAACGGAAGCGCGAAAACGGTTGAAAAAGCGAGCATTCCGATCAGAGGCAACTGCCACTCGCCGCTCGAAGCCGTCACCAGAATCGTGCCGACAAACGGCGATGTGCAGGTAAAACTCGTCAGAGTAAAGGTCAAACCCATTAAAAGCGCACCGATTATTCCGCTACCCTCGCCTTCTTTACTTCGAGTCAAACCGTCGAGTTTTGTCAAAACGCCCGTCGGAATCGTGATCTCGTACGCGCCGAAAAGATTGAAGGCAAAAAACAGGAAAATTCCCGCGATGAGAATATTTACCCAGGGATTTGCGGCAAACAGATTGATTCCCGCCGCGCCGACGAAAATTGCCAGAAGCATTCCGAGAATTGTAAATGTTGCGATAATTCCGAGCGAATAAACCGTCGCGAGTTTGACTGCTTTTTGACGGCTGCCCGATGAATGATTGGTAAAATACGAAACCGTGATCGGAATCATCGGAAAAACGCACGGCGTTAAAAGCGACAATGCGCCCAAAGTGATTGCCAGCCAGATAAAACTCCAAAGGTCAGTTGTCATTTGTCCGTTGTCATTCGTCCTTTGCTGTTTGTTCTGAGTTGCAACCGAATTATTCGAATTTTGGTTTTCAGCAACTGACGAAGGACTATTGACGGTTGACCTTTTAACATCTTCGAATCCGGAAAATGAAACTTTGACGGTTTTCGGCGGCAGACAAACCTTGTCATCGCAAACCTGATAGCGGACATTGATCGCCAGATCGTCGCCGTTGGCATCGCTGTTTGCTTTGACCGGAACGATAAATTCGGCGGTTTCGGCAAATGTTTGCGTGTTTATATTAAAATTCGGATCGAATTTCGTCTTTGCTCCGATGGATTTCGGATTTGAGTCAAGCGCGAATTTTGAATCTTCGGGAACAGTTATTTTTGTCGGAAAAGGTCCTTTGCCGGGTTGTTCCAGATCGTATAAATACCAGTTTGCTTCGATCTTTGCCTTTAATTTTACTTCCGCTTTTTCATCTTGTTTCAGAGTTTTCCCTTTCGCATCGGATTCAATCGTCCACGAAACCGGATTTTGCGCGTAGGAATTTAGCGGTAAAATCAAAAAAATCAAACCGATGAACACAAGTAATTTTAATTTTGAAGCCGAAAACATATTTGCTCTTTGATAATAAATTGGGTTTTTAGTTTGCCCGGCAGAAATCCGATATTTTACGGACGGCAAATTTATATGTGATTTTATCATTAAGTTTAATAAATTTAATAATTGTAAAAATTGATAACTGTTTTGTTTTTGCACAAACGGCTTTCTCTCGCTTATAATTTAAGTTTGATTTTTCAATCTGATATTAAAAAGTTAAATGCGCCGGATTTTATTCCAAGAGCGGTGCGGAGGAAATAAGTTTTGCCAAAGACGACAACGCAAAAAAAGACTGCGACCAAGCCAAACACGGCTTCAAACAACGGTTCGAAAAAACATACGACCAAAGCCGAAATAAACGCCGAAAAGGGTTTGACCGAAGAAGTTGATGCCAAACAGGCAAAAGCCGAATTTGAAAAACGCCAGAAATCTCAACTCGCGGCAGTCAAAAAACTCGATAAAGAGCTGCTGCACAAAATGCTCTATATGATGGTTTTGGGCAGAGTTTTCGAACAAAAATGCGCCGAAGTTTACCGCATCGGAAAAATCGGCGGTTTTTGTCATCTCTATATCGGGCAGGAAGCGATTTCCATCGGAACACAGATGGCGCTCAAAGAAGGCGATTATGTCATTACATCTTACCGCGATCACGTCCAGGCGATGGTTGCCGGAATCACGCCGGAAGCCGTAATGGCTGAACTTTACGGAAAATCCGGCGGTAATGTGAAAGGCAAAGGCGGTTCGATGCATATGTTTTCCAAGGAAAAAGGATTTTTCGGCGGACACGGCATCGTCGGCGGACAGATCGGTGTCGGCACCGGAATGGCTTACGCGCAGAAGTATAAAGGAACGGACAATGTAACGCTCTGCTTTTTCGGCGAAGCGGCGGTCAATCAGGGGATTTTTCACGAATCCCTGAATATGGCGCAATTGTGGAAATTGCCCGTAATTTTTATTTGCGAAAATAACAAATACGGAATGGGAACTTCGCAAACCCGCGCAATGAGCATTTCGAGCATTGCCAAAAAAGCCGAAGGTTACGGAATGGTGGGCGAATTCGTTGACGGAATGGACGTTTTAGCCGTGCGCGAAGCGACCGAACGGGCAATCGAAAGAGCGCGAAAAGATTCTTTGCCGACGCTTCTCGAAATCCGCGCGTATCGCTATATGGGACATTCGATGAGTGATCCGGGCAAATACCGCACGACCGACGAGATCAAAAAATTTCAGGAACGCGACCCGATCGTGCTATTTAAGGAAACTCTGAAAAAAGCAAAGATTTTCACCGATAAAGATTTTGAAGAAATCGAATCGCAGGCAAAAGGAGCCACACAAAAGGCGGTTGATTTTGCGGAAAACAGTCCTTTCCCGGATAAATCGGAATTATTTACGGACATTTATGCTTGATCAGTGGTCAGTGGTCAGTGGTCAGTGGTCGGATTTGTTTGAAGTTGTGAAGTTTTATCCAGAATGTTGGTTTTTAAAAATTAGGATGTGAAATTCGTCAGCGGTAAGTGTATTTCTGATCACCGATCACTGACTACTGACCACTAAAAAAAGATGGCTGTTCAAAGCTATATGGCAATTGATTGCATGGCAAAAAGCCATGGATTTAGTTAAGCAAGTTTATACGTTGACAAAAGAATTTCCGAAAGAGGAAATTTATGGTTTAACAAGTCAAATCAGACGAGCCGCAGTGTCGGTTCCATCGAATATTGCAGAGGGACAAGGACGCGATTCAACAAAAGAATTTTTACATCATCTTTCAATTGCTTACGGCTCATTGATGGAAGTTGAAACACAGATTTTAATAGCAGAAAGTTTGAATTATTTGACATCGGAAGAAACAAGATTAATTTTAGAAAAAACATCAGAAACTGGTCGCTTAATAAACGGTCTTACACGGTCATTAAAAGCAAAACTCTGACCACCGACCACTGACCACCAAATTATGGCAGAAATGACAATCCGCGACGCGCTGAATGCAGCCTTACGCGAAGAAATTTTACGAGACGAAAATGTCTTTATAATGGGCGAAGAAGTCGCCGAATATGACGGCGCGTATAAAGTTACGCGCGGGCTTTGGAAGGAATTCGGCGACAAACGCGTGGTTGACACGCCGATCACCGAACTCGGTTTTGCGGCGGTCGGAGTCGGCGCGGCGATGGCGGGGCTTCGCCCGGTGATCGAGTTTATGACGTGGAATTTTTCGATTCTCGCGGCTGACCAGATCATCAACCACGCGGCGAAAATGCTCTATATGTCGGGCGGACAGTTTAATGTTCCGATTGTTTTTCGCGGTCCGAACGGTTCGGCGTATCAGGTTTCGTCGCAACATTCGCAGGCATTCGAAGCGTTTTATGCTAATTTTCCCGGCTTAAAAGTCGTCATGCCTTCGACCGCCGCCGATGCCAAAGGTCTGCTTAAATCTTCGATCCGCGACAATAATCCCGTACTTTTTATGGAACAGGAAAGAATGTACGGTTTGAAATCGGAAGTTCCCGACACGGAAGATTTTCTGATTCCTTTGGGCGTTGCTGATGTTAAACGCGAAGGAACCGATTGCACGATCGTCGCGCGTTCGATGACCGTTCCGCTCGCCCTGCAAGCCGCCGAACAGATTCAGAAGGAATTTGACGTGTCGTGCGAAGTAATTGATCCGCGCACGATCAAACCGCTCGATATTGACACGATTGTCAAATCGGTGAAAAAGACGAATCGCCTGGTCGTTGCAGAAGAATCGCATTCATTCGCCTCGGTCGGCGCAGAAATCTCGCATCAGATTATGGAAAACGCGTTCGATTATCTCGACGCGCCCGTCAAGCGAATTTCAACCGCCGAAGCACCGATGCCGTATGCGAAGAATCTCGAAGAACTGGCTCTGCCCGACGTTGCGAAAATCATCGCGGCGGTCAAAGAGGTTTGTTATTTATGATTTTGAGAAACAGATCGTTTATTTTGATCTTTGCATTATTGTTTTTTAGTCAAGGCGTGTTTGCTCAAGTAAATACAGAAAATAAAATAGCAGATAAACCGAAAGCTGAAATTATTGAGTCATTTGAACCTGGAAACGGCGAACTGTCATCTTTACTGATTGATAACTTCTTAAAAGCAGTAATGGACGCACCAAATTCAAAGGGTTTATTAGTTTTTTACTGCGGAAAAAATTGTCAGTATGGTGAAGCTGAAGCAAATTTGCGCGGTATTGAGGCATATATTAGATTCAGAGGTGCCGATACAACTAAACGGTTCACTATTATTTCAGGTGGATTTCGTGAAAAAGCAGTTGTAGAACTTTGGCGTATTCCCGAAAATGCTTGTCCGCCAATTCCGAATTCAACGATTGACTATATTGACGTAAAATTTAAGGGCACTTTTAAGAAAAAAATTGTTCTATATGATTGTTGTGTTGATTGATTTTAGTTTCGAATCAATAAGATGAAATTCACTTGGAATACAAGCAAAAGTGAAAAAGTTGAAAAAGACCATAAAGTTAGATTTGAAAAATTGTCTGATATTTTTGATGATCCTTTTTCAGTAGATTTTACTGACGAAGAACACTCCGACGAGTTTGAAACCAGATACGCTATAATCGGAAAAACGGCTGAATATGGATTAGTATATTTGGTTTATGCGGTAATAAATGAAACGAATTTGAAATTTATCACAGCCCGAAAAGCAGAAAAATGGATGGTTAATTTCTATCGTGCAAGTCAAAAGAAATAATATGGAAACTCCAAAAGAAGCAAAAGCATTGGGATTAAAAAGAATTTCCCGCGACCAACGCCCGAAGGTTCCAAAGGGAATGACAATCAGAGATTGTCAGGTAATCACGGAAATTCGCATTGATGCCGATCTTTACAATTTTTTGGAAGCGGAATCGAAAAAACTTGAAAATTCCTCAATCGAAAAATTACTAAACGAAATCTTACGCGAAAAATTTGAAAAGGAAGAATCTAAAAAACTGGCGGAAATCAGAGAAATCCGCAGTAAATTATTAAACGACACGGAATTTTTGCAGGAATTAAAGGAAAAACTGGCGGCTTAATATGAAAAACCTTAAATTTAAAATTTTATTTTTGTTCCTGATTATATTTGTCTTCAGTTCATTCATTTTTGCTCAGGTTTCTCCGAAAATAGAGTTAAGCGGACAGCAGAAGGAAATTCTTGATGAAAACTTCCCGGAAAATGTTCGAGATTTTCTTGAAACGGCTGATAAATTAGAGATTTTTATGCACGCCGAAAAAAGAGACGGCAAACTTGTTCCGGCAATGCAAAGAGAGTTTGAGCCGAATTTAAAGGCTGAAATTACTGATAAAAATTTAAGAAAATCCGTAC
>JBBRVS010000036.1:0-33511 GCA_038246645.1 Pyrinomonadales bacterium
GGCAAAACCGAATCTCTGATTGAAGAAAACCCGTCCGGTGGAATCGTCGCGCCGAGTGCCGCTTCGAGTTCCGCCAAAGCCGCGTAATAATCGCGCAAAGCCTGATTGTAGCCGGTGATATTTTCCGCCAAACGCCGCTGTTCGTTGACCACTTCAAAGATCGAAAACTCGCCCAAACCGTAAGCCGCCCGCACCGATTTCAGATTTTCTTCCGAGCGCGGCAGAATCTGCGTCGTATAGACAACCAACGCTTCCGATGCCGCGCGATATTTGCGAAAGGCGACGGCAACATCGTTTTTAATCGTGCTTTCCAAAAATTCTCGCGTGCGCTGCGCCTGTAATTTTTCGCCCGTTGCTGAAGCGATTTCACCTTGATTGCGGTTAAAAACGGGAATGTCAATTGACACGCCGAACGTCAGCTCATTGTCCTTGTTCGGAAAACCGCCGCCGCCGAGCCGTGCCGGAAAATCAATAATCGAATTACTTCTTGAATAGCGAACTGCGCCCGCGATATTCGGAACGGCGTTGGCATTTGCCAAATCAATTTGCGCCTCGCCGAGTTGTTCGGCAAGTTTTGCAGCTTGCAGATCGGCGCGTCCCTTCAAAGCAAGTTCGGTCAATTCGCTCAATCCGAGATCAAGGCGCGGCGGACGTTCCGCTTGCGGCGCGAGTCTGATCGCTTCGGCGACATCCGCGCCGATCAAAGTTCTGAGCTGCAAAAGCCGGGTTTCGAGTTCGCTTTTTGCGGCAATCGCCTGCACACGAAGCCGGTCGGCTTCGACTTTCACTAAATTAACATCGAGCGGCGCGACATCGCCTTCCTTCAAACGCGCTTCCGTTACGCGGACGATTTCCTCGTCCGCCGCGATTAGTTTTTCTAGAATATCGAGCTGCCGGGCGGCGGCAATCGCACTCGCATAAGCAGTGCGGATTTCAACCGCCAAACGTCTTTCGAGCGCGGTAACTTCAGCGCGGATTTGCTGTAATTCGAGTTCGGCAACCGCCACTCGTTTTGATCGTTTCCCGCCGAGTTCAAAAACCTGCGTTACGCCGACGCTGAGATCCGATTCCGATTCGCCGCCCAAAAATTTCGGCGATCCGTATTCCGCGTCGAGCGTCGGATTCGGTCTGAAACCGGCTTGCACGAGTTTTCCCTGAGCAATCGCCAATCGCTGACGCGCCGCAAGCAGATCAGCGCGGCGACCTTGCCCAAGTTCAATCAAGCGTTCGACGGTCAAACCGTCCTGCCCGACAAATTGTGCGGAACTCATCTGCACTGCCGGCTGCGTCGGCGCGAGAATCGGCTGAGCCTGAGAAAAAGCGGAGGTGGCAAAGACAGAATAAAACGCCGCCCCCGACAGGAGATTAATGAACAACTTCAAATTCATTAATCTTAAAGCATTCCGGTTCGATAAAATTTTTGTCAAAAACATTCTATTTTTCAAAATCTTCACGCCGAAACGGTTTCTTCATTAACAGGAGTATTTCCAATAATTTTCACGGCGAAATAAATCAAACCGCCGAATAATGCCAGCCCGATAATCAACAAAAAACCTGTCAGCAAAGTTTGCAGCCATGAGCTGCCACTATTCGCCGCCGCTGCTTCCTGATGTGCGATTTCCACGCCGGAAAACGTCGTGGTATCTGTTTTGCCGCCGACGTTCGCTTTAACTCTGATCGTGTATGTGCCTTCTGGAAATGCGGGAATTTTGAGTACATAACTTCCGCCCGCTTCGATTTTTTCAACCGCAATCTCCGTTGCCGAACCGCCGTTTGCAGGTTCGATTTCAACAGCCGGAGTTGCGTCGCCGAACGGTTCATTTGTCGCAAATGTCGTAATAAACAAACGCGCCGCCGCTGCCGTGTCCGGTTCAAGCAAAGGATGTTTGAGCAAAATTTCAACATCGCCGAGCCGAGCCGTGCGCGAAATCGTTCCCGCCGTAGTCGTCGGAGCTTTCGGTTTCTCGTTCCCGTGATCTTCGCCTTCGTGTGCTGAAACCGAAGATGCGTTTCCCCAAAAACCAAGCGTCACCGAAAGCAAAAGTGCCAATAAAAAACCTCGCCACATAGAATTGATATTTGTTGATTTCATAGAATTCGACTTCTTGTTACCGCTTTACATTTCGACTGTTCGGCTAAACCGAAAAAGTTTTAACTCTTTACTTTTATGCAAGGTGTGTGCCGCATTCAAATTTAGTAGAAAATTTACTAAATGCTTAAAAAATAAAGGTGTTTTTATAATTTGGAATTTTTTGTAGAAACTAATTAGCCGGAAATCCTGCCTGCATACAAACATAGCTGTTTGATAACAAACAACGTATTTGATGCGCGTCAGATATTTAGACATGGTGAAAAAGTGAAAGTGTGAAAAAGTGAAAAAGTTCATTGTTGTCTGATGAACAGACCTTTTTCGGTAAAAGCCGGTTATTTTTCAGAAAAATCGAAGACTGAAAGTATCAAAAACTTTTTCACCTTTTCACTTTTAAACTTTTTCACCAATAATCAGAGACCTCATCATTTACAAATTTGTTATGTTTAGACCAAGTTCCCAAACGAGAATCGCTCTATTATGCGTTGGATGTGATGAATGTTCGACGGGCGGAAAGTGAAACTTTGAAAATACGGCGTTGCTTCATTCAAATTGTCGCCATCAAGTTCATTGTCAAGGAATGACAGTTTCAAAGCCGTGT
Organism: Pyrinomonadales bacterium; assembly: GCA_038246645.1. GTDB lineage: Bacteria > Acidobacteriota > Blastocatellia > Pyrinomonadales > Pyrinomonadaceae > JAHCHG01. The sequence goes on from JBBRVS010000036.1 coordinate 2,691, forward strand.
TCACCTTAGAACATTATGAATGGCTTGAGGAAGGTTGTGCGGTGAAAGTCGCAAGCACGGTTTCTAGGTGAGAGAATGACAGCAATGTTATTCTCTTACCCGACAAAACTAAATTCACTGATGCCGCCAACGCCGCTACCGGCGAGGATTGTAAAACCATTATATACTCCAAGAGCAGATCCCCATCTGCCTTCCGGCAGATCGGCAATTGCTGCATCGTCCCAAGTGTTTGTAATCGGGTCATACCGATATGTTTTTTCCGTGTCGGAACCGGGTAAAATCCCGACTCCCGCGGCACCGTAAACAAAATTTCCGTGCGCCCAAGCCGCCGCCCAACCGACGCTCGACGGATAATTCGACAGCGCAGTCAACAGATTTGAAGCCGTGTCATAAACTTCGACTGCGCTGCTCGGTTGACTGCCCGTTGTGTAGCCTCCGATTTTGTAGATTTTTCCGTTTAGGTAAGCCGCCGCCGGTGCAAAGCTCGCGTTTAGGTTGGGAGAGAGAGTCGTGTAATTTTTTTCTGCCGGATTATACCCATACAAGGTTAGCACCAATGGATAATTAATAATGGATAATGTCAGAAAACTCTTAAATTCTCTTAAATCTGATGTTTAAAGGGATTTTTAGAATTTTCATAATATCTTACAACTTTTGCTCACCTGCTTATTAATTGATCGTCCGAAAAAATCAAAAAAATCTGCGTAAATCCGTGTTCATCGGTGGGCGAATAAAAAGCATTACCGATTGGTCTTTTCGTTTTACTGTAAAACTTCTGCCGGAAGCGTCGTCGAAAGATTGCCGTCCGAGATGTTTGTGCCGCCGTTTTCGGTTAGAGCCGACGGTTCGCGGAAACCGCCGGTGAACGAGGCGAGCGTGTTTTCGTTAAAGATATTGTGGAGCGAATCGGCACTGATCGCAATCGCGTAATTGAACCGCGCGATGTGATTGTTGTAAATGTTGTCGCCGCGCGGACCGATCGTGCCGCCGCCCGCCGCCGGATTGTAGCAGATGCCGAGCAGATTATTCGCCGGATTATTGCCGCCGACAATCGTATTTTCAAAAATGCGGTTGCCCGCCGAGTTTCCACCGCGCACGAAAATCCCTAAATTGACCGCCGAAATCGTGTTGCGGCTAACGAAAACCGCGCGGCTGTTGACGATTTGTACGCCGACTTCGGTCGGACCGTTGTTGGGCGCCAATCCGCCGCCGATGATTTGCAGCGATTCGGCATTGACGTTGAATGAATTGGCGATCATCACGTTGGAGTTGAAGCCGCTGACTTTGCCGTTTCCGACTGAAACGCCGCGTGCACCGCTGACGAAAATTCCGCGTCCCGTACCGGCGTTGTCGGTCGTTACGGAATAACCGTTCAAGTTCAAGTTGACGTTTGAAGCCGTAATAACGATGCCGTCGCCGTTTCTGACAGCTACATCGTCGGCGAGCCGGTAATTGCCCGAACGATTGATTTCGATTGTCCGGTTTTGACGACCGTAGCTTTCGCCGCCGGGCGATTTAAGCACGGTTTCTTTCTCGTCCTGAGCAAATCCGAGCTGCCCGAAAATAAAGACCAACGCCAGCGACGCGGCAATTTGAAAAATTTTTTTGTTCATCATTAAATCCTCACTTTGTTGTTTTGTGTTTATTAAAATTAGCGCAGACCTAGCCCCAAATCGCTTGATCCGGTTCGCTTGAATTCGTTATTAGGCAAATTATTTTGGTCTGTCTGATTACAGTATGTTCGGCTATGGCGGGGTTATTCCCGCCGAAAATTTTTTTTCCGAAAAAAATAATCTTAGCCGCGAACAGCTTGTTTTTCGAGATGTGCGACCAGCGGTGTTTGCAGAAGGCGGGCGAGCAGGGTATTTTCGGTTTCCGGCAAATCCGAGATGACGAAAACGCTGTAAGCAACGGTTTCAAAGCACGAAACGCGCAGACCCTCGACGATCTGACAGTCTTTTGCCTCGCCTGCGTTCGCCGGCAGTTCTTTTTCGTGTGTGGTCAGCAGAACCGAGACGATTCGGTTTTGGTATTCGACGATGACGTGCGCGAAACGTCTGCCGTTGATAACGCACGAATGAGCTTTGATAAGTCTGACGGTTTCGCCAAACCCGGCGCGGAGAGTTTTCATTACGGTCGCGTCCAAATCTTTATCAGGAGTGTCGTATAATCGGGCGGATTCTTCGAGCGAAATCGGACGCTCTTTGAGTTTATACTGCAACGCGCAGTATTTATGATCGTCAACCGCGTCCTGACGCGCTTTGATGAAAGCCGCCTGAAAAATCGGCGGCGCATCGGCTGGCGCGGGCAGATTCGGTGCAGCGGATGAATCTTGATTGACGGTGACCGTCGTCGGCACGTCGCCTTGCCGCCACACCACGCCTAAAACCACGCCGAAAATCAATACGGCGCAGGCACTCGTGAAAATCAACCTGGTTCCGAAAAAGCTCCGAGCGGACTTTTCTTTAAGTGCTTTCTCGCGCAGCTCGCGTCTTAATTTACCGGCAAAAACCGGATTGACCCGGCTCTCCGGTGATTTTTCGATTGCCGTTCGGAGTGTGCGGCGCAGGCGGCGGCGGGCGACGAGTTCGCGGCGGCAATTCGGACAGTCTTCCAGATGCCGCAATATACCGTGATTGGTCTCGACCATCAATTCGTCGCTCAGATAAGAGTCGGCGATTTCTCTAAAATCTCTGCAATTCACAATTCTTTTGATTCCTTCTGCTTTTCTCTAAACTCGATTCCGTAATTACGTGCGTAACCGGCAAGTTCGACGCGCAGCAGCCTGCGTCCGCGATAAAGCCGCGACATAACCGTACCGGCGGGAATTTTTAGTATTTCGGCGATTTCCCGATAAGCATATTCCTCGACATCGGCGAGCAGAACAACTTCCCGAAAAACCTGCGGAACGCGTTGCAGCGCGGCTAAAACGTCATCGTCGGTAACTTTCGGCGGCGTTTCCGGTTCAAACGGAATCGTTCCGATAATCGCTTCGTCCGGGTCTTCGACGAGCTTTAAGCGTCCGAGCTTGCGCCGCCGGTTGCTGTTTAAGTGATGCATAATCTGCACGAGCCACGCGCGGCAATTTGTCCCGCGCTCGTAGCGGTGAAACGATCGCAAAGCCTGCGCAAAAGTTTCCTGCACCAAATCCTCGGCTTCTTCGCGGTCGCGCACGAGCCACCGCGCCACCCGAAAAAGATTTTCGAGCTGCGGCAGAGCCTCGCGCTCAAAGTCTTCCCACTTTTCCTTTTGCTTTTTTTCTCCGAAACCGAACATCGTTAATTTAAAGCGGATAAAATGCGCCACTTGTATTAAAGTATCTTAAAAAAACTCTGTTTTATTTCCCAATAGTAATTTTTTTTATTATTTCCGTCGTTTCGCCTGTAATTTCATCTGCGGAAAGCACGTGACAGGAAAAGCACTTTATCAAATTTCAGCTTTAGCAATGGCTTATTTTTGGTCGGAACTTTTCTCAATCCTGCAAAATTTTGTCCCGTTATACTAATTCAATTTGAGAATAAGGTATCAAGGCGTAAGCCCGCACGAAGTCAGAGCGTATGGCATTTTACGCCGCATCCACATTGAATTGGTATTACTTACGGAAGTTATTGAATTGGTATTAATTACGACGGTTCAGGAATCGGCATCTGTGCGGCGAGGCAGAGCCGCGAAAAAAGTCTCTCCTATTTGTACAGTAACCGGTGCCTTTAAGACACGGCTGAACACTTGATCGCTGCGCGATTTTACAGATTTGGAGAGCAGAAAAAAGTGTGGGAGATTTTTGTAATCCAAATCAAAAGACCGGATCATAAACCTTTCTTACTTTCTTTATTTATAATCTTAGCCGTGCTGCTCGCCGGCTTTTCGGGCTGTGCGCCGCCATCATCTTCGCCGGGCGACGGCAACCAGAATCCGCCCGCTTCCGCGCCGAACGACCTTCCGGAATTTACGGAAGAGATTATCCCCGAGCGGATCAACGGCGCGGGGGGCAGGGAAGTGCCCGAAGAGTACGGAAAAGCCGAGCCGATCAGTTGGAATTTTGATGATAATGAGCCGAAAGAGATCACCGTCGTCGAAAAACAAATTGATGGCGAGGGCTCCGCGATTGTCTTGGACATCAAAACCGGATCGGCTCCAAATATGCGCAACCAGCTTTACCCCGCCGGACAAATTCGCCCTATGTGGGAGCTGAAATCCGGCTGGGCGCTGCGAAAGTGGGAAATTGTCGGCACAGAGAATATCTCGATCAAGTACAAAGATTTACCCAAGTCGCCCGCAGAAAATTCCAACCGGTGATTATTTCCGGTACATCTTTTTCTTTCATTTACGGAACAAACGCCCCGGGCACACTCCGGTCGCCGTTTGCGCCGAATGTTGTGATCAAAGTTCCGGCTGTTGACTGCTGAATAAACCAATTTGCCGTCGAAGGTCGGAAAACTGCGATGTCTAACTTACTGTCACCATCATAATCGCCAGGCGATGGTAGGTCGCCGCCGGCACCAAACGGGACGGAATAAAACGAATTGTCTTCCGAGCGTTGGACAAACCATTCGCCCGTCGAAGGTCGCCAGACGGCAATATCAGCCTTGCCGTCGCCGGTGTAATCGCCCGGCACGGGTTTATCCGTGCCGACACCGAACCTGAACACCCGGAACTGGCTGTCTGACGAGCGAATATACCACCAACTGCCGTCCGAAGGTCGGAAGATGGCGATGTCGGCTTTGCCGTCACCGTCAAAGTCCGCCGGAACGGGTTTATCTTCCGAAGTGCCGAAATTCACGATTCCGGTTCCGCTGCCGCCTGAATTTAAGATAAACCAGGTTGCTGTCGAAGGTCGAAAGACGGCGGCATCGGTTTTGCCGTCGCCGTCATAATCCGAAGGTGCGGGAATGTCGCCCGCCGCGCCGAACGGAATTGAGTAAAAGGAATTGTCCTCGCTTCTCTGAATAAACCAGAAGCCGGTCGACGGACGAAAGACGGCGATGTCGGCTTTGCCGTCGCCGGTAAAATCGCCGGGCACGATAGTATCGGTCGAAGTGCCGAAACTGAAAACTCGAAAAGCGGTATCCGAACTGCGGACATACCACCAACTGCCGTCCGACGGGCGAAAGATGCCGATGTCGGTTCTACCGTCGCCGTCAAAATCGAACGGTGCGCGCGCGGAAGGAATGTCCGCCCAGAAACCGCTTTGCAGATTGTAGCCGCCGCTGCTTGAATTCTGTCCGGCAAATGCCTGACCGATGGTGTCAACGAGCGTATAATTGCCGCCGCCTGTAACGCCGCCGCCCATCGAAGCAGTTTGCTGTTCGGAGTAAACGGGCGCGATGCCGCCGACCCATTCGGGCGCCGCGCCGGGCGAGATCGGAATCTGCGATATTATGCCGCTGCCGTCCGCCGCGATTTTGTAGATTCCGGCGACACCGTTAATTTTGGCGGCGTTGATGAGCGTCGAATTATCATTCGTCCAAACCAAACTATAGCTGAAACCTTCGCCCGGCGGAGGATTATTAAGAAGAGTCAACTGAGTTTTGCCGGTGCCGTCGGGTTTGATTTTGAATAAATTCGTGAAAAAATACGGCTCCCCGCGATTTCCTGGAAAAGAGGCATAGGCGACAAATTGCCCGTTGTTCGACCAAGACGGATTCAAATCGCGTCCGATGGTGTTGGGAATTTTCTGGCGGTCGAGCAAAGTATCGTAATTCAACGTGTAAAGTCCACCGTCCGCGTTGTCGAGAAAATTCTGCACGATCAGTAAATTATCCGTTCCGCGCACGCTCATATGTCCCGCGCCGCGAATCGGGTCGAGAGCCGGCACGCCGGTGCAGACGCGGTTCGTGCCGTCCGCGTTCATCAGGCACAGCTGATTTAAATCGTTATTGATGATTTGATTCGCGCCGCGATTTGTTTCGGGCGAGAAAAAGTATCCGACCGATGGGCGAAACTGCTCGGAAATCTGCGTTTCGCGCCGCGTCGCCAGATCACGAATCCATAATTTAAATCCGATGTTGAAGGGCGAGCAAAGAGAACTCGGGTCGAAGCGCTTGAACATCAAATAGCGTCCGTCAGGCGAGATGCGCGGGTGAAATCCGAGCGTGATATAGCGGTCGTTCGAGCCGTCCTGCCCGACCGCCCAAACCGCGCCCGTGTCGCAACTTCCGTTCGGCGCGGTCGAAGCGCGGCTGTAAATCAGCTCACCGGGTTTTAAGATTTGCGCGAGCGCGCCGGTTGTAAAAAAAAGCATCGCCGCAAATGCCGCAAACGCAATTTTAATTTTTTGAACTTTCATTGTCCGTTTCTCCTGCAATTTGTTACGAGTTGGGCTGCAAATTCTGCAATTTGGATTGTCGGCAACCTCAATAAACGATGATCATAAAAGCATTTGACCTAACCGATAAAGCGCGATCAATATCCGTTACATTAATATTAACGAAAATCCTGTCAGGAAACTCCGACCTGTATTTGAAGCTAGCCGCGAGTGTTACCAAATCGGATCCGAGCGGCGTAACGCTGACAAAACGGTCACTGACTTGAAAACCGAAATTTACACCATAGAATCCAATACCGGGCTGGTCAAGCGTTACTCCAAAGCCGCAATTGTTGGTTGTCGAGCCGGTGATTCCGTTGAAACAGCGCAAAATTTGACCATTCGGTGCGATGTACGCCATCGCCTTGATAAAGCCGCTCTTGTCGCGGTTTTGAGCCGCATTGCCGGCGGCGGTAATGTTTCCCGATATGTTGAGGTCGCTGCGGATGGTTGGGCTGCCGATCGTCGTATCTCCGGCGACGTTCAAAGTCCCGTTTATCACGCCGTTGCCGGAAATATTTAAGTTTGAATTCGGCTGCAAGGTCGTTGAATTTTTGATAAAATCCGATGAATTTAAGCCGTCGAGCGTGTTTGCATTCTGGGCGTTTTGCGAATTCACGGCGTTAATGGCGTTCGTCGAATTGTCGGCGTTCGTCGCGTTGTTTGCCCTAACGGCAAACGGCACGACCGTCAATTGCTGGCGCGGTCCTAAAGTAGTGAAAGCGTTCGGGCTGCCTGAAGGTTTGACGGCGATTTCGATAAAAACAGCGTTCGGATTATTGAAAGCCGTCGCACCGAAATCAAGATTGACGCTGAAGACGCCGTTGATTAAAGCCGTATTCGGACGCGCGATGGTCGCGCCGATCTGCGTGCCGCCTTTGATTGCGTTGAAAAGGCTGAACTGCAAATCATAACCGCCGTTCGCCGGATTCGTGCCGTCGTTGAGGCGTCCCTGAAAGTTGAACGCGTTGCCCTGCGCCGCCGCGAAAACGGGCAGTATAATTGTCAGTGTGATTATCAAAATAATCTTTTTCATATTTAAATTGCTCCTCTTGTTTTTCCTCATTAAAATTTGTTCGGTTAAAGATTAAAGTTCGTCGCTGATAAAATTTATATCGGCAACGGCTTCAAATACCGCAACAACCTGCGTCGGTCGGCTGAAAGTAAAGCGTTTGGAAAATATGCTGATAATATAAGTTTCGCCGACCGCCACCTCTTCAAAACGGTAATAGCCGAACGTGCCGGTCAGAGCGGTTCTTGTTTGACCGTCGGGCGCGGTCAACGTCACGCGGACATTGCGGATTCCGCTGCCGTTGGGCGTCATAATTCGACCGCTGACGCTGACGTTTGCCGCCGTCGGTGCAAGCGGCGAGAAATTCCAAAAGCCCGAAGTTACGGCAAACGGCGTGTTGCCGATTGCGCCTCCGGCACCGCTTTGCCCGATTGTGCCGTCAACCGCAAACGTCCCGCCCGCCGAATTTTGTCCGCCGCCTGAAGCGATGACCGATTGCGTGATTGCAAAATTTCCGCCGGTTTGCGCCGTAATGTCAGCGGTCACAAATATTATTGCCGAGATAATAATTATTGTTCTGTATTTCATAATTTTTTGTTCTTTTTTATCAGGGAAGTTCCTCGATTTCGATCAGGTATTTAGCCGGTCGGTAGCAAGACGGCGCACCTATCAAAAACGGCGAATAATTGGTCGTCAAAGTATGTGTTCCCGCGCTGATGCCTTCGGCGTATCCGACAATTGTTTCTTCCTCGCCGCTTTCAAAAGAGCCGCCGCCGAGGGCGTAGAGTCTGAAACTATTGGATAAACTGACCGGCGAAAACATCGCGCCGTTAATTTTTACGACTACTTCCATTGTGCTGAACGAACCGAAGTTTGCCGCGTAAGGCGAATCTCTGTAAGTTACGCGCAGACGTGTCGAAGCCGAATTTTTGGTAAATGAAACGCTGCGGATATTGCTTGTGCAGGGAATTACACCAAAAGTCGTGTTCGCGTAAAAAGTTTGAATCAGGCGCGGCGCGGACGGCGACAAACTCACCCAAGCCGTGCCGTCGGAAATCATCACAGTGTTTGTTGTCGTGTTGAAATAAACTCGTCCGGCGTTCGCGGCGGAAGCCGGCGCGGGTTCTTTCGCCGCATTTTCCAGACGCGGCGCGATAATCTGCCCGTCGTCCGCTAAAGTTATTTGCGGAAAAATGTTTCCGTTTGTCGAAAAAACATTGTCCGCGTCGAGTTTGGCGATATTCGGCGAAAGCCGCGCGTCGCCGACCGTTCCCGAAGTTATTTGGTTGGCGTTCAGATTTGTCAACGACGAACCGTTGCCATCCGTTTGCAAATATGTATTTGCCGCTAAACCGCCGAGATTGAGCGCGTTTGCCGCCGTAATCGAATACGGCGCACTCGTTAATTTCTGACGCGGCGTAAGAATCATGAACGGATCGCCCGCGCTGCGTTTGACGGCGATTTCCAAAAATCTGTTTGAACCGTCAAACGCCGCCGCGCCGAAATCGAGTTGGACGGTAAAAACTCCCGACGAAACGGCAACCGACGGATTAGTGACGGTTGCGCCCGTTTGATTTCCGTTCTCAGCCGCATCGAACAACTTGAACTGCATTTGATAAGTCGCTACCGGCGTTCCCGAATCGGTTAATTTTCCCTGATAAGTAAATTCGGTCGTCTGCGCGAAAGCCATGAAATTTAAAATCAAAATGATGAAAACCGTGCAAAATAAGAAGCCCGAATGGTTACTGTTAATATTTTTTCGCATAATGCATTCTCCAATTCAAAACAGGTTCTGCAACCGCCGATTTTCACAAAGGCGAACTTCGTCCAAAGTAAAAACCGGCGTTTTATTACTTGATGGGCTGCGTCATCCGGCTACATCCGCGCGATTCCGGTTTCGATGAGTTTCGATCCGGCATTTGTGAATTCGTGGCGCAAACCTCCCTGTGCGACAGCGGCATTCTGCACGAAAACCGCACCTGCCGTTAATAATTCGAGACCGGAAAGCAGCTCATCTTCGTCGTGTTTCGGACGCGGAAGCGGAATTTTAATTTTGAAATTATTTCCGCACAATTCGTCCACAAGCGCCGATATTTTGCCGCTGACGATAATAATGCCGTTTTCTTCGCCCGTCTGATTGATTGTGTCGGCGATTTCCTGCATTAATTGCACGCGCTCAATCGCTGTTTCGGTAAAAGCGGCGATAAAAGCGGCGCGCGGCGGAAGCGGTTGCGGATTGAGTGATGCGTAATCGAATCCCCCGCCGAGAAGATCGAAAAGTTCGGGATGCAGTGCGGCGATAATTCCGAAAATCGCTCGACTCGCATTACGTTCCGCCCGCCACGGTTCGGGAAACGGACCGAATATTAAATCCCGCGTCCTCGGTCGCGAACCGGAGAATTCTTTTGCCACTTGGCGAATCACCGGATCCCAGGGTCCGGGTTTATGCGGCTCATCAGGATTCGGTTGGCTGCTCGTTCCGCCAAATGACTGACCGACCAAAGCAAGTAATTTGTCGCGTGAAATACTTAATGTTTTACTACTTTTTTGTGTTTGTCTTTTCATTTTTTTACTCCTTATTTTAACGAAAATTATTTTTATTCTAGAGTTAGGGACAAGCGATCGCCGTTAAGACCATCGCGCCCGCATTGTCAATCGAAAGCAATTTGCACGTCGCGCCGCCGGGCGACTTTAAAATAATTCCCTGACCGGGCGATCCGACTAATATATCGCCGCCCGTTATTTTTAACTTCGTCGGTGCGATGATAACCGGCGACTGACCGCCCCACGACGGTTGCCAGTCGCCGGTGTTAAAGCTGATTTGCGTTCGATTTGAGCCGTCGGCGTTCATTACATATATGCCGCCGCTGCCGCCGCCGCTTGCAAGGGACTGAAAAGCGATTTTGCTACCGTCGGAATTAAAGGATGGATGCACGTTATAGCTGTTATCGCTGGGCAGACACACTCGGTTCGTTCCGTTTTCGTTCATGACACAAATAAAAAAAGAATATTCGCCCTGGTTTGCCGGCGTCACAAAAGCAATTTTACCGTTCGGTCCGAATGACGGCTCAAAATCCACTGTCCCGTTGTCTAAGCAAATTTCATTAGTGCCGTTGGTATTTATCACACATATTCCTTGAAAAGTAGTTTGGTCAGGACGGGTCCGTGACGTGAAAAAAGCGATCTTACTTCCGTCCCGGCTAAACGTAGGATCGACATCAGCTGACGGATTGTTGGTCAAGCGCATTTGATCTGTGCCGTCGGCATTCATTATGTAAATTTCCGCGTTGAAGTCGCGGGTTGAAGTAAAAGCGATTTTGCCGTTCGGACCGAACGACGGGTTCTCGTCATTTCCGGCGCTGTTAGTGAGACGGATTGTGTTTGAGCCGTCGGCGTTCATCGCGTAGATACTGCGAAAAAACCCGGTGCGGTAGCCGGAAAAAGCAATTTTATTAGCGTCCGGGCTGAACGACGGCGCAGAACGGTAAAAAAGAAACGCGCCGCCTAAAAGCGTTCGACCGGTTCCGTCAGGGTTTATCGAATAAATCTCTGAGTTGGAACTAAAGGCGATTTTTTCCTGCGCCGCGCAGACGACCGGCAAGCTGAATAAAAAGATTGCCGTTAATAAACCGGCGAAGAATTCGTCGCGTAATAATTGCTTTAACTTCATAAATTTCTCCCGTCCGCAGAACATCCGTCGCCATTACGGACAAACGACTGCCGTCAAAGCAATCGCTCCCGCGTTGTCAATGGTCAGCAGCCGACAGGTGTTCGCGTCGGGCGATTTGAGAATGATTCCATTACCGGGCGAGTCAACTAAAATGTTGCCGCCCGTCACATCCAATTTAGCTCTCGGCGCGGCAGTCCCGATGCCGAAATTGCCGAGAACGAAGCTGTCGCTCGTCGCCTGCACTTTATTCGCTGTCAAAGTTCCACCGACCGTGCCGTTGCCTGCGATGTTGAAGTTCGCGCCCGTCTGCGGCGTGTTCGTGTTTTGAATGTAACTTGTCAGATTTGTCGGAATGTCAGCCGCGAGAATCGGCGAACTCGTCCACGCCGCGCCGTTGCTCCGCAAAAAATTCCCGTTCGTTCCGACCGTGCTCAAACCCGTTCCGCCGTTGGCAAACGGGATGATTCCGAGTCGCGCGTTATTCAAAGTTCCCGTCGTAATGTTGCTCGCGTCGAGATTGGTTAAATTCGCGCCGCTGCCGTTAAGCGTGCCGCCGAACGTCAGATTGCCGCCGATAATTCCATTGCCGGAAATGTTGAAATTGCTCGCCGTCTGCTGCGTCGTCGTGTTCTGTATAAAACTGTTGCTCGTTCCCGTAAAAGCCGAAGTTTGAATCGTGCCGTCAGGAAATTTCACGCCGCCGAGTGTCGTCTCGATTAAACCGGCGACGGTAAATCTTGAAGCGGGCGTAATCGTTCCGATTCCGACATTGCCGGTCGTGTCAACGGTCATTGCGGGCTGTCCGTTGTTCGTGAAGAAAAACAATTTATTGTTCGACTGCGTGCCGAGCCAGCCGCCCGTCGCGCCCGAAGAACTGCCGCCGACATAAGAGCCGACTGTAATCGCGCCGTCCGTCTGCGTGAAACCGTAATTGCCCGGCAGCGTTTGCACGGTCAACTTAAAGCCGGGCGATGAAGTGCCGATACCGACATTGACACCGTTGCCCAAAATCAGAGAATTACTCTGCGAAACCACAGCACTAAAGCCGATTGCCGTTGCATTTGTTAAATTGCCGGCGGAAGAATTGGCGAAAGTGCCGACAAAAGTGTTGTCATTTCCGGTGGTGTTGGCAAATCCCGTGACATTACCGATGGCAACATTGTTGCTGCCGCTTGTATTATTCAAGCCCGAGTTCAGACCGAAAAATGTATTGCCACTGCCCGAAGTGTTGGCGTTTCCGGCATATCCGCCGATAAAAGAATTTCCCAAACCGTTGACGTTCGCCTGCCCCGCGCCGCGCCCGAAGAAACTATTGTAATTTCCCGAAGTGTTTGTAAGTCCGGCATCTTTGCCGACGAAAGTATTGTCAAAGCCGGTCGTGTTGCCAAAACCTGAATTTGTGCCGACAAACGTATTAAAATCGGCAGTTGTATTGTTTAGTCCGGCTGAAACACCGACGAAGGTGTTGTTTGCGCCGCTCGTATTACTTCTTCCTGCGAGGGAGCCGAAAAAAGAGTTAGCGGAAGCCATATTGTTACGTCCCGCTTCGCGTCCGAAAAACGAATTTTCACTGCCCGTCACGTTTGCCGCGCCCGAATTCGTGCCGACGAAAGTATTGTTTGCGCCGGTCGTGTTCGCTTCGCCCGAAGTAGCACCGAGAAAGACGTTGTTCGCGCCCGATGTATTGCTCCCGCCCGCGCCCACGCCGAAGAATGAATTATGGCTGCCCGTCAAAGTTAAAGCGCAAGGCGCAAGAGGACAAGTTCCGCCGCCCGCCGCCGTCCCGACAAATGTATTAAAATTTCCGGTCGAATTGTTTTCGCCTGCCGAACTGCCGACAAAAGTGTTGCTGCTCCCTGATGTGTTCGCCAGCCCGGTTCTTCTGCCGATGAAAGCGTTATAGATTCCGTTTTGATTGAGAGTTCCGGCTGCCGCACCGAGAAAAGTGTTAAAATTGCCCGTCGTGTTATTGATGCCCGCGTTGATACCGAAAAAAGAATTTTCGATGCCCGTCGTATTTTGCAGACCTGCGCTTTTCCCGAAGAAAGAATTTTCAAAGCCCGTCGTGTTTGCTTGTCCCGCACCCTGACCGAAAAAAGCATTGTCGTAACCCGTCGTATCGGAAAATCCGGCTTGTGCGCCGAAAAACGAATTGTTATTGCCCGTCAGCGTCGCCGGACAAGGCGGCGCGGAACAATTACCGCGTCCGGCTAGATAACCGAAAATCGAATTAAGCTGACCGCTGCTGTTATTCGCGCCCGCGCTCGATCCGACAAAAGAGTTGCCCGCGCCGGTTGTATTAGCGTAGCCAGCCACATCGCCGACAAAGACGTTACTGCTGCCGCTGGAATTGGAAAATCCTGCCAATGAACCGAGAAATGTGTTGAAATTTCCGACGGTGCTTCCCGCGCCGAGTCCGAGAGAAAGACTTTGATTGGCGGGATTGGCAGTCAGAATCCGCTGTCCGCCGAGATTGTATTGCGTCTGCGCGTTGACCGTATTGAGCGAGAGCGAGCCGTTGACTGTAAAATTTCCCGCGATTGAAACATTGCCGCCCGCGTCCTGCTGCACAAACAGAGATGAATCAACGCCGCCGAGCTGCGCGGAATTGTCCGCCTCTTTGCTTTTTATCGAATACGGCGCGGCGAGAATATCCTGACGCGGCATTAAATCGGTGTAAGCGTCGCCCGCGTTGATTTTGACCGAGATTTGCAAAGTCCGATTCGCGCCCGGAAATGCCGCCGCACCGAAATCGAGCGAGGTATTAAAGATTCCGTTAGTGACCGTCAAAGTTTGGTCAACGGTCGCGCCGGGAATCGCCGCGCCGTTTTCGTCAAACAGTGTAAAGCGAAAATAGCGCGATCCCGTCACCGGACTGCCCGCTTCGCTCAAGCGTCCCTGATACGAAAAAGCCGTCGTCTGCGCGAACACCGCCGCGCTCAAAACTAAAAAAAGCAATAATAAAATTATTTGTTTCGACATAAATTTTTCTCAAAGACGCAAATTACGCGTTTTATATTTTGTTGTAACGGGGAATTGATTTTAATGTAACTACTTACAAGAGTGCGTAGTTGCAGGGATGAAGGACGAACAACTCAAGCACATCTAAAAATTGTCTTATTAATCCTTCATCCCTAAAATACTTTTACGGTGTTGCCGAATCGCCGTTCCAAAACTGCGAAAAAAGTTGTCCGTTCGAGCTGGTCAGCGCGTAAAGCGTGGTGTTTGACGGGCGAACAACCGAAATGTCGGTTTTGCCGTCGCCGTCCCAATCGCCGAAAGTCGGACGGTCGCCCGTCATCGCCTGCTGATTGAACGGAATGCCGAATTTCGTTACCGTATAATTCCCAGTTCCGGTTTCCAGAACCCACCACGTTCCGGCGGTGTCGCACGTCGGGTTTGAATTGCACGCGCCGTAATTGACGGCGATGTCCGCCCGATTGTCGCCCGTGTAATCGCCAAAAAAGACGGTCGTCGGTGCTCCGCTGTTGTTTCCCCACTGCGCGCTTAAAACGGATGCGCCGCTATTTGCGTCGCCGACGTAATGCGTCAGATTGCCGTTCGGTTCGGTGCGCGTCACGATCAAATCGTCACGCCCGTCGCCGTTGAAATCCGCCGCTGTCGGGTTTTCGCGGTCACTTGCCAAACCGAACGGAACGTATCGAACCGCGCCGCCGCCGCTCGGCAGAATTATCCAGACGATTTGATTATTAATTCGGCGGGCGATGCAGAAATCTGTTTTGCCGTCGCCGTCAAAATCGCCCGTTACTGGTTTGTCGCCGGTCGTTCCCCACGCTTGACTGACGAACGTATTCGGACTGGTCGAAGGCATAAAGTAAAAATAACTTTGCGGATTTGCCGTCGTGCCATCACGATAAACGGCAATGTCTTGTTTTAAATCGCCGTCGAAATCGCCGTAGATAATCGTGTCGGTCGGCAAACCGAAAATGAAGCGGCGAATTTGCGCGGGCGCACCGGGCGGGTTTCGCAAAATGCTCCAGATGATATTGTTATTAACGACGCTGTTGTTTCTAACGAAATCGCTTTTGCCCGTGCCGAAGTAATCTCTATAAATCGCTTGCGGCGCGTTGACCCGCATAATCCTGCCCGTTGCTTTTTCCGTCACGAAAATGCTTCCGGTCGGCGCGTCGCGGGCGATGGAAGTCGGCGTTATCAGATTGCCGACCAGAATTCTCGGCGACTCCGAAGGCGACGTGAAAAGTTTTAAGCGTCCCGGAGCCTGCGCGAGCTGATTTGCGCTGAATTCCAGAACCAGATACGAATCGTTATCGCCGCCCGTGCGATCAAACGGCAAAACGTCGAGTGCCGAAGTCAGATTCGGAATAAAAACCGCTTGCTGGCGCGTGTTCAAATTGACCGTGCGAACTTCCGCAAAGCCCTGCACGAACGGAAAGCCGGTCAAAAACGAAATATACAAATTATTGCCGACGAGCCGGATACTGTCCGGCACGGGTTCAATGACGGGCGGTCCAACCGGTGTCGGGTTCGGTCTAAACGCGAAAGTGGTAAACACTTCAAAAGCTCCGGTCGCAATTTGGACGCGGTAGAGCAGATTAAAGCTGGCATCTATGACATAGAGCGCACCGCCGGAAATCTCGATGCCGTAAGGATTCGACTCGCGTATATTTTCCGGCAAGGTCGGGCGCGGGTCGGAAACGTAATCCGGCAGATTGACGACGAGCCGAACAATCAATTGTTTGCTTTCCGCGTTAGTTAAAGTTACCGGTGCGCCGCCGTTCAGAGTCGTCTGATCGGCGAAGGATAATGTAAAACCGCTCGCCAGAGTTTCGTAATCGGCGGGCAGAGTCAATTCCAAAATCGAAATCAGCAGTGGCGAAGACGGCGTGGGGTTGACAATCGCGCCGCCCGTGACCTGCGTCGAGGTGTCGCCCGCGCTGATGCTCAGATAAAGTTTCAAACCGTTTAATTTTATGCCCGACGGTCCCGACACTTCCGGTGCGCCGCCGGAGCGGGTAATGCCTGACGGCAAGCCGTCAATCAAAGTCTGTCGTGCGCCCGTCGTCCGGTTGATCAGCGAAATACGCCCGCTGTTCGGCGTGTTCGTTCCTGATTCGGAAACCAGCAGCGACGAGCCGCCGGCAGTAACAATTTTCGCCGGACTGTTGAGTCCGGTCGTAAAAACCGACGTTCCCTGCGCTTGTGCCGCGACTGCGCCGAGCAAAATTGTCAGAGCAAGCGTCAGCCCGAAAGTTATAGTTTTTTGTATCGTTGGTTGTCTTGTTACAAGTTTCATTTTTATCTCCTTAAAAGCCTTTTTAATTCCAATATTTCGCCGCTTTTTGTAGGTAACTATTTATTTATATTCAAACGGCTGGAGTAAAGTAACTGCTCTGATGTGCAGGGCGGCGAACGAAAATCACCGATTCGTCTCCGCTGTCTGCGGTTTTTTCACTCCTTATAAAATTTGCCTTCATTTATTAGCGCGTCATCGGCGGGAAAAACGGACGGAATTATTTTTAATCTGAAAAATTATTCTTTGACTTAATAAGTTGACGGGTATATTCTCAAAGGGAAATGATGAAAATACGGCAATGAATGAAGCTCAAAAAATAACTCAAATGCTGCACGATTGGAGCGGCGGAAATCGGGCGGCATTGGAAGGATTGATGCCGCTCGTTTATGATGAACTGCACCGGCAGGCAGAGAGTTTTTTGCGCCGCGAACGCCCCGACCACACGCTTCAGGCAACTGCGCTGATTCACGAAACATATCTGAAATTAATTGACCAGCGCGATGTGAATTGGGAAAGCCGGACGCATTTTTTTGCGATAGCCGCAAATTTGATGAGAAGAATTTTGGTAGATTATGCCCGCTTGAAAAATCGGGACAAACGCGGCGGCGGCGCGATTAAACTGACTCTCGAAGAAGCCTCGCTGAGCGTTGTCGGCAATGAACGAAATATTGATTTAATGGCTTTGGACGAAGCCTTAACGCGGCTTGAACAGCTCGACGAACAACAGGCACGAATCGTCGAACTGCGGTATTTCAGCGGCTTGACTTTGGAAGAAACCGCCGAAGCGTTACAACTTTCGCGCACGACCGTCGTGACCGATTGGGCGATGGCAAGGGCTTGGCTGCATCGTGAATTGACGAGATAAAGTTTATAATTACACATATATCGAGTAACTCGTAAACAATCAAAAAATGGCAAATGACGATTGGACTAAAGCAAAACTAATATTCGCCGACGCGATGAAAATTGCGCCGGCGGAGCGTTCGGCTTTTCTCGATGAAGTTTGCCTCGGCGATGCGGAAACGCGCCGCGAAGTCGAGTCTCTGCTCACCTCGCTCGATGATGCCGGAAGTTTTATGGAGACACCCGCCGCGCATGAAGTCGCCGACTTTATCCGGCAAAATAAATCTCTCGAAGCCGGCACAAATTTCGGGCATTATGAAATCGTCCGGCAAATCGGCGCGGGCGGAATGGGCGAAGTTTACCTGGCGAAAGACACGCGCCTTGAACGCTCGGTCGCCGTTAAAATTCTCAACGAAAGATTTGCCGCGCACGAATCGAATCTCAACAGATTTATTCAGGAAGCGAAAGCCGCCTCCGCGCTCAATCATCCGAATATCTTAGTCATCCACGAAATCGGCGCATCGGAAAATTCAAACTATATCGTCAGCGAATACATCGAAGGCGAAACCCTGCGCGACAAATTCAAAAATCCGTTGTCGAAATTGTCGGAAGTACTGGACATTTCGATCCAAATCGCCAACGCGCTCTGCGCCGCACACGAAGCAGGAATCGTTCACCGCGACATTAAACCCGAAAATATAATGATTCGCCCCGACGGTTTCGTGAAGATTTTAGATTTCGGTCTGGCGAAACTCGTCGAACAAAAAGCCGTCGGTTTTGAAGCCTCGACCGACAACCAAAACCAGACGGCGAAAGGCATAATTCTCGGAACGGTCAACTATATGTCGCCCGAACAGGCAAAGGGCGAAAAGGTTGATGCGCGAACTGATATTTTTAGTTTAGGCGTGGTCATTTATGAAATGATCGCGGGCAGAACGCCGTTCGCCGGCGATTCGATGTCGGAAACTTTTGCGAATTTAATCAATGCCGAACCAAAACCCCTAGCCAGCTTTTCATCAAACACGCCCGACGAATTGCAGCGCATTGTCGCCAAAACGCTCCGCAAAGAACGTGACGAGCGTTATCAAACAATGAAGGATTTGCTCACGGATTTGAAAAGTCTGCGGGAAAATTTAGCGTTTGACGAGCGTTTGGAGAAATCTCATCAGCCGAATGAAAAAAACGCGACCGCATTGTTGCAAGCTACAACGGGCAAAACGAATTTTCGAACAGACGAAGCGAATCGTAATTTCACCGGACAAATTAAGCGGCATAAACCGCTTGCCGCGCTTTTTTCGGCGGTCTTGCTTTTTGCCCTGATCGGTCTCGGCTATTATTTTTATAACTCAAAAAAATCCTTATCCGGCGCGAATGTCAAAAAATCGGTCGCCGTCTTGCCGTTCGTCAACGCCGGACAAGACCCGAACATCGAATATCTGTCGGACGGAATCACCGAAAGCATCATCAATGATCTGTCGCAGATTTCCGGTTTACGCGTGATGTCGCGCAATTCGGCATTTCGCTTTAAGAATAATCAAACCGACACGAAAAATATCGCCGCGCAACTCGGCGTGGAAACGCTCGTCACGGGCGACATCAAACAACTCGGCGATAAAATCGTCATCAATGTTCGCCTGATCAACGCTGAAGACGATTCGCAGATTTGGGGCAATCAATATGTCAAAAGTTCCGCCGACCTGATCGCCGCGCAAAACGAAATCGCGCAAGCCGTCGCTACCAATCTGCGCGGAAAATTAACCGACTCCGAACAGCGGCAACTGGCAAAACGTCCGACGGAAAATGCCGAAGCCTTTCAGCTTTATCAAAGAGGACGCTTTCACGTTTTCAAATTAACGCCGCAGGAAATAAACAAGGGCATTTCATATTTCCAACAGGCGATCGAAATTGATCCGAATTACGCGCTTGCCTACGCCGGACTCGCCGACGCGTATCGCTCGCTGGCAGTCGGCAGTGAGATGTCGCCGATTGAATTTTTCCCGAAATCGAAAGCGGCGGCTCTCAAAGCAGTCGAACTTGACGATAATCTTTCCGACGGTCATACGGCTCTCGGTTCGACGCTTTTTTGGGGCGATTGGAACTGGCGCGAAGCCGAAAATCAATACAAACGCGCTCTGGAACTTAACCCCGATGACACCAACGCGCATCTTCTCTACGCGCATTTGCTATCGAATCTGGGGCGACACGACGAAGCCCTGCTCAAAGTCAAACGCGCCCGTGAACTCGATCCGCTTTTTCCGTTTGCCGGCGCGCTCGAAGGACAATTTTTGAATCACGCCGGACGAACCGATGATGCGCTTGAAAGATTAAGGAAAACCTTTGAACTCGCGCCGAATTTCTGGCTTCCGCATTTATTCGCTTCGAGCGTCTATATTGAAAAAGGAATGTATGCGGAAGCCGTCGCCGAAGCCCGCAAAGCCAAAGAACTTGCGCCTGCTCAAACTATCTCACTCGCCTTTGAAGGCTACGCTCTGGCGAAATCGGGAAAACGCGACGAAGTCCAAGCATTGCTCAACGATTTACTGAAACTGTCAACGACTCGTTTTGTTCCGCCAAATCATTTAGCATTTATTTATAACGGGCTTGGTGAAACCTCGAAATCGCTCGAATGGCTGGAAAAAGCCTTTGAACAGCGCGACCCGAAAATAGTGTTTCTGAAAGTCGAGCCGAAATGGAACAATCTCCGCACCGAACCGCGCTTTATCGAACTGATGCGGCGGGCGAATTTTGAATAATCAAACCGGATTTTCGCGCAGGGCTTGAGCGACGACTTCGGAACGAATCTCGCTAATTCGTTCGCCGTTTTGAACCGGAGATTGTTCCGGCGGTCGCGGCAGGCAACTTCGACGTCGCTGTTCGGCAAGCCGACGGCAATTGAGATGATGTAATTTTTTCAAGAGGCTCGATCATTAATCGCTTCCTGCGTGAAGTCAAAGACGCGAGAGCAGAAAAAAGTGGTGGAGATTATGAATTTTCACATTGCCGATGAGAGAAAAATTATTAATCTATGCGCCGTTAAGAAAAGTTTATAATCCAGTCTTTTGAAGTGAATTACAAAAATCTCCCCCACTTTTTACTGCTCTCCATCGGCTGCCATCAAACAAAGATGATGATAAATTCATCCTTGAAGAGTAGATTGGACTTTCAGTCCGTTTTCAAAACTCTGCACTTTCAGTTCAAAGTCGTTTAGTTTTTGAATCATCTGAATTTAATGGATAACCGATAGTGGATAATTAAAACTGATGTTACGCGGTTTTGGTTTTTGTCTCCAAATGAGACCAACAATATAGCCCGGCGAGAATCGCCGGGCTATATTTGACCATATTTCCGGTCGCTGAAGGCGACAAACAATAACCGCGTGGCGATGGCTCTGCTCACTTTCAGCGAGCGAACCATAATTGCCGATCAATCTGGCGATTCTCGCCGGGCGGCGAAGCGGTGATGTCACACGCTTTCAGCGACAACAGCCGCAAATTTGTGTTTTGCGTAACATCAGCTAAAACAAGAAAAAGTCTTCATTATCCACTATCCGTTGACAGTTTTACGGTAAAGGTTCTTTTAACTGCTTCGGAAACATCAGCGAAATAACAACTGACAAACCGATCACGCCCAGAATAAAGCCGAGCGAATAGGAAATCGGAAATTTACCACCGAAAGCGTCGTTGAGCCAGACCATTTTCAAGCCGACGAAAATCAGCACGACCGATAAGCCGTATTTTAGGAAATGGAATTTATCAATCGCGCCCGCGAGCATAAAATACATCGCCCGAAGTCCGAGAATCGCAAAAATGTTAGACGTAAAAACGATCAAAGGTTCTTTCGTAATAGCGAAAATCGCCGGAACGCTGTCAACCGCGAAAATGATGTCGGTAACTTCGATAAATAAAAGTGCGATGAAAAGGGGCGTCGCGTGCACAACTCCTTTCACGCGCACGAAAAAACTCTGCCCGTGATAATCGCTCGTGACGGGAACGAATCTTTTGAAAAGTCTGACCAGCAGATTTTTCTCCGGGTCAATTGCCTTATCGGGAACGAGCATCATTTTGATTCCGGTGATAATCAAAAATGCGCCGAAAACGTAAATCACCCAATGAAACTGCATCAGGTAAGCTCCGCCGGCGATAAAGATCGCCCGGAAAATGAGCGCGCCGATAATTCCGTAAAACAATACGCGGTGCTGATATTTTGCGGGAACGGCGAAATATGCGAAAACCATCACGAAGACGAAAATATTGTCCACCGATAGGGATTTTTCGACGATATAACCCGTCAGAAATTCGAGCGATTTCGTCCAGGCAATATCGGTCGTGAACTGCGACGCGGCGTAATAATAAAATCCGACGTTAAAAAGCAAAGCGGTCGTAACCCAGATGATGCTCCACGTAGTTGCTTCCTTAAACGAAACTTCGTGCGCGGTGCGATGAAAAACGCCGAGATCGAGCGCCAGCATCATCAGAACGAAAGCCGTAAAGCCGAGGTAAAACCAGTAATATTCCGCAAACGGAAATAAAATTTGTGTGTCCATAGTTTGTTTTTTTTTTTAGTTTTCCGCTTTGCAAAGAAAAAAACCTCTCGCAAAGCTAATTTTCCTTAAATTAGCCGCAAAAGGTCTCGATATTTTGCATCGGACGCGCCGGATTGTTTTGGCAAACAAACGTGTTGACGAATCGCGCCGAACCTTTTTTTATAAAAAAGGCTTATCTACTCCCCTTAAATAATTTTTATGCGTAAATCGGCGATTGATTTCCGCCATACCCGAACCGTTCTTTATTTGTCGAAGCGATATTCAGTTTTTCGCTGATTTCCGTTAAAGTCCGTCGCTCTTCCGCGCTGATGAACGCGCTGACATCCATCGCCGAATTTCCGCCCGCCGATGCCGCCACATTTTGACAGCGTTTGACGATTTTCGTCCTCAGAGTTTCGCGTTCATTTACGGTCATCTCTTGCAGAATACTGCCGATTTCATCAAGACACTCTGCAAAAAAACGCTGTCCCGGCTGATTAACCAAATAATTGTCAAGCCGGTCGTTGAGTGAACTGCGCTCATCAACGCCGTCTTCGCGTGCCGCCTCGAAAATCAAGTGCTTTTCCCGCGCCGCAATCGCGCCGTGCGCCCACGCCGTCTGAACGAGCGGCATTAAAAATAAAAGTTCATTGTCCGTTTTGGATTGCTGTTCATTAATATGGTTCATAGTTTTTTAGCTGATCGTTTTGAGATTTTTTCGATTTCTAAAAATGCCTGGCGAACTGTAAATGACTCGCCGCCAGTCTGTTTTCCGCAAAAAAGCGGCGGGCGATTGCGGCTTCATTTTGCTTTTTCTCTTTAAAATCGCGCACCCAATCTTTTACGCGCTCGGCAACCGAAATTTGATTTTTTTGACCGCCCGAACCTTGACGGATGAGGATTTTTTCGGCTGTCCTATTAATTTCTTCACGCTCTTCACGTTTTATAATTCTGATTCCGTTTCTTTTTTTCATAACTTTCCCGCTTGATATTCAATTTTTTTAATTCTTCCTCACTTTAACTATATGGCAAATCTGGTGCCAGTTCCCGAATGATTGAAAATAAACGCGAAAGAGTGGCAAAATATGGGGGAAATTTGAGTAGAGAATTTTGCCTGATGACATTTTAATTTTTAATTTGTCCCAAAATGCCCCAATGGTGTAGCATTTAGGGATTGAAGTCCCGACAATATTGCGGGTCGGCGTTTGCCGATTTCGGATGGATTTTTTGCCGATAATCGCAGTTCGCGCCGCTGTGAATTTCCGCGCTGACTAATTCGGAGAGCAGAAAAAAGTGGAGGAGATTATGAATTTTCACAGTGCCTATAAGAGAAAAATCATTAATCTGTGCGCCGTAATAAAAGTTTATTGCAAAAAAGAGCGGAGGCTTCAGCCCAATAGCATTAAGTTAAGCGATAACTTCTATATTATCTGGCACTTAGACTTGTCTGGCGAAATCACAAAACTCGCACAAAAAGCCTCTAAGCCGCGTTTACTTATATTTTAAAGGTTGAATGGGGCAAGAAGTTGCTTCCGCCATTAACTATTGTTTCTGTAACCTATTGACGGCATTGAAGTAATCCTTAACTTAATGCTATTGGGCTGAAGCCCCCGCTTTTCGTTGAAATTCAAATATTTTAACTTTTTATTGAAGCATTACGTTAAAATAACAAGAACACTGGCATTTAATAACACTAATCAATTTAGGTCATTATATAAATGAAGCGATACCAAGGCTTAATAGGTTAGATGGAGGTAGCTTTACAATTCACTCTAGAAAACAGTGTGATGATTTACAGTTAGTTTTTACCCTAAAATTTAAGAGTGAATAATTCTAATGCGAATTTACTGCCTGCCCGCTTTTTCACTTTCCGAAACACTTTCCTTAGTTTGGTATTGATTATTTAAAAAAGATTCGCGGCGAAAAGCCAAAACAACAAAATCACTGTCAGACCGCCCAGACAATCAAGTGCGACATCGGAGAGCGTGCCGTCGCGTTCGGGGTAAAAACTCTGCCGGATTTCATCCGCCGAAGCGACCGTCAGAACAGCGGCAAAAGCGAAGACGTGCCAGAATTCTCGCAAAGACGGCAAGGAGGAATTGTAAAAAACAACCGAAGCCAGCAAGGCGAGAATCCCGTAACCGAAGAAATGGCACGTTTTGCGAATGATAAAGTGATAATTTCGCAACGTCGCCGCGTCCGAACGAGAAAATAAAAACTTATTCACGGTCAGAAAATAAGGCAGCGTGTTTGACATCGAACCTTTGTTTGACGAAAGGTAGAAAATCCCGCTAATCCACAAAATTAAAGGCACGTAGAGCCAAAAGTTTTCTTCTCTGAAAAAAGCCATATAAAAGCCGCAATAAAATGTCCGCTGAAACCTGCATTCAGGCTTTGCAGATAAGCAAACTCACAAACATCAGCCAGAGTGTCATTATTATTCCACAGTATTTAATTGTACTTTGTCAGATTAAAAATTAGCTGCGGATGAACGTGGATGAACGCTGATTTTTCTCGGATTTAAGCAATTTCATTCGATTTATCCGCGTCTATACGCGAAAATCTGCGGCTGTTTTTCTTTGATTTTAAGTTTCAAACTTAATCTGACAAAGTAAAATTAATTGCTTTGTCTAAAATCTCTTTAAAAAATGTCCGGCAAATTGAAGTTTGTCGTGCGTTTTTTTATTTTTCAGGATGTCCGACAAACTGAAGTTTGCCGAACGGTCAGACGCTTAAGAGCGTGTTTGCTAATGGCGCCGAGGACGATGACTGAAATTATTGTTGCGACGATTCCGAAAAAAATTAACCAGGTGTTTTGCGGATTATCGAATGTCAATTCAGAAAGTCCTACGCCGACGAAAACAACCGCCGATGAACGCGGCAGCATTCCGACAAACGTGCCGACGACAAAGGATTTAAGCGGAACCCGCGCCGCCGCCATCAAAAAATTGGTCAACGCGAAAGGCATTGCCGGGGAAAGCCGCAGCAGGGAAATTATCAATGCCGCGCGCCAGATGCTCTGCCCGACTAAGGCTTCGTAAATCGCTTTCGCTTTCGGATGCGTGTCAAAAACGTGCGGAAGTTTGTCGCCAACGATGCGCGAATGAATCAAAAACGAAATCGAAGCCGCCCCAACGATACCCGCAATTAAAACCGCAATCCCCAAATCGAAACCAAAGGTCCAACCCGCGACGATTCCGACGGCGTTGGTCGGAAGGAGCGCAAGTCCGCAAAAAAATAAAACGCCGAGCAGATAAAGCGGCGTGCCGATTTCCCAATTTTCGCGCAGCCAGTTTCCAAGCGGATGCGCCAGCAAAATCAGAATCCCGCTTCCCAGCATCGGAAGGAACGCCGTTACAAAAGCTATCGGCGTGAGTCTTCCCAACTCTTTGAAATAAACGTAAATCGTCCCGAAAAATTTCTTCATTCCAAAATAATTTCTACTGTTCAGTGACATTTATGCCTGATTCGTTTGAATTGGTATTTCTCGCTTTGCGGACAACTTCGACCGAGCACTGGGCGCGGGCGGCAACCGCCGACGAAACGCTGCCAAGCAGAAATCTATCAAGAAAGCGATGACCTTGCGCTCCCAAAAAAATGCAGTCTGCGTTCCACGCCTCGGATTCGCGGATGAGAATATGCTTCGGGTCGCCCTGCTCGACAACCGGAATCACTTCCAGCCCGGCTTTAATCAATTTCTGTTCGGCAAGCGTTATAATATCACGGATTCGATTCATTTGTGCGCCGGGTTCTACTCCGTATGGGTGAAAAGGTTCGGCAACGGTCACGAGTTTAACCAACGTCCCTTTTCCCCAATTACGCGAAACGATACTATCAAGCATTGCCTCACCATCCGGCGAACCATCTGCCGCGGCAACGAGCCGGATCGGAGTATTGACAGGTATGTTTCGACCACGCGCAATCCGCACCGAACTACGTGATTCATACAGAACTTTCTGCGAAACGCTTCCCAGAATCATTCGCCCCAGGGCAGAACGACCGTGCGACCCGACCACAATTAAATCAGGATCCCACTCGGCTGCCTTCATAATAATCGCCCAGTGCGGCATCTCGGCGTGGGCTTCGGGAGTGATTTTCCAACCGGAAAACTTTGATTGCAGAATGTCGGCGGCTCCGGCGGCGCGCGTTTCGGCTTCTTCAAACCGATGTTTGTTGTGTTCCAATGCCAATTTAACTCCGTGCGGCACATTCGGCGGAAAGGGTTCCGCCGCCTGCTTTGCACTGATCTCCGGTGGAATAAAAACGTCTGTTGCGGTCAAAACCATAACTTCCGCCTCCGCCGGCAGTCCCGACCGTTGTAAATCATCCAACGCCGCGTTAGCGCACTCCGAACCGTCATACCCAATCAATATTTTCATTTTTTCGTTCATAATAATTTTTCCTTTTCAGTAACTAAGCAGGTAAGCAAAAGTTTTAGGATACAAGTTCTTAATGGTGAATTGTGAAATGTGAATGATGAATGGTATCAATATGAAAATTCAAAAAGGTTTCTTTAACTATCGAAATTGAAACGGTTTAAGATTTTTCTTTCATTTTCCATTATCCATTTTTCATTTTGCATTGGTGCTTAACTTTCGCCGCGAATGTTATCCTTTTATAATTTGCCGCGCCGATTCCTGATGACTGCTCTCCAACTCGGCTGCGACGCGGGCGAGCAGTACCCGTTCTTCCGTGCAAATGCGGTGACTGCTGCCCAAGAATCCGATTAATCCACCGGACGCTTCCGCAACTTTCGCGCAGTAAGAAACAAGGTCGCGCTTGCTGCTTTCACGCAGTTCCGGCGGCAATGTTTTCAGCTGCGCACTAATCACGCGCAATGTGCGCTCAAAAAATTCTTCCGTCGGTCGCACGTTGAGCCATTCGGTCAAACACTCGTAAGCCGTACTGCCGAATTTGATGCCGCGCACGTCCGCCGCTTCCAAAATAAGCTGACGTTCATGTTTGGACACGCTTCCTTCCGCCCACGCGACCTGTATGATTGGAACCAGATATAATAACGGGAGGGTTGCCGGAGTGTAGCCCAGTTTTTGCAGCGCGCTCACAATATCCGCCTCCGCAGCTCCTAGTGATGATGCCATTTCAAGGCGTTCACTCTCCCGGGTTTTATCCGTCTGCATTTTCTCGACAAGTTCTTTTTCCTGCTTTCGGAAATAGTCTTCTTCCATCTTATTTTTGCGTTCCGTCATATTTACCTCCCTTGGCTGTTTAGCCAAACCACCTGCATTCGTGGTCTTCAGTGCTTTAAATATTGTTCCGCCGTGTGATAACGAATAGCGCACCTATTTCTTGAAACCGCATTAAACGGTCGCTGTGATTGACGACCTCGACCCGGCATCCGTATTTCTCGGCAAAGCGGAACATTTCTTCTTTGAGGTCGGTTTCCTCAATTTCTTTTGCGCCGCATTCCGGGCAATTCTCCAGTCTCAGTAGATCAAAAATTAAAAAAATAGAAGGTGAAATAGTTAAATTAGCCACAGATAAGCACAGATTGACACCGATGATTTGAAAGATAAAATGATAAATTATTGATATTGCTTGATATATCAGACATTCAAAAAAACCTGTGTTTATCCGTGTTTATCGGTGGTTTCACTTTTTCTTAAAATTTGGAACTACTGATTATATTTTTCCCCAAAGTTCTGTTGTCATTTTTAATTGCCGTCTATTTTGTTCGGGTAATTACGAGCGAAGCTGCCGATGGGAAACGGTTTTATCGAGCATCGAAATCGCTCAAACCAAAACAAGGTTTTGAACTATCCGAATTTGTCCGTCGTAAACGCCATTATCACAGTCGTCAATATAATTGCGGCGACCGCCCACACGAATCGCATCGTGTAATTCGGATCGCCGTCCGGTTCCGTTTGTTTCAAAGACATTTTCATCCACTCCTAAAATTTAAATTTCTCTATTGCTCACTGCCGTTTATTTCCGCGCCATTTTGTCGGCGTGCGGATGGCGCGGAAGAAGTTTCGGCGGCTGAACGCTGTTGCTGTGTTCGGCGACGATTTGCCATTTGCCGCCGCGTTTGACCCAGACGTTCGTAAAACGCATCGGTGTTCTTATTAAATCGCCGTTCGCCCGCACTTTTGAAAAATCGCGGTATTTGGCGATTGCCGTAACGCCGTGAATCTGCACGGTCAAATCGTCGAAATCGGCGGACGCGAATTCGATTTTCATCGAATCGAACAGGCGAAAGGCAGCCGTTTTGTCCATCGTGCCGGGTTCGCTGCTGTAAAGATATTCGGGCGCGGAAATTTCGCGGCTGAAATTTTTCAGAGCCTCGCGGTCGTTCGTCCGCGCTATCGCGTAGTATTGTTCCAAAATCCGGCGAATTTCATTTCGGCGTTCGTCGCCGTTTCGGTTGCCGCTTCGGTCGTGACCGCCGCGAGAGCGATTAGCTTCGTCTGTCCGGGTTTGACATAAGCCAAAACTCCGACTGCAATCGTTAAAATCGCCGCGCCTAAAATTAAAATCTTTTTCATCGTTAATTTCCTCTTAATTTCCTCCTTTTTCAAAATTCTTTTAAGAGCCGCGAGCGCGGGCAGAAATTTTATTCCCGCCGCTCGCGTGTTACTCAAAAATCCGTCGCTACCAGCCGATGTGCCAGGTAAATTCGCCGAGCAGCTTCGCTTTTATCAATACGGCAATCAGCACCGCGAGGATGACGAAAGCCGTTAAACCGAAACGCTCCAAATATCTCGATTCGCCGCTGTATAACTCTCGTTTCGTTTTCATATTTTAAACTCCTTTTTCTAAAAAAACTTTTTACGAACGGCGCGGCGAAATTTTACCGCCCGGACATTTTCTCCAGCGTTTCGCCTAATTTTTTGACTTCCTCGCCGTATTTCGACCAATCGCCCGCCCGTTGCGCTTCGAGAGCCGATTCGTATTGCCGTCTCGCCTGTTCGAGCAGCGCGGTCGAATCGCTTGGCGCGGTCGTTTGCCCGTCGCCCGGCGGCTTGATTTCGGTTGCCGGTTGCGGCTTGGTTTCCTCGCCGAACAGCCGCGCCAGACTTTTATCGAGCGTTTCTTCCATCGCCGTCCGGTTGTCGCTTGCCACAATCACGCGGCGCAGTTCGGGAATTTTGCCCGATTCCGCCCGCAGATAAAGCGGCTGCACGTAAATCAGCGATTCTTTAATCGGGATGACCATCAGCGTTCCGAAAATCACCCGCGAGCCGCGCTGATTCCAGAGCGTCAACTGCCGGGAAATTTCCGGGTCTTGCGTGATGCGGGCGACGATCTGTTTCGGACCGAAAACGAGCTGCTGTTTCGGGAAACGATAGGCGGCGAGTTTGCCGTAATTTTCGCCGTCCGAACGGGCGACCATCCACGCCGCGAGATTGTCTTTGCGCTGCGGCGTGAACGGCAGCATCAGGATAAATTCCTCTTTCTGCTCTTCGGGCAGTTTCATAATCGTGTAATACGGCTCCATCGTTTTCGGCTGTTCCTTTTCCGACGCGCCCGGAATCTGGGCGATTGTCCAGCGGTCTTCCTGATTGTAGAATTCCTGCGGCTCATTCATATGGTAAGCGGCGAAGACGCGGGCTTGCAGAAGAAACTGGTCTTCCGGGTAGCGCATGTGCGCCCGCAAATTCTCCGGCATTTCCGCCATCGGTTTCAAAGTGTTCGGGAAAATCCGGGCGTAAGTCTGGATAATCGGGTCGGAAGCGTCCGCCGCGTAAAGATTGACCGCGCCGTGATACGCGTCAACCGTCGCCTTGACCGCGTTGCGGATGTAATTGATGCCGTCGGTCGGCTGCGAATACGGATAGCGATTCGTCGTCGTGTAAGCGTCGGCAATCCAGATTAATTTTCCTTCGCTGATGACCAAATACGGGTCGTTGTCGAACCTGAGATACGGCGCGACTTTCTGAAGCCGCTCGCGGATGTTGCGCGTTTTCAAAACGCGGCTCTCGGCGGTCAAATCTTCGGAAAGCAGCAGTTTCAAATCGGCGTAGCGCGTCGCAAACATCAGTTGTTCGAGCGTCGAGCCGATGGGCAGACCGCCCTCACCCGTGTAATTGCGAAAGACGTTCTGCTCGCCCGCCGGATGGCTGAATTCCTCGGTTTTTGTATTCACATAAACGCGCTCGTTCGACATCTCGCCGAAATAAATTTCCGGTCGGTCAATCTTCAGTTCCGGCACGGTCGCCGTCGGCGGCAAGTCTTTGACAAATAATTCGGGCAAGCCTTCGGGCGTTACCTTATCAACCGGTCCGACCGCCGCGCCGTAACCGTGCGTGAACGTCAAATGTTCGTTAATCCAGTTGCGGTTCGGCAGGCTCGCGGCGTTTAATTCGCGCGGCGAAATCATCACCTGCCGCAACTCGCCATTGATGAGATAGCGGTCGTTGTCCACCGATTGGAATTCGTAATAAGTGCGAATTTCCTGAATCTGCCCGAAAACGTCGAGCAGCGGTTGCTGATCCCAAAGGCGGATGTTGTTGATGGTTCGCTGATTTTCCCGGATGTCGGCGGCGTTCAAAGCCGTCGCGCCGGAAAGCTCGCGCTCCTCGACGCTGTTCAAATTGAAAGCCGCCCGCGTCGCTTCGATGTTGTGGCGGATGAACGGCGTTTCCTTCACCAGCTCGTTCGGTCCGACGGAAAAACGCTGCAGCACCGCCGGATAAATCCAGCCCGCGGCGGCGGTAAAAATTAAAAGACCCATCGCCGTCAAAAACAATTTGCTCGATTTTCGGAATATACAGACGACGGCGACCGCCGCCGCCAGAACCGCTGCCGCCATTTGCACCCAGAGCAGCGGCAGCACCGCGTTTAAGTCCGTGTAGCTCGCGCCGAAAAACGAGCCGCCGTCGTTAATCAGCAGTAAATTCGGCATCGCCAGATAAGTTTTCCAGGCAACGAGCAGCAGCAGCGCGGCGCCGAGCGACAAAAGATGAGTGCGTCCGGCTGTCGGAAATTCGATTTTGCCCGATTTGCGCGTCCTTTTGTTCGTTTCGACGCGCGTGTGCGCCAGATAAATCAACGCCGCGCCGACGAGATTGACAATCAAAACGAGCAGCGCGAGCAGCGAAACCGCTTCGAGCGCGGGCATCGTGAAAACGTAAAAAGCGATGTCGCGCCCGAAAATCGGGTCAGCCGCGCCGAACGGAACTTGATAAAAATAGCGCAGAAACGTTTCGCCCAAATTCCAGCCCGAGAACGCCGCCA
>JBBRVS010000037.1:0-33488 GCA_038246645.1 Pyrinomonadales bacterium
ACGATTTTGCGCCTTGCTTTCCGGCGAATAAAAAGACGCAAAAAATGCCGCCAGAACCAAAATCAATCCGAAACCGAGACTTAAAAATAATTTCGTTTTACTCTGCATTCATTTAATTCCTTTTGTAAAATTTTGTATGAAAACCGTAGAGGCTTGAAAATTATAACATTTTGTTTGAACTAATGTTTAATTGATGAAAATCTTCCAAACTGTTTGTAAAGCATTGTCGGGCTTTTAGCTTAAAAAACTCATTATAAATCTATACGGAAATTCATCTAAAATCGGATTATTCGAATCAATAAAATGCCTGATTGTTCTTTTTCTCGCATTCGGTCTGCCGTGTTCATTCAAACCGTAAAGTTCGATTATTTTTTCGGCTCTTTCAATTTCCAGTTCCAAACGGTCGGGATTCGGAATTATTTCTCCTGTTTTCGTATGGTATTGAAAATAATACTCGAACGAATAATCCGAAATGTCAGGCTTTAAGAGTTTTTCATCAAAAGTTTCCAATTTCGATTCCTGACATTTCGAGCAGCAATAAAACAAATTTTCCCAATTATATGCAAGCAGCGGAAACAGAGATTTCGGTCTGAAATGTTCGATTGAATTTGCACTCACGGTTTCAACCGGAAATCCGTCGCAGAATGAACAATGCTCTTGCGTCATTTCCATTAAAATCGCTAAAAGCAATAAATTTATTCTTTGCTTTGCGTGTTGCGTCCAGAAAAATAAAGCATTAGGATTTTGATCTCTGCGCTCTTTGTATCGGATTCCCCACTTTTCAGATTTTTCACTCAGAAAATCAGGCGCGGGAAGCCTTTCAATTTTCATCATAGTGAGAACTCTTGTCCTTTTCGGCGACTGAGTTGGCGAAGTTCTATCTGCACAATCGAGTTTAATTCTTCGCTTTGGACAGCCAAAGATTTTGCC
The DNA here is from genome assembly GCA_038246645.1 of Pyrinomonadales bacterium. Taxonomy (GTDB): domain Bacteria; phylum Acidobacteriota; class Blastocatellia; order Pyrinomonadales; family Pyrinomonadaceae; genus JAHCHG01. Next base: position 931 of record JBBRVS010000037.1, read on the forward strand.
AATTCTAATAATTCCTTTTCTTTTATCTTCTTGCCGTTTCTGACAATTTCATAAAACTTATCCAAATCTTCCTGAGTTTTCCCGACAAATTCTTCGTCAATTCCGAAAATCTCGCTCAAAACGGTCTGATAACTTATTCCGTCTTCCGACCTGATAACATCGGCAACCTTCGCTTTCCCGTTTTCGAGTTTCAATTTATAAACCCACGCATCATCAATCGAATTAACAACAAACGGCGAATGTGTCGAAACGAAAATTTGGGAATTCTTAAAAAGTTTCTGCACGACGGGCAAAACCTTTCTCTGCCAAGCCGGATGCAGATGAACTTCGATTTCGTCTAAAAATAGTATCAGATTCTTTTCAAAAACTGGCAAATCATCAGCCCATTTCAAATTATCTAATCTCATTAATAGATCACCAACCCAACTAATTAATGACTGCAACCCACTTGGCAAAACATCAAAACCTATTTCCTCATTATGAAGTTTAACCAAAAGGCTTTTATTTCCTGTGTCTAAAACGAATTCAATTTTGTAATCAATAATTTTTTCAATAACTTCTTGAAAATTTTGTATGTTTTTAGCAAACCTGTTGGCTTTTTCTATATTTTGCTTTTCTTTCTCAATTGCTCTACTTGAAAGATTATGAGCAATCCACTGATTTATTGAGTAAGTTGTATAATCTTTGACAAAATTGAGTGAGTCTTTCAAAGGATTTTCTCTATAAGGTCTGAAAAATTCTATATCTTCATTTTTTACTATTCTATTTCCTGAGTAAGCAAAGACAGCAAAATTTAATAAATCAGAACCTGAATTATATGAATTTAGTCTTTGATAATTAGATAATTTATCAATTTTACTAGATCCGAAAGTAGTTGATTCAAAAGGATCACTAAGTTTCTGCTCAAAAACTATTTCATTATTAAAGTCTATTTTCCAAGACCCTTCGTATAATTTATTTACTCTTTTTTTTAACTCAAACAACAAATTTTCCTCATTTGCTCTTCCATCGAAAGTACTTGCCAAAACGGTTAATAAAGTAGTTTTTCCTGTTCCATTCTCTCCAGTGAAAATATGAATTTCAGCCTTATCCTTTGCCGGACAATGCTGAAATTCGATTGTTTCATCATCGAAAACGCCGATGTTTTTTAATTGCAGCTTGCGGATTTTCATTCTTTTTCGCTGATGATAAACGTCGGAACCATTCCGCCGCCGCTCGAAACATTGGCGAGTTCCGACGAAGAAAGGCGCGTGAATGCCGAGCCGACTTTGCCGTTGAAAAGCAGCGGATCGAGATCAACGAGCTGTTCGATCATATGCCAGTTGCCGGCTGAATCGAGCATCGGAAAATGTTCGCGGGCGGTTTTGACGCGCTCTTGAATCAGATAATCGCCGTTTGCCAGAGCCGTTTTTATCGCTTCGTTCCATTCTTCTGCGCTCGAAGCCCAACCGATATAGATTCCGTGTCCGCCGTAATCGTCGTTCGGTTTTAAGACGAGTTTGCCTTGATTGTTTCTGGTAAATTCTACCAGATCAATCTCTTCGTCATTATAAAAAGTTTTTTCCTCGCGGAATTTGCGTGTCCAGGGAATATGTTTTTTTATCGCGACAAGTTCCGCCTCGTCAAAAAGTTCCGCGTATTTTTCGTTGGTCAAAACGGCGAAAACCGCTTTTTTGTGAACGAGTTTGGCGCGAAAACTGTTTGCCATACAAATCGCGCCCGCTTTATAGGCTTCAAATAACGCCGGGTATTCGGCAATGATCGGCAGATATTCATTAACCAGCAAGCGGCGGTAAACAATGTCAATGACCACGCCTTTATACCAGAGTTTGTTGTCAACAAATTCGAGTTCGTCGGGCGAACAGATCAGCGCGGTGTAGCCTTCCGCTTCAAAATAATCGCGAAAAAGCTCGAATTCCTTCTGCGTCGGCAAATCTTTAAGATCAACGATCGCGATCACCGGATTTTTTTCCGGTTTATGTCCGAGATATTCTTCGTAGCAATTTAATAAAACTTCGAGCAGTTTGGCGCGACCTTCCATTGTGCGAACTTCGTATTTTTCCCGAAATTTTTTCATTAAGGGAAGTTCCATAAAAATATCACGCGCCGAATCCGCATATGCGATTCCCGCCGGAGATTCGCCGTTTAGTTCAACGTAGGAATATGTGTCGGCGGTCAAAAAAGAATCGAGCCGCGCTGTCGGCGACACCTGCGCGTATTTCGGATCAATGGCGACCAGTTCGCGTTCGATTTCGGTTAAACCGAGTTCGTCGAATAATTCCTCGTTGCCGATTGCCGCATCTTTGACCTTTTGCAGCGCGTTCCAGATAATTTCGCAATTGCGCGTCACCATTTCCCAATCGGATTCGGTCACGAAATGCGGGCGCAAATACGGCGACAACCGGCGACCGCCGAAAATCAGGCGCGCCCCTTCCAAACCTTCGTCCAGTGCCAGACGCGAACTTTCGGCTAAATCAAAGTCTTCCAACAGTTTATTATAATAATCAACGGCTTCTTTTAGCATAATTTTTTATTTTTCTCCCGCGAATTATACTAATAATCACGAATAAAATTACCAAAAATTATTCGCGTAAATTCGTGTAGATTCGTGGGCAATATCTTTTACTTACTCATTTTTAGAATTGCATCAAATTCCGATTTTTTCAAAGGCATAACCGAAAGACGCGATTGTTTGATAAGCGCGATTTCCTGCAATTTTTTATCGTTTTTTATTTGTTCCAAGCTAACCGGCTTGGCAAATTTTTCGCCGGCTTTTATTTCAACCGCCAGCCATTTTTCGTCCGCCGGATCGGGAAAATTTTCTTTGGAAACTTCCGTTATGCCAACGACCGATTTTTCCGAAACCGAATGATAAAACAATACTTTATCGCCTTTTTTCATCTCGCGCAGATTATTCCGCGCCTGATAATTCCGCACGCCGTCCCAGATCGTTTTTCCGTCTTTTACGAGATCGTCAAACGAATATTTTTCCGGTTCCTGTTTTACAAGCCAATAGTTCATAAATTTTAATCGAAACGGCGGAATTTGGCTTCGAGAATCGAAAGAATCCCGTGGCAGATCAAGCCGAATGCCGTAAAAAACAAAATAATTTTCCCGTAAGTTTGCCGGGCGAGCGTCGTCAGAGCGCCGTCCAAACCGATAACTTCCTGCGGATCATAATTTATCGCGGCGGTCATAAAAAAATAGCCTATCAATGCCATCAACAGCGAACGCGCCAGAAAGCTGATAATTCCTACCGTAATCAGGAGTTTGTAAAAAAGCGGCGTTATCTCTTCAATCTCGAAATTCCCCAGAAATTTGCGGGAAATCGCGCTGTAAAGTTCGTAAAACGCGGCGATCAAAACGCCCAAACCGATCAGAAACACGAGAATTACGCCCAGGGGCAGTGCCAGCAAAATCGCCGTCAGATTTTGCGAAACCTCATCATCCGCCGATTCGCTCACCACGCTCGAAATCAAAAGTATCCAACTAGCCGTAAAACTCAAAAATAAATAAAAAATACCCAGTCCGGCGGCAAATATGCGTTTTGATACGCCGATTGTGCCGGTTCCGTCATTATCAATGTCGGCGACACCGCGCAGAATATTCCAGCCGCCGTAAGCAATCGCGCCGATAATGAAAATTATCAGAAGAATTCTGCCGAAAGGCATCTGCGCGACGGTCGCCAGAGCGCCCTGCGCTCCTGTTACGTTGCCGCTTTCCGCGCCGATTGCCGCCAACGCCGCCAGTGAACCGATCACTAAAAAAAGTACGCCTTTGGTTACAAAACCGAAACCGGCAAGTATTTTCGTAAAAGGCTTTCGGGCGGTTTTCTCGGCAAGTTTGACCGTCTTCTCGATTTTTTCGCTTAAATTCCCCTGGTTCTCTTTATTCATTCGGCTTTGTTCAGCAGGAAATTATTTCTTTTTATTCGCCGCCGAAGCCTTTTTGTTCAGCCATTTTGCCCAACGTTCCAGATAAGGGCGAAAGGGTTTGAAAAACTTGGCGCGTTTTGAATTTACCGATTGTTTTTCGCCCCATTCCCGCAAATTTTTCTGCGCGTATTGGCGGATTTGCGGTTCGAGGCTTTGTTTTTTGACCGAATGCCGCAGCGTTAAATAATAATGCTGCCCGACGAGCGAAAAAATAATTCCCGCCAGATTGCTCTTAAAAGCGGATTTTGCCATCCAGCGCTTGCCGAAACCTTCGGTCGGCTGCAACAGAGCGCCGAGCGAAACTTCGAGCCAGGCGTTTTGATTGCCGACGCGCGGATGATAAAGACCCGGCAGATCGCCCGTAATCGGAGCGACACCTTTCATCTGCGGCGGCTTGATAAAATCCACGAGACGAACCTTTTCCAACCCGCGAAGATGCTCGATCGGCAAAAATCCGATGACTTTTTGAATCGTTTCCTCCGCATTTTTCGGCATTTCTATCGCCGATTGATTTTCTATTCTGATCTCGGTCGTCTTATTTGTTCTGATACCTGCTGTTTTTATTGCCATTTTCTGATAATTGTAACGCCGTCGTCCCGACGGCTGTCGTGAGTGCGTCCCGCACTCACGTTTTAGATTTATAAAGAAAGCGTGTGAGCGAGACTCTCACACGAGAAGCCAGCGGGACACCGGCATTACTTTTATTATGATTTTCAATACAAGTAAATGCTAGGTTAGACGCGCTTTTCAGTCAAGGCAACGGGCGGTTTGCAGATTTACAACGCGAGTTGTGGCGAAAAGGCGACAAAAGGTAAATGATAAATGATAAATGTTAAATGTTAAATGTTTTATTTATTGAGTTTAATGTTTTTAGGCGAAATTGGCATAGAATTTGTTAAAGATATAATTTGAATCGCAGATTATAGAAAAAAATAATGTCTAAACAAAAAACAATTTCCCGATCAATTGAAACAAGCGGAATCGGCTTGCACACGGGCGTTGCGGTCAATCTTAAACTCAAGCCCGCGCCGCCGAATACGGGTTATATTTTTGTCCGCACCGATCTCGATAATTTTGAAATTCCGGCTTCGGTCGAATATATTTCGCATTGTTCTTACGCGACCACGCTTTTGCGGCGCGGCGTTGTTTTATCAACGTGCGAGCATCTTCTTTCGGCGCTGCGCGGCGTCGGGATTGATAATTGTTTTATCGAACTCGACAACATCGAGATTCCGATTATGGACGGATCATCGGAAAATTTTGTCGAACTGATCGAAAAAGCCGGAATTATTGAACAGGATTCGCCGCGTCATTTTTTGAAAATTCTCGAAAAGGTCGCGTTCGAGCAAGGCGACCGAAAAATGTCGGTCGAACCGTCTGACAAATTCGAGATCGAATGCGTGATAGATTTTCCGCATCCTTTTATCGAAAAGCAGTCGTTTCATTTCGAACTGAAAAACGGTTCGTTCGGACGCGAAATCGCTTCGGCGCGGACATTCGGTTTTACGACCGAGATCGAAATGCTCAGAAAAGCAAACTTAGCTCTCGGCGGTTCGCTCGATAACGCCATAGTTTTAACGCCCGAAGGAATGCTCAACGAAAATCCCTTGAGATTTAAGGACGAATTCGTCCGACATAAAATCCTCGACATCATCGGCGATTTCGCCCTTCTCGGAATGCCGATCTTAGGAAAGATCACGGCGGAAAAAAGCGGACATTCGGTTCACGCAAGTTTAATGAGCAAACTTTTAAAGACCGAATCAGCCTGGGAAATAGTGTAAAAACGGATAATGGATAACGGATAACGGATAACGGATAATGTTTTTCTTCGATTTTCAGCTTTCCTGATAAATTTAAAGTCGTTTAAAATGTGGATAATGGATAATTGATAATGTTTTTCTGTATTTGATGCGCGTCAGATATTTAGACATAGTGAAAAAGTGAAAGTGTGAAAAAGTGAAAAAGTTCATTGTTGTCTGATGAACAGACCTTTTTCGGTAAAAGCCGGTTATTTTTCAGAAAAATCGAAGACTGAAAGTATCAAAAACTTTTTCACATTTTCACTTTTAAACTTTTTCACCACTAATCAGAAACCTAATCATTTACGTTTTTCTTAAATTATCCATTATCCATTATCCATTATCCATTGATATAATCGGTTTATGGCAAAAGCGGCAAGTTCGGTCAAGGCGGAAAAATTTGAAACCGAGATTCAGAGAGTTTCGCACAATAGTTTAACTAAAACGGAAACCGACACGCTCGCCGTCGAAGAACCGCTTGAAATTCGGCTCGGATTTTTGGAAAACGGCAAAAAGAGGCACAAAGCCGTTTCGATCACGATGCGAACACCCGGAAACGACGCGCAGCTTGCCGCCGGATTTCTTTTTACCGAAGGAATTCTGCATTCGAAAAATCAGATTAAACAAATAAAACACTGCGGAAAATTCCCGAATAATCAGAATACGATTCGGCTCGATCTGGCTGAAAACGTCAGTGTTGATTTTGCCAAACTGGAGCGCAATTTCTATACGACTTCAAGCTGCGGCGTGTGCGGCAAAAGTTCACTTGAAGCATTGGCGGTGGCGGGCGCAAAACGAATTGAACAGAAAGATTTTCCAAACATTTCCGCCGAAATAATTCATCAACTGCCGAAAAAATTACTGGAAAAACAAACCGTTTTCGGCGAAACGGGCGGTCTTCATGCCGCCGCGCTTTTTGATTTTTCGGGAAATCTGCTTGATCTGCGCGAAGATGTCGGGCGGCATAATGCGGTTGATAAATTGATCGGAAAACAATTTCTGGCGGATAATCTGCCTTTGCGCGAAAAAATTCTTTTCCTCAGCGGACGCGCTTCGTTCGAACTCGTGCAGAAGGCGGTCATGGCGCAGATTCCCGTAATCTGCGCGGTCGGTGCGCCGTCGAGTTTGGCGGTCGAAGCCGCGCGGGAATTTAATGCGACGCTGCTCGGTTTTGTCCGCGAAAATCGTTTTAATATCTATTGCGGAATTCTTTGACCGGAGCGCGGGGCGGCTCGCTTGCACCGTTGCGGGAGCAACGGAACGACGTTTGAAATCAAATAAAGTTTATTGTAATCAAAGGCTTTTTCGCGCTATCGCGCTCATGCAATCGAGCCGATTGCGCTCCAGTCATTTAAATTTTTATGAAACCCAACGAAGAAAATCCCGGCAAATTAAAGGTCGGCAAAATAAAAGAAAACGCCGCCGGACTTTCTGCCGTTATTCGCACAACTAAAGAAATTTTCACAAAAACCGGCGCGGTTCGCGGCACTAAACTGCTTCTTGCTCTTAATCAAAAAGGCGGAATTGACTGCAATTCCTGCGCGTGGGCAGACCCCGACGGCGAGCGCACGAAAGCCGAATTTTGCGAAAACGGCGCGAAGGCAATCGCCGATGAAGCGACGAAAAAGCGCGTTACGCCCGATTTCTTTACCAAATACAGCGTCGCCGAACTTTCGGAAAAAAGCGATCAATGGCTCAACGCGCAGGGCAGAATCACCGAGCCGATGTTTTTGGAAGAAGGCGCAACGCATTATAAACCGACAACCTGGGAAAAAGCTTTTCACATTCTCGCCGAAGAATTAAATTCCTTAAAATCGCCCGACGAAGCCGTTTTTTATACTTCGGGCAGAACATCGAACGAAGCCGCGTTTCTCTATCAGCTGTTCGTACGTAATTTCGGCACGAACAATCTGCCCGATTGCTCGAATATGTGCCACGAATCCACGTCGGTCGCTCTAAATGAATCAATCGGTATGGGCAAAGCGACGATCACTCTGGAAGATCTGGAAAACACGGATTTGATCATCATTATCGGACAAAATCCCGGCACGAATGCGCCGCGAATGCTTTCATCTTTGCAAAAAGCCAAAGAAAGAGGCGCGCGAATTATTGCGGTCAATCCGCTGCCCGAAGCCGGTTTGATGAATTTTACCAATCCGAATCCGCAGCAATACGAAAATATTTTAAAATATCCGCTCGTCTTGCTCAGAAATCAACCGTCGAAACTTGCCGATCTGTATCTGCCGATCAGAATCGGCGGCGATGCGGCTTTTCTGAAAGGCGTGATGAAAATGCTGTTCGAGCTTGAAAAGAAAAGTCCCGCGCCGATTTTCGATTATGAATTTATTCACGAAAAAACCGAGGGATTTCAGGATTTTATTGCCAACCTCGGAACGATTGACTGGGAAACGATTGTCGAACAAAGCGGTTTATCGCTCGCCCAAATCGAAGAATTTGCCGGGCTGTTTGCCGCGTCCAGCCGCGTCATAACTTGCTGGGCAATGGGTATCACGCAGCATAAACAAGCGGTCGCCGCCATTCAGGACATTGTCAATCTCCATCTTTTGCGCGGACAAATCGGCAAAAAAGGCGCGGGACTTCTTCCCGTGCGCGGACATTCGAATGTGCAGGGCGACAGAACAATGGGAATCTGGGAACAGATGAACCCGGCATTCCGCGCCAATTTAGAAAAGGAATTTCACTTTAAGACGCCGGAAAAAGACGGCTTTAACACGGTCGAAGCGATCAAGGCGATGCACGAAAAACGTGCAAAAGTTTTCTTTGCGATGGGCGGCAATTTTCTTTCCGCCACGCCCGACACCGGATTTACTTCCGAAGCCTTGCAAAATTGCAATCTAACCGCGCAGGTCATCACTAAATTAAATCGCACCGCGCTTATCACGGGCAAAAAATCCCTGATTCTGCCGTGTTTGGGCAGAACCGAAATTGATAAAACGGGCGGCACCGAGCAGTTTGTTTCGACCGAAAGCACGATGCTCAATGTCCAGATGTCGAAGGGAATTTTAGAACCTGCCGGCGAACATCTGCGGAGCGAAGTCTGGATCGTCGGCAAGCTCGCCCAAGCCGTTTTGAAAAATAAGATGCGCTTTGACTGGGAAAGAATGATCAACGATTACGACCGGATTCGCGCCGCGATTTCCCGCGTCGTGCCGGGCTGCGAAAATTACAATCAGCGCATCCGGCAAGACGGCGGTTTTTATATGCCGAATCCGCCGCGCGAAGGCACGTTTCCGACCGATTCCGGCAAGGCGAAATTTACCTTGAGCCGGATAGAAAAAATCGAACTCGCGAAAAGCGAACTGTTGATGACGACGATTCGCTCGCACGATCAGTTTAACACGACCGTTTATGCCGAAAATGACCATTATCGCGGAATAAAGGGTTCGCGCCGCGTGATTTTGATGAATGAAAAAGATATTGAAGAAAGAGGTTTAAAGCAAGGCGAAGTCGTTGATATTACAAGCGTTTTCGCGAATCGAGTGCGCCGCGCCGAATCGTTTATCGTCGTCAAATATCCGATTCCGAAGGATTGCGCCGCCACATATTTTCCCGAAGCAAATCCGCTTGTTCCAATCGAAAGCGTCGCCGAAAGAAGTAATTGCCCGACATCGAAATCGGTTAAAATCACGATCGCGCCGCATCTGCACAACGGCGAAAGAGTTTTTGCGGGTGAATTCGGAAAATAATTTCAACCGCGAAAAACGCTAAATACACGAAAAGAATTTAGCGTTTTTCGCGTTTTTCGCGGTTTTCGCGGTTTAACACAAAATGTTTAACGGATTCATATTAACAGGCGGCAAATCTTCGCGGATGGGAACGGACAAAGCGTTTCTGAAAATCGGCGAAAAAACCTTTCTCGAAAACGCCGTCGAAACTCTTAAACCGAATTGCGAACAGGTAAAAATTGTTCTCAACGGCTCGCAAACGCATTTTATCGAAAAACTTCCCGCCGGAATTTCTTATATTTTCGATATTTTCGAAAATCGCGGCGTACTCGGCGGAATTCACGCCGCACTTAAAACCTGCGAAACCGAATTCGCCGTAATTCTAGCCGTTGATTTGCCGTTTGTCACGAGCGGCGCGATTGAAAAATTATGCGAAATCGCCCTTGATTCAAAGAATTTTTCGGCGATTGTTCCTCTTCAAAATGATGAAAGATTGCAGCCGCTCTGCGCCGTCTATCGCGTGAAAGGTTGTTTGCCGAAACTGGAAGAAATCTTATCGAAAAACGAATCGGCTTCGGTAAGAGATTTTCTTGAAATTGTGAAAACAAAGATTGTAAATGCCCGCAGTTTAAGTTTGAATGAAAATTTATTTATCAATGTAAACTCGCCGCAGGATTTAGAAAGACTGTAATACAAAAGTTGAATATTTTCTTATAAATGAAGTTCATTTTTAAAATCAAACTCAATCAATTTTCTTTCAATAAAATAAATTATTTTATTAAAATTTCCAATTTTGTTCTATAATATAATCTAAAAAACTCATATAAGGAATTCCCAAATCCTTACATACGTTGGGAATTTTGTTTTTATACGGACTGCTACTTGTTAATAATTGTTCTTCATTTATAACTGTTAAATTCCTCACTTTTGCTAACGCAATTACCCACATATCAGCACAATACTTACTCGGGGTTTTTAGATTCATAAGTTTACAATGCTCAGGATGTGCCATAATTTTAGTAACAACTCGCTGTATGTCAGGGTCTTCTGGTTGAAAGAAGTTTGGAAAACTATTACACCACTTTGCAAGTTCATCAACCCCAAATTGTTCTAATTCTCGCTTTACTTCTTCAGGAGCAATAACTTTCCCAAATTGAATTTCGTCTGCAACCTTGTTCCACAAGGATGGAAAAACTTCTTTAGGATAAGTTTTTCTAAGCCCTTCAATTAAAGAGCTTGAATCTATGGCATACTCCTCTATTCCAATCAAAAATGTCAATTTTTGTCCCCTGTCAAATATGATAAATTTAATGACTGCTCAATTTTTGGTAGATGTTTTATTTTTGCTCCAAGATATTCAGAAACATCAAGCAATCCAATTTTATTTTGGTGATAACCTTCAAGAACCAATTTTGCAAATTTTCTTCCGTTTTGATTAATAACTTTATAGTGATGTTGAATCGGGAGTGACTTTTTTTCAGCTTTTTCTTGAGCAATCTTAATTCTGTATTCAGCTTGATATTGTTCTCTTTTTTGCTTGTAAAAATATTCTGTTGTTTTATTAATTGCTAACAGTCTGCGAACAACAACTTCTCGACTCACGCCAAATCGTTCCGCCAAATTATTAATTTCCTCCTCATTCCACACAGATTTATTTTCATGTTGTTGAACAATCGAAATATTTTGTAACCAATCTGTCGGTACCAAGACTTCTCCTGCAACCGCATTGCAAAAAACTTCTATTTTGTCTTGTTCACCTAAATCACAAATCCCTCCCGAATGTAAAAGAAGATGAGTAAATTCGTGAAATAAAGTGAATATACGAGCCTTGTGATGATCTTTTGAATTTAGAACAATTATCGGCAAAGAATTCTTATCAATTGAGAAGCCTCTCATTATTTTTAGATCAATTAGAGATGCTGAAAATACTAGTATTCCTAAATCTTCAATTTTTTCACGCCAAAAGGTTAAAAGACTTTCCTTTCTTATACTTTCTTGTTGTTTAAAACTAACTTTCAAGAGTCTACGGATAAGAATTCCTACATCATAAACATCATCGGATAAACTTATTCTTGCTCTCAATTTAGGAATTTTTATTTCAAGTTCTTTAAACAAATCTAAGGCTACATCTCTTCGATACTTTGCTCTTCTAATTTCGAGCCGCAAATTAGGTGAAAGTGTTTCTACTTGATCTTTTGGAAATCGCCGAAAATCTTTAGGTATAATTTCTGCTTGTGGAGGATTTGGCAAATAGAAGAAGGCTAACGGACGTTTATATAAATTAGAAAGTTTACGAAGTTGTGCAATAGTTAATCGGTCAGACCCAATCTCACAACTTCGTAATTTGTCAGGCTCAACAGGAATTTTTTTTGCTGCTTCTTCAATGTAAAATCCCGCTGATTCTCGCGCCCACGCAAGAATTTGTGGATTAATTAAAGCCTCATTTCCGATAGTCGCCATTTTTATTTTAAATTGAAGTTTTAATTTTTACAGAAAATTAGATATATAACACGATTAAAATATAACACAAAATCCGGTAAATTATTCATTCCAATCCGGCGTGTGGAAAACTCCTTCCTTATCAATTCTTTGATAAGTATGCGCGCCGAAAAAGTCGCGTTGTCCTTGAATCAAATTGGCGGGCAATCTTGCAGAGCGAAAAGCGTCGAAATATGAAAGTGCCGATGAAAGACACAAACTCGGGACTTGGCTCATCGCAAATTCATTGTTGATCTTGCACCAAAAATCGCGGTTTCGGCTTAAAATTCCGGCAAATTCGTCGTCCAGAATCATATTCGGCAAATCGGGATTTTTGAAATATGCGGAGCGTATATCTTCTAAAAGTGCGGAGCGGATAATACAGCCGCCGCGCCAGATTTTGGCGATTTCCGATAAATTCAGCTCGTAATCTTTTTCAAGCGAAGCGGTTTGCAAAAGGGACATTCCCTGCGCGTAAGTTACGATAAACGAACTTAAAAGCGTGTGTTTGAGAAGTTCGATAAATTCCGCTTTGTTTGCGGAAACGTCTTGGCGAACCTTGGAATCGCGCTGTTCGTCGGATTTTACTTCGGTTTTAACTTCGCTTTCGGATCTTTCCTGCGAACCGATTTTCGCTTGATGCTGTTCGCTGACGGTCGTTTCGGCGGCTCGCCTTTCGCGTGCGGCTTTTTGTTCGTCCGATTCGTGTTCGCTCGAAACCGTTTCACTTGTTGACTGACCACTGACCACCGACCACCGACCACTGACTTTCCCGTATTTTTCCGCAATTATTTGACGCGCTTCTTTTTGTGCGGAAATCTGACGCATCGAAACTGCCGAATCAATCGTCGGAATCGGCACGCCGAAATCCATCGCGACCTGCGAAGTCCATTTTCCGGTTCCTTTTTGCGCGGCTTTATCTAAAATCATTTCGACGAGCGGTTTTCCGGTTTCGGCATCGCATTTTTTCAGGATTTCCGCCGTAATTTCAACGAGAAAAGAATTGAGTTCGGCGTTGTTCCATGCGGCAAATGTCGCACTCATTTCATCGTAATCCATCTTCAAAACGCGGTTCATAAAATCGTAGGTTTCTGCTAAGATTTGCATCAAACCGTATTCGATGCCGTTGTGAACCATTTTTACGAAATGTCCTGCCGAACCATTTCCGACGAATGCGGCGCATGATTCGCCATTAACTTTCGCGGAAGCGGCTTCGAGAATCGGCTGAACGTGCGAATAAATTTCCGCGTTGCCGCCGATCATAATGCTCGCGCCGTGCCGCGCGCCTTCTTCGCCGCCTGAAACGCCGACACCGAGGAATTCAAAACCGTTTTCATTTAAAAGTTTTTCGCGCCGTTCGGTTTCGGGGAAATGCGAATTTCCGCCGTCAATGACAATATCGCCTTTATCCAAAATCGTAATCAGATCGTTGATGACAAAATCAACGACATTTGCCGGAACGAGAATCATAATCTTTCGGGGCGATTCGAGTTTTTCCAAGAATTCCGGCAGATTTTCAGCCGTTTGCAAATCAAAATCTTTGCCTTCTTCAAGTAAAAGCGTGCGTTTTTCTGCATCCAAATCATAACCGACGCCCGAAAACCCTTGTTCCGCGACATTAAGCAGAAAATTTCTGCCCATTGTTCCCAAGCCGATCATTCCGAATTGTGCTTTTGTCATATTTTCACATCTTACAAAAGATTTATCTCAAATCCTAATATTGAAATGTTCTAAACATAAAAAAAGAGAAGCCGCAATTTTACGGCTTCTCAAAATACTCGAGATCAACTCGATTAAAGTATCAAATTTTAATTCGACAGATAATTTCTCGGTGTCGGAACATCCGAAGCAAGCCCGAAGTTGGCAACGGCAAATCCCGAAGTGGAATTATTTACATACCAAACACCGGCGCGATAAACCGCCTGATCGTATTTTCCGTCGCCGTCAAAATCGCCCGGAACCGGAACGTCGCCGTTTGTTCCGAATGAAATATAACTTATTCCGCCGGTTGATCTTTGAATATACCAAACGCCGTCAGACGGTCTGAAAACAGCAATATCAATTTTGCTGTCGCCGTCGTAATCGGCAAAAACCGGAACATCTGTAGCAACGCCCCATTGTGAAATAATCACGTTATTATCTGTGGATTTAGCAATATACCAGGTTCCGTTTGACGGACGAAATACTGCAAAATCCGCTTTACCGTCGCCGTCATAATCGGCGGAGACGGGTTTGTCGCCGTTCAAGCCAAGATTATAGTGCCGCAAACTGCCCGTCTGTGATTGAAGAATATAGAAATCTCCGGTCGAAGGTCGCCAAACAGCGTAATCGGCTTTACCGTCGCCGTCGTAATCGGCAACAACCGGAACATCATTGACAACGCCCCAGGCAATGCCCGAAACGGTAAAATCGGTGCTTCTCAGCAGATAAAAATCCGATTGTCCTTCGGTATTCGACGGGCGGAAAATGGCAAAATCGGTTTTTCTGTCGCCATCAAAATCTGCCGGAACAATTGTATCGGAAGCGATTCCGAAATTGATTGCGGAAAAACCTGCGGTCGAACCATTTACATACCAATTTCCTTCGCTTGGACGGAAAACCGAGAAATCCGTTTTGCCGTCGCCGTCGAAATCCGAACGAACCGTGTTGGTCGGTGCGCTTGCCGTAATCGTAAAATTGACGTTGTTGATGTCGAAAAAGATGTTTCCGACTGCTTCAATTTTGATTCGGGCTTGCGTCGTTGCGCTGTTCGGAACAGTGATTGCTTCCGTTCCGTCATTCGGCGTTGATGCCGATATTACAGTCGGAAAGGAAAGTCCGCCGTCGGTTGAAAGCGAAATTTTAACATTTGCCGCGTTGATTCCGTTCGCGGTCGTTCCGGCAACATCCCAGGTTACGGTTTGCGTCGAATTTCCCGCCCAGGTTGTGGCTGTGTCCTGCGTTGTTACGCGGAAAGGTCCGGCGGCAGCGGCGACGGCAACGGTCGTTCCCGCGTCAATCATTCCGCCGCGACGATCTCTCACGGAAACGCGGAAGTTCATCGTGCGCGAAACCGAAGGAAGATTTTCGCCAATCACGCAAGTTACGTTTGTTTCACAAACTGCACCCGACGCATTTGTCGGATGAGTTCCGGTGTAATCCAATGGCGGATTATTACTTCCTGCCGGATTATTGTTTCCCGGATTTAAGATAAAAGTTAGACTCGGAAATGTTCGCGAATTACTTGAAACCGGCGAATAGGCGCGAAACAGCGGACGCAAAACATTATCCGTATCAACATCGTAAGTATTCGCCGGAGTTCCGAGTTGTCCGCTTGGCGAAGGCGAAAGATCATATTGTTCCCAGGAATAAAGCAGATTTGCGACATCGCCCGCATCGGCATCATTTCCGGCTGCCGTTAAAGTAAATGGCGTTAAACGCGGAATCGTGAAACCTCCGCCGGCATTAACGGTCGGAACGGTATTATTATTCGCGCCCGGCGTTCCGCAGCTTCCGCCATCGGTTTTGTCTTGTATATTGGCAATCATTTGCGTCAAACTTCGGATGTGAAACATCGGAAAGAGCGTATCAACATACTGCTGTAAGTTTCGCTGACTGCAAATTCCGACATACGACATCAGGGTTGAACCGCTGGCAACTTCAAAAGCATTCATTGCGGAGCGAGTCGTGCAGGCACCGCCCGGATCAGCGTTATTGTAGGTATGACTTGCACCGAATTGATGTCCGAATTCGTGCGCCGCATAGTCAACTGTGAACGGATCGCCGTAAAATCCTTCACGCGCCGAATAACCTTGCGCTTTTGAATCGGCACGGCAAACCGAAGGCGATGACGCAACGCCGCCGCCGCCCGTTCCGTAAAGATGTCCGACATCAAAATTCGGCGTTCCGACCCGCGCTGTAACAGTAGTTTGATTAATGGTTAACTGGGCTTCCGAATCGGTATTGTCATACGGATCGGTTGCCGGATTATCAAAAATAATGTTCGTCGCATCGTTTGTAATTGACGGATTGACGAGTTGGAGCGTAACGGACAATTCACGGCGATAAATTCCGTCGAGACGGTTAATGCTCGTCGTCAGAGCGGCAAGTGCTGCTGTGCGAACAGTTTGCGGATCGGTTGACATCGTTGTTCCGCGCGCCCATTCGCCGGTTGTCGCCACCGCAACCCGATAAGTTCTGATGTTTGTTCCGATTGAAAATGAAGAGGAATCGTCAAAATTCAAATTCTCGATTCCTAAAAGTTTGGCAAGACCTTCATCGCTTCGGCAGGTAAAATTTCCGGTTGGTTTTCCGAATTCGTGTTTGTAATAAACGAGGTAATTTTCGGTGTCGTTTTCCTGAAACGGATCAATATAAACCGTGCCTTTTGCAGTAAAAATATAGCCGTGAAAACCTTTGCTCGTCCAATCAAATTGCGCGGTCGCGCCTTGATCGTCAATGCCGAAGCCTCGAAAAGTTTTCCACGTCGGAAAATCCTTTTGCAGATGCGCCGCTAAAACTTGCGATTCTTCGATTCTGAATTTTGCCAGACTGCCGTCCGGCATCGGGATTTCAATAATCACCGATTTCAGCCGCGCTTCATCGGTAAATTCCTGCGGCATTTCTCGCAGATAATTTTTCAAGGCATTTTCATTCAACCTGAATGTTGCATATTTTTCGGGAAACAGCTTGCGCTGTCCGTTCGACGCAACACTCGATTCTTCGGATTTTTGCCAGAGACTTTCTGTGGTGCCGGCAAAAGCTTCCGTCGAATAAAGTATCAAACAACATAATATAAATACTCCGCTAAGCATTCGTAAAAAAATTTCGTTTTTCATAATTTTCTCCTAAATAAAGTTTAAAACCTAAACAAAAGCGAGCTAAGCTTGCAGGAGTTTGGGCAATTATTTTGTTCCTTTCACTTATCTAAACGACAATTGTGAAGAAAAGAGGTCATCGCGAAAAAATTTATTTTCCGCTTAACTTTATTTCATCGTAACTGATTCAGTTAAATCCATTTTTAATTATCCATTAGTGTTTACGACTTTGTTTTCAGTTAAAAATATGGTGAAATTTTTGTTATGAAAACTTTAATCGAAGCAATTCGCCCGACATTTTTTCTGGAATCGGAAAAACTAAAATCATTTTTGAATCTTGACCTGACAATTGCGACCGAAACTTTCCAGCACACGGGAAGTTTTAAGTTCCGCGCGGCATATAATGTTGCGCTAAACGCGGAAAACCTCCATATAATCACGGCTTCGTCGGGAAATTTCGGTCAGGCTTTAGCTTATGCGTGTAAGATTTTAAATAAAAAATGCCACGTCATAATGCCTGAAACTTCGGCAAAAGTAAAGGTCGAGGCGGTGAAAAATTACGGCGCACAAGTCGTTTTGATTGACACGAAAAAAATCGGACGCGCCGAAAGAGTTGACCAGTTGATCAAAGAATTCCCCGACGCTTACAAAGCAAGCGCGTATGATGATCCGCTTGTGATTGACGGAAATTCGACGCTCGGCGACGAACTTTCAAACAAAAATTTTGACGAAATAATCGTCCCGGTCGGCGGTGGCGGGTTGATTTCGGGAACTTCGCTCGGACTTTGCCGCAACGGTTCAAATGCAAAATTAACAGGCGCAGAGCCTGCGATGGCAAATGATGCGGCAAAATCCTTGCAGGCAGGCGAAATCGTTAAAAACGAATTCGAGCCAAACACGATTGCCGACGGCGCGAGAACGCTTTCGCTCGGCAAACATAATTGGGAAATTATCAAAACAGGTGTTTCGGAAATTACGGAAATTTCGGAAGAAAAGATCAAAGAAGCCGTCAGGCTTTTTTTCTCTCTGGCAAATTTAAAGGTCGAACCGACCGGCGCGTTGAGTTTAGGAGCAATTCTTGAAAACACGGAAAAATTCAAAGACAAAAAAATCTGCGCCGTCGTCAGCGGCGGAAATGTTGACGCGGAAATTTACCGGCAGATTTTGGATTATTAAATCCTAAAAATGAAAAGCGGGCGCACGAGCAACCCTTCCTTACCTGAAATTGGGTTTAACTTCTTTTTATCTGCTTCATCTTGAATAAAGATTAAGTATTATCAACAACCTTGATAATAATTTCAGGTTGGGAAGGGTTGCTCGTGCGCCCGCTTCATCTTTTTGTATCTACTTTATTTTTTCTGATAAATTCCATTAAACGTAACATTTGCGCCGCCGCAGTTCAAATTATCGGAAACTACTAAAAATTTGCCAACGCGCTGCATCTTCACGCGGCACTCAAACTCGCCGCTCTCGCCTAAATTCAGTTTATTGTTTTCGGGAATGCCCGCGAAATCAATTTCGCCGATGTGTATGTTGTCGCCGAGTCCTTTCCAAAAGGCGTTTCCGGTGATTTTCACTTTTCCGTCGAGCTTCATCGGAATAATTTTTATCGAATTATCATAAAACGTCCAATCGCCGATCCACGGCAGAGTTTGATTATTTTCAATAAATTCCAACTTTTCGAGCGCGATCCAGCCGACGGTTTCACTTCCCTTTTTCGGCTGAAACCAGGCGCACGCAAAATTCCCGTAAGTTCTTGAAACAATTACTTCATCATTCGGAATTATGTAGCTTTTCGTTTTGCAGTTCGCATTTTTCGGGCAATCTTCCTTTTCATCGCTGAAGAAAAAAACCTTCTCGTTTTTCGCGCCTTTGATCTTTGCGATGCGGAAATTTTCGCTGCCTTTCGGAAAAAGTCCGTTGCGGCACCAATTTACGGGATTTCCGTCGTCGCCCGTTTCAACCTGCGCCGATGCGGCTAAAGCCGTTAAAAGACACATTAAAAAAGTAAAAATTATTGTTCGTTTTTTCATATTTAAACCTCGCCGGATCGGACGAAAAAAAACACTTTTGTTTGCAAAAAATTTATTTTGCAAGCCTTTAAAATCTCGGCGGCATCGGCGGATATTGATTTTGAAAATTCCCCTCGCCGCTGAAAAACGCCTTGACTTCGGGTTTGCTTAAAATCATCAAAGCCCAGATGCCGAATGGAATTCCGATGATAAAACAGCACGAAATAAACGGGATAATCGCCAGAATCGCTGAAGTTTTGGCAAATTTATAACTTTTGCCGCCAAGCATTTGAGTCGCACCGTAAATTATAAACGGCGCAACAATTAAACCGATAAAAGCAACTCCGTAACTGCCGAACATCCCGACAAAATAGCCGAGCCTTTCGGCTTCATCGGTTGGAATATCATCGCCCGGAATTATTCCCGTCAAGCGCACTAAACCGCTTAAAACCGTAATTAAACCGAGCGCAAAATTTAATGCGCCGACGACAATTAAACCGATTGCCGGAGCTTTTATTTTATTTGAAACGTCATTCATCTTTTTCCCTCAAAAGATTTC
The DNA here is from genome assembly GCA_038246645.1 of Pyrinomonadales bacterium. GTDB lineage: Bacteria > Acidobacteriota > Blastocatellia > Pyrinomonadales > Pyrinomonadaceae > JAHCHG01. Next base: position 20,196 of record JBBRVS010000037.1, read on the forward strand.
GCCGCAAAATATCGAGTGCCGCCTGACTCGTTCGCCAGCGAATTAAATATCTGTCGCCGGGAAGAACGATTCTTCGTGATTTTACTTGCGTTTTATCGGCATAGCCGATAAAAACCGTGCCGACCGGTTTTTCCTGCGTGCCGCCCGAAGGTCCGGCAATTCCTGTAACCGACAGCGCGTAATCGGTTCCGGCGCGTTCGATCATTCCCTGCGCCATGGCTTCGCAAACTTCCGCGCTGACCGCGCCGTGCTGTTCGATCAATTCCTTCGGTACATTCAAAGTCCGCATTTTCGCTTCGTTGGAATATGCGATCACGCCTTCGATAAAATATGCCGATGAACCCGAAATATCGGTCAATCTTTCGCCGATCAAACCGCCCGTGCAGCTTTCGGCAACTGATAGGGTTTTGCCTTTGTCGGCAAGAAGTTTGCCGACAACTTCTTGCATTTCTTCGGCATTTGTCGAGAAAACGGCTAAACCTAATTTTTCAACGATTTTGTTGGTGATTTCTTCGTTTAAAGAATTCGCTTCCGCGTTCGTTTTGCCCTGCGCCGTCAGATGAACTTCGACCTCGCTTTTATTAAATAAAATACTCGTTTGCACATTTTTATAACTCGAATAGATCGGCGCGATTCCTTCATCAATCGCCGATTCGCCGAGTCCCGAAACTTTTAAAATTCTTTTCTTAAAAACGATCTCGCCCGTCATTTCGCTCAGTTCGGGCAAAACATAATTTTCAAACATCGGTTTCAGTTCACGCGGCGGTCCGGGAAAAATGGCGAGGAATTTACCGCCTAATTCAAGCAGCATTCCCGAAGCCGAGCCGTTCGGATTCGGCAAAATGCGCGCGCCTTCGATGATAAACGCCTGACGTTTATTGATTTCGGGCATTTCGCGTCCCCAACGCCTGAATCTTTCGCGCAGATCTTTTTCTAAATCTTCGTGATAAATAAGTTCGCGTCCCGCCGCTTTGGCGGAAATCCGGCGCGTGATGTCGTCTTCGGTCGGACCCATGCCGCCCGTTGTAATCACAACATCGGAACGCTTTAAGGCATCTTTGATAACTTCTTCAAGCCGCAGCGCGTCGTCGCCGACGACGGTTTTGAGTTTGACTTCGATGCCGATTTCGTTGAGTTTTTCGGTCAGCCAAAGACTGTTTGTATCTGTTTTTGTCGGAGTTAAAAGTTCTGAACCGATGGCGATAATTTCAGCAGAAAGCATATTCTTTAAATGAAAAATGAAAAACGGAAAATGGATAATGGATAATTAAAACTCAATTTCTCTTAATTATCCATTATCCGTTATCAATTATCCATTATTCATTACTGAATATTTTTATCGTAAATGTCGTGAAGGACTTCCGTAATCGGTTTGCGGTCAACGAACGGATCGTCGCCGTTTTCTTCTTTTTTACTACTACTACGGCGGCGCACGGTTTCCTTGCCGGTTGTTTTTGTTTCGTGATTATTGTCCGAAAAAAGGGATTTATCGTTTTGTTCAAAATCCTGTACGTAATTTTCGACCGCACTTCGGACCGTATTTTTACTTTCTTGCGGCTCGGCAAATTCATACGGCTGACTCTTCGGTTCCTGCAGAGCCTCGCGTTTTTTCTGATTGATTTTTTCGAGTTCGATGCGGCTGTTTTCAAGAAGGGCTTTGCCGCGATTACGGCGGGCGCGTTCGAGCGAGCGCACCGCTGCCGAAGTTTGCGGAGCTTCCGCCGGTTCGCGTTCGATTTTTCGCAGAATTTTCACGTAATTTCTGAGATCGGGCGAAGGATAAATATATGTCGCTTCATCCGCGTTGTCGTTTTCGATCACGTATGAAAGATGATTGACAGCGGATTTATAATCGCCGATCTTGTTGTAAAGTGCGCCGAGCGTAAAATAGACGAGCGGCGGCGCACCGTTCATAATCTGCAAAAGACGTTCGCCGCGCCCGACCACTTCCTGAACTTCAAAACCGAACCAGCGGCGTTCGTCGTCGCGCAAAATTTCGTTGGCGGCAAGATAAAATTCAAAGATTTCGCGTGTTTCGTTGCGCGAAGGCTGGGAAAAAGTCTTCCATAAAAAATAGGCAAATATACCGAAGAAAAATATAACAAACATCGGAAAACCCGCGACAAGCAGCATTGTCGCAATCAAGCCGAAAGCCAACGCATACTGCGTATTCTCTCTCAGCGAATCGGGAACTTTTTTTTGTATTTTATCGCTCACTTTTATTACTTTTTTAATATTGCGATTTTATGGCTAAAGAAGGCTGAAATTAATTTCAGCCTTCTTTAGCATCATTTTTAGCCTCATCTTTCTTTGGTGTTACCGTTTTTTTTGCCGCCGGTTTTTTCTTTGCTGCCGGTTTCTTGACGGGCGGTTTGGTTTCTTCGGGTTTTTCTTCGGCTTTATGTTCTTCGGGGCGCGTGGATTCCTTTGTTTCGTCTTCCTTTTGTTTGCCGAACCGAGCCATTACGTCCATAATTTTGCTGACCACTTCCGAAGGCGAATTAAAAATAAATGAAACCGTTTCGCCGAGTGTGATCATTTCCAGTTCGAGCAAGGACGCGACCTTTTTTTCGAGCGGCATTTTTTCAAATTCCTTGCGGAAGGCTTCCGTTTTTTCTTCTGTCTCCGGTTTTTCTTCGACAACTTTTTCTTTCGTCATAATATAAACTTCTCCTGACTTTTCGATTTTCGCCTGACAAGCGAGGCGTTCTCCATTCTTACGCCGTTGTGCGCTCAAATGTTCAATTTCGGCTTGGGTCGGTTCGGACAAAAGATCGCCGCCTTTTTTGACCGTTACGGCGCACGAATCGTTTTCGCCGCGCCGCTCGCATTCTTCCGAAATTTCAATGCCGAGACGCGCCGCCGCATCAAACAGATAGGTTCCGACGGCAACAAGTCCGTCTCTTTCTTCCCGCTCAAATTTTACTTCCGCTTCCGTCATAAAAAATATAAGTATTCCTTTTTGTTAAAAATATTAATGTCCGACCACCGATTTCACGCGCACCCGCGGCTGCGCTCCCGAAGCCGCACTGTGCAGATCCTTCTCTTTTTCCTGACATTCGGCACAGACTCCCAAAAGCCGGAGCGAATGATGCGTCGGTTTAAAACCGAATTCTTCCGCCATTTTATCCTGCAAGGCTTCAATTTCCGGCGAGAAAAATTCGATAACTTTCCCGCATTCGGTGCAGATCATATGATCGTGATGTTCGTGGTTGTAATGATGTTCGTAATAAGTTTTCCCGTCGCCGAAGCGAACTTCCCGCGCTAAACCGGCTTCGGTCAAAAGTTTGAGCGTGCGGTAAACGGTCGTATGCCCGACGCTCGATTCTTCTTTTTGCACGAGCCAATACAGATCTTCGCTCGAAAGATGATCTTCGGTACGCAGGAATATCTCCAAAATCAAATCTCTCTGCGCGGTGCGCCGTAAGCCCGATTTTTGTATATGCTCTAAAAATATCTGCTTTTCGCTCTGAAACTTTTCCTTTTTCTTTACCATAATCCCTGAAATTAAAATCCCAAAACCGCCCCGTTAATCTCATTTAAAATAATTCTAACATTTGAGATTCTTTTTCGCTAACAGTATTTTTTTTCGCATTTCCTTCAGCTTATCTTTATTCGATTTTTGCTCTTTAACTAGATGTAGGGAACGCATCCCAAGTTGCAGATATGTTTCCAGGGCTTCGCCGGAAACATTTTTTTTCAGACTTTTCAGATGTCTTTCAAAAGTTTTGCTGTCAACCCGGGCAAATGTTCCGGTCAGAGCCTGCGCAGTATTTTGAACTTCAAGATTTTCGACCGTGCTTTTTATTAAAGGCAGCAGAATTTTCTGCGCGTTTTCCGTTGATAAACCGCATTTTGAAAGCATTTCGTTGGCGACATCAATCAATGCAACGAGATGCCCGCACGCCGTCACTGCCGAAGCGTGATACAGCGGCTTGAACCGCGTTTCGATGGAAAAAGATTTTCCGCCGAGTTTTTTGACGATTGTTTCGGCAATTTTTACGGCTTCCGGTTCGCCTTCGACGCAGAAATAAATATTTTTAAATTTTTCCGCACCGATGACCGCATCGCTGATCGAAACGAGCGGGTGAAGCGAACCCGTTTTGCAATTTTTTAATGCGCCGAGAATTACCGAAGAAAGCGAGCCGCTCGTGTGAAAAACGAACGGTTGATGCGTTAAATTTCCGGCAAGTTTTTCGGCGACCGCGGCGATCTCAAAATCCTGTGTTGTAATCAGAATTATGTCCGAAGAAATTTGCGAAAAATTTTCCGGCGTTAAAATTTTCGGTTTATCGGGAAAAAGATCAACGATATTTTCGGCGGTTTGCCTCTTGCGCGCCACAAGATTTTCGACCTGAAAACCTTTTTTCGCCAGAGCCAGAGCCAAAGCCCCGCCGAGTCTGCCGGTGCCGATGATCGAAATTGTTTTGTTTGAGTTTCTCAATCTTAAGAAAAATTTTAGCGTAAAATGTTGAAAGACGCGAAAACGATTTGCTTAAAATAAAGACTGGAGCGCGAGCGTCCCCGCTTGCAATGAGTGCGACAGCACGAAAAAGCGTTTGCATAGAATAAAGGTTATTGAATGCAAAGACTTTTTTCGCGCTCTGCGCTCATGCAAGCGGGACGCTCGCGCTCCAGTCCGTATCCATATAAAGCCTAAATCTTCAAAAGCTCGGCTTCGTCCGTCCAAATATCTTCGCCCTTAAAGAGATCGGTTTTGTGTGAATTATTTAAATCCGCAAACGCCGACGAAGGCACAAGGGCGAGAATCTTTTGCAGAATTACCAATTCATTGTTTTGCAAAGGCTGAATTTCTTCGCCCGTCATTAAAATTTGAATCAGCTTTCGGGCTGATTCGGCAAATTCGTTCGTTTGATTTTTTTGCGCGAATTCTTCGATCAGAGGAACTAAAACGCCGCTTAATTTTCGCAAAATCCGGTGATAAACTTCGCGTCCGTGCATAACTTTATTCTGCAGAGTTTCGGGCAGTTTTTCCCAATCGTCGGCTTGCGCCAGATTAAAAGAACACGCGCAGAACGGATGAGTTTTGAGCATTTCCTTGACGTCGAAACGGCAGTTTAATTCCTTGAATTGCCGGCAAATATCGTTAGCTTCATTCCAGTATTGGCGCGGAAAAACCGGAACATTCGAAAGATTTTCAAATTCCCACCATTCATCGCTTCTTCGAATTTCGTCGTATTTTTCCTGCAACAGATGCGATTTCATCACCGCCTCGTGATTGACCGTAAAATGTGTTGTAAAATGCTCATGGAAATTTTCCCATAAAGCGTTCATTTCGCTTTGCAAAGTTTTATCGGGATTAAAGTAAATTTTATCAATGACTTGGACGAGCTTTTCGCGCAGAGTTTCCAATTGTTCGTCTTCGGTTGCGCCGCAAACCGCCAGATAAGTCCAGATTTCTCGCCGTTTAGCCGCGCTGCCTATAAAATCTTCCAAAATGGCGAAATCATTCGCGGAGTGTCGGAAAACTTCTTCCGAATCCGAAAAAGCGTCGGCAATCCGGTATAAACCTTCTTCGAGCGAAATGGTTTCCGCCAAAACTTCCTTAACGGTCGCGGCGACAACGCCGAAGGTTTTCTGTGAATTAGTGGCAAGCCGCCAGATTTTTGTATTAAAAATCTCGTCGGGCAGTTCGTGAAAATGCGCCAACACATTATCCGATTCCCAATTTTTCAGCCAATTTTCAAAAGCGTTTTTGATCGCCCTTTGATCTTCGGGAATATCTATGGATTGAAAATTATCCGCGCCCGTCAAAATCCGCGCCCACTCGGTCAGACGGTTGCTGCCGTAAGTAACGCCGGTCGGTTTGGCAATCCCGACAATATCGTCCCAGATGATCTTCAAATCGAGCGAACGGCGATTGATGCGGTCGCCTTTCGAGGTGACGAATTCGATCTGCCGCTGTGCGACGAGCGCCGTCAGGATCAAATGCTGGGCTTCGCGCATCAAGCCGAACGGCAATTGGCGAAGCCTCTGACTGACGTTTTTTAATGAGACGGTCTGTTCCGCGTGTTCATTGATCAGCGATAAAACTTCCTGCGCCAGCGGCAATTTGACGACATTTTCTTCCGATTCGAGAATAAAGGAATCGCCGCGCTCGACGACCAACCCGAGCGGCAGTGCGAAACTTTCCGCCAGTCTTTGAACTTCCGCGTTATTTTGTTTGGCGCCGCTGAAAAAATCATTGACCAGCGCGGAAACTTCCGTCATTGCCAGCGGTTCGGCAAAAACCGGATGGCTCGGATAGCGGACTTCAAAGAGCGGTTCGAGCATTTTTGAAAGCATTTCCGCCAAGCTCAAAGACGCACGCGCCTTTTCCGTCACCGGATATTCGCTGCCGTCAATGATAAATTTCGCGTCCTGCAAAAACAAACGGTACCAGATTTGTTCGACGGCGACCGTGTGCGTATGTCCGGCAACCTGCCAGAATTCGCCGTATTCATCGCGCAATTTGGCATTGGTCAGCAAAACGAAATACCGCATAATCGTTTCGGCTTCGTCTTTTCTGAGCGGCGCGGGTCGCCAGTAAACTTTTGAAATCTCGCCTGTTTCGTTTTCCGGTTTTTTGAACGGATTGATGACGACTTCCCAGTCGTAAAAATCCGCGCCTTCCGAAGTTTGATAATCGCCCGAATAATTCGACTCCAAATCCCAGACCACTCTTCCGCGCCGAAGTCCGCCGCGCCAGACGATGTGGCAATCGGTGATGTCGCCGCGCTGCTGACCTTCGCCGTCGTTCGGCAAAATCCATTCGGGAAACCGGTCGCGCCCGACGCGCCGCAGCAGTTTCGGGATCACACCGCTCGAAACATTTTTAATCGCTTCGGCAAGAGCGTTATTTAAATCTTCCTTATTGCTGATTTTCAGACTGTAGCGAATATCTCTGCCTTCTTCTTCGACGCGTTCGAGGCTTTCGGGAAACGCCGAAACAAAGGTTTCGAGCAGGTCTTGAACTTCCTTTTGCGCCTTTAACGGTTCATCTTCATTAAAAATCAGCATCGCCGCGCTGATTTCGCCGACGGTCGTGCCGTAACCGTCGAGCGATAACAGAAGCAAACCCTTTAAAATGAGTTTTGCCTGCATTCGCTGCATGATCAGAATATGCGAGACGACTTCCGCGCTTAATTTGTCGTAAGTTGAAAAAGCGTCTTTTAAATCGGCAACTTTGCGGAGCGAAGTTTCCACGCAGTCGAAAACTTCATCCAGAGCGATCAAAGAATTTGCCGGACGACCTAAAATCTTGGCTCCGGCTGCTGCCGTAAAACTGAGCAAAGCAAAATCCTGCGCGTAAAGCCGCACGTATGGCGCGATTTCCAGAGTTATCGGATGAAGCGGATAGAGCGAAACGAATCTCTGTTCGCTCCAGCGAAAACTCGGCATCATCTTGCGGAAATCATTATAAATATCGTGCAGAAGCGGCAAAGTCTGGCGATGCTTCGGGAAAATATAGGTATTAACGATGCGGTAGAGATGTTCCTGATCGAGATAATCAATCGTATAACTTCTTGTAATCGCGGCGTTTGCACCGTCCGCGCCGGCAATGTCGTCATCGAGTGCGACCGCGACGAATATATTCAGATTTTTCGCAATTTCGGCAATTTCACCTAAAATCACGCCGTCATCGCGTGAAACCCGCGAAGTTCGCTCGAATGCCGTATCAATGATTAAAACAAACGGCACATCTTCGGCTTTGCGGGCGGCGAGATGAAGCAGATCGGAAAGCGTTTCAATCGGCGTTACGTCAATTTCCAGAACTTTAGCAATTGCGGCGCGAAGTTCGTCCGTAAAAGAGTCAAAAATTCCGCGCCGGACATATGCGACCGGATGACGGCGGCGTTTCAAACGCTGCGCGCTTGCCGCCACATGCGGGTCGGAAATTCTCGAACGCAGTTCGGGCTGCGAAATAATCGCGCCGAGCGTTGCCAGAAAATGACTTTTGCCGACACCGCGATAACCTGCCAGAGCGTTTGACGCGCCGTTTCCGACATCTACGCCGACCACCTTGTCCAACCATTGCGCCATCAAATCCGACGTTATATCGGTAAAATGATAAATCGAAAGCGTCTGCGCCGGATCGGAAATAAAATCCTGCACGACCTGATATGGACGAACATCAACTAAGTCTTTTACTTTTTCTTGAATTCGTTTCATTTAACTAAAAGAATTGAATAATTACCCGTTTGAAATAAAATATATATCGGAAGGTATTATAAAAATGTGTGAGCGCAGGCATCAACTTTATTTTCTAAAAAATCTGCCGGGAAAACTTTCGGCTGTTTTATACTTTATCAATTTTTGAGCGTAAAAAAAACAATTATTGTGAAAATTCTTTAAAAAGTTTAATTTTTCGATAATTTTTTTGAATCATTTCACAACTTATTCAAATTTGAACGCATCAAAAACTTGTTGCTAATATAATTTAAGAAAGTTAGAATCTAAATTTACAATGTCTTATAAATTTTCAAGGAGGCAAAATATGCTTAGAAGTTCCATTCGCAAAATTAATGCGATGTTTTTGGCTTTAGCCGTCTGGGTTAGTGCATTGGCGTTTTTCCCGATAAGTATGGCGGCGCAAACTGCGCCCGATAAGAAAGAAACATCAGCCCAACAAGTAAAGGCTGTCAGTAAAAAACCGCTTTCCGATAAAGAAGATCCTTCAAAAATCGGCACCCGCAATATTAATGGCGGTTCGGATAAATTTTTCGGCTGGCTCGGCGGTTCAAAAGAAAAAGAAGCGCAAATCGGCGCACAGCTCTCGCGTGAGGTCGAACAGCAGGCAAAAATTATTGAAGACCCGCTCGTGACCGAATATATCAATCGCGTCGGACAAAATATCGTTTTGAATTCCGATGCGAAAGTTCCTTTTTCGATCAAAGTGATTGACAGCGACGAAGTTAATGCGTTTGCGCTTCCGGGCGGATATTTTTATGTCAACAAGGGTTTGATTTTAGCCGCTGATAATGAAGCCGAACTCGCCGGCGTAATGGCACACGAAATCGCCCACGTCGCGGCACGCCACGCGATGGAAAATCAGGGAAAAGGAACTTTCTTAGATTACGGACTTCTCGCCGGAATCATTTTTACGGGCGGAATTGCCGCAGCGGTTTTGCAGAATACGGCAGGTTTGGCGCAAATGCTTTCCTTCTTCAAATTCAGCCGCGGTTCGGAAGAAGAAGCCGATCAACTCGGCGTTCAATATCTTTATGCTTCGGGTTACGATCCGACGGGAATGGCGACGATGTTTGAAAAACTCGCTTCGCAAAACAAGAAAAAACGCTCGAAAATCTCCGAACTTTTCTCGACGCATCCGCAATCAATCGAACGCCGCGATGCCAGTCTTAATTTAGTGGCGCGTTTTCCCGAAAAGCAGGAATATATCATCAGCACTTCGGAATTCCAGAAAGTCAAAAATTATTTACTAAAAATCACCAACGCGAAAGCCGCGATTGTCGGTGATTTTGACGAAGAAGAACCCGGCAGACCGACCTTAAAACGCCGTCAACCGGAAAATCCGAACGATCCGGCGGCAACGGGTGATTCGAGCAGCAACGATTCGAGTTCGACACCGCCGAGCGATGAACCGCCGAAACTCAAACGACGCGGCGAACCCGAACCGAAACCTTCACCGGAAAAATAAAAAAACTCCAATCTAAGCATATAAAAAAGGCAATGGGAAAATTTCCATTGCCTTTTAATTTTGCTTGAAATTAATTTTCGCAAGCTGAGTTAAGTAAGCATATTTTAGGAATTATGAACTTAAAACTCCCTTAAATCGTAGATTCCGTCGCAAATTAAGAGCTTTCTTACATTTTCCATTTTCCGTTGTCCATTTTGCATTGATGCGTAGTTTTTCTTTAATCCAAAAGCGTTCCGTAAATTCCCAGAGACAAACTGTAAACCGCCTCATTTGTCGCCACGATCATTTCGCCTTGACGTGTAAAACAAAGCCCGACGACATTCATTCCGGCAACAAAAATTTCCGCCGTCTTTCCGTCCGGCGAAACTTTTACAATCCCGTGTCTGCCCCGCAAACACGCGGCAACATAGAGATTTCCGGCGCGGTCAAACGCCAACCCCTGCGGTCTGCCGAGTCCGCGAAAAAAATCTTCCGCAAAACCGTCTTTCCCGATCGCGTGGATGGAATCAAAACTGCAAAGTCCGGGCGAAGAAAGATAGATTCTTCCATCCGCGCCGAATGCCAGATGATATGCCGAAACCGAAGGCTCTAAAAGCGCAAAAGATTCGGCAGTGCCGAAACTCGGCACTTTAAAAACCGTGCCGCTCCGGTCGCCGACAAACATTTCGCCGCTCTGATTAAACGCAATTCCGGTCGCGATGCCGAGTTCGGAAGCATATGGCAAAACTTCTTCATCGTGCAAAATACGAAAAACTTCGCCGTCGGCGCGTGCCGTGACAAAAAGTTCGCCGCGCTGATTAAAAGCAAGTCCCGTCGGATTCATCACATCCGCCGACATTTCACTTAAAAATCCGTCCTTTTCCAGACGAAAAAGCGTGACGGGAAGTTTTTGCCCGCGCGAACCCGAACGCGTGACGATTATCGAATCATCCTTCGGATCAACTGCCGGATTGGCGACCAGATGCAAATCGTCTGCGATTTTTTTGCCGACCAAAATATTTTTCGATTCGCTCCGGTCGCCGCCGCTCTCCAGATAAACTTCCGTTTCGGTCGTATCGAGAACATCGGGAACAATCACCAACAGACGATTTGAAGATGCACCGACGAGTCTTCCGGCTTGCCCGTTAAAATAACAGCCGTAATCGCCTGTCTCCGTGAGTTTAAAGCCTTCGCATTCGATTAAAATTTCGCCGCCCGGAATGGCGTGCGGCGGACTGAATGACAATATTTTGCCTGCTTTGTTCATTTTTCTTTCCTGTTTAATAAACTTTGATTTTACGATGCAACCGCATCATAAGTCTAATAGCTTTCAAAAAAATAGGTTGACGCGGCTGTTTATCAAGCGTTAAAATAAAAGTTGATTCGGTTTGGCGATAATTAAGTTATCAAACCTCAAATCTTACCACCAACACCGAATTGCTTCTTTTTTAGTCTTAAAATTATGTCCAATAGAATTGACGATTTGTTACAAATGGCGATGAGTTTTGGTGCATCGGATCTGCATTTAAGAGCAGGTTCGTTCCCGTTTATTCGCGTCAACGGTGAACTCCGCCCGGTCGCCGGAGTCAACCGACTCTCCCAGGATGAAACCCTCGAGATGGCTTTTTCGATGATGTCCAACCGGCAAAAACTTCATTTTAAAGAAGCTTTTGAAGTTGATATCGGTTACGGAGTTTCGGGTTTGGGACGCTTCCGCGTTAATATTTTCCAGCAGAGAAATTCCATCGGAATCGTCGCCCGCGTGATTGCCGATCAAATTAAACCGTTCAGCGAATTAGGTTTGCCGCCGATTCTCAACGCGATTGCCGATGAAAATCGCGGTCTGATTCTGGTTACGGGAACGACCGGTTCGGGGAAATCCACGACGCTTTCAGCCGTCGTAGATCACATCAATCAAAACCGCAATTCGCACATCGTCACGATTGAAGACCCGATCGAGTTTCTCCATAAAAACAAAAAATCCTTTGTCACGCAGCGCGAAGTTGATGTTGACACGCGCTCGTTTGCCGAAGCCCTGCGCGGTTCTCTGCGGCAAGACCCCGACGTGATTCTGGTCGGCGAAATGCGCGATCTGGAAACAATCGAAACCGCTCTGCTCGCCGCCGAAACCGGACATCTCGTGCTTTCGACCCTGCATACTCTGGATGCCGCCGAAACTCTGACGCGCATCATCACGGCATTTCCGCCGTATCAGCAAAAATCAATTCGCATCCAGCTTGCCGGACTTTTGAAAGCAGTCGTTTCGCAGCGCCTGATGAAATCCGCCAAAGGCAGCAACCGCGTTCCGGCGGTCGAAGTGATGATTTCTACGCCTTTGATCCGCGATTGTATTCTGCACGAAGAAAAAACCGGACAGGTGCGCGACGCCATCGCCGCCGGAACTTCGCAATACGGAATGCAGACCTTTGATCAATCTTTGTTCTATTTGTATCAATCGGGTTTGATTTCGCTCGAAGAAGCCTTGCGCGGTTCGACCAACCCGGACGAATTTCGTCTGCGGCTCGCCGGAATTCAAAACACTTCCGCCATTGCCAAAGAAGAAATGGAAAAAACCAGCGGTGTCGGCACTTTAAGCCAACTTTTAACACGAAATTAAAAAATCGTAAATTATTAAAAACCTGCCAACTGCGAAGATGTAATTTTTTTTACACCTTCGCAGTTTTTTGATTTTGAAAAGAAAACTTCGTCCGAAAATCCGTAATTTTCGCAGAGATTTGTCGAAAGACGTAACAAAAACCCGTTTCCAAAGAGATTATTTCACGGGCGATTTGCTGCATTTCTTCACCGGATAAACCTTCACATTCTAAGAAAACCGCCAACGGATTTCCGGCAAATATTTTGTCCGTAAAAACATCGAGTTAATAAAAATTGCAGCTTCGCATAGATTCGATTATCCGAAATTTTTTATGAATTGTGAATTTGGATTTTAAAAATCATTATGAAGCGCAAAGTTTCTCTAAATTTACGGCTAAGTTTTGCAATCAATTACATTATTTCTTAAATTCTTACGGCATTGTCTTGACATACAAGCACTTCGGGGTTAAATTTTAGTCTTATCCGGTCAAACGAGCGATTTCGGAAGTAGAGCGAAAAGTATATGTCTAAACTCACTTTTCTTACAAATATCTATTACAAAATACCGGCAGTTTTCTACTTCTTACAAAACCGCAAATGATTAATTATTATAATTGGTCATTTTGCAGTGTTTGTTGATTTATCTCTGCAAAAATCGGATAAAAGAACGACGTTATTATAAAAAGCGATTTAAAAATAAGGAAATTAACACAAACTTAAATGATTAACGAGGTTATTAACGAAACTGAAGAGCCGCAAAAAAACGACGAATCAGTTACAGAGGAAACACAAACGGAAAATTCCGCCGAAGCACCGGCGGAGGAAATATCTGCTTTAATTGAAGAACCAACGACTTCTGAGGCGCCAGCCGCGACTGACGAACCGACGACTTCTGGTGAACCGACTGCTGAAGAATCAAAAACTTCTGGTGAACCGACTGCTGAAGAATCAAAAACTTCTGGTGAACCGACTGCTTCTGACGCACCGGAAACTTCTGTTGAAGTGAGCGCAACCGAAGAAAAAGATCCTGAAGAAGACACGCAAAGTATGGCGGAAATGGA
>JBBRVS010000038.1:0-33330 GCA_038246645.1 Pyrinomonadales bacterium
AAGTTAAGGAAATTTAGCCGCGGATTTCGCTGATGACGCGGATAAATCAAAAATTAAATCCGCGTTTTTCCGCGTTAATCCGCGGCTGAAACTGTTCTTGAAATTGTTAAACGCTGTTATCTTAATGCCATTAGCCTAAAGGCGGTTTCTTTGCCTGCAAAGCACGTGTGCTTCGAACGCTTGAGAGATTGTAAAAACTACTAAATAATTTTGGAGAAAATTATGAATTGTCCATATTGCAACGCGGTTAATGATAATGAAAATTCGTTTTGCGTCAGCTGCGGCGAAACAATCTCTCAAAATATGCAAACCCAGCCGAATGTTTTGCCGCCGACGCAAATGTTTCAGCCGAAACAATCAAACGAACCGCCATCGGTGCAAACCGCTTATCCGCCGCGCTCCTTTCCGAATCAAACGCCGCAATCATATCCGAATCAAACGCCGCCGAATTATGAAACACCGCAAAAAAGCGGCAAAGGTTTGATTTTTGCCGGATTAGCTTTGGCAATTTTAATTGTCTTAGGCGCAATCGGCGCGGGCGGTTTTTATCTCTGGCAGCAGCAGCGGAATCCGCAAACGGCGGAAGTTTTGCCCGGTCATATCGGAATGTTTGTCCAAACAGCTGATAAAACAGCGGTTAATGAGATAAAGAAAACGGATGTCGTCAATGCTCTGGACGAAAAAGAAAAACTTTTAAGCGACGAATCGCTTCCGGTCTTTGAAGAAAATTCGGGCTTGATCTTGTTTTCCGATGCCAAGGAAGTTCCGGTTACGGATTTAAAACTCATTCAGTTAGACACAATCGAAGAGAGCGGAAATCTCAAACAGATTGATTTTCAGGCTTCCCCGATCGAGGGAAAAACGGAGATGAAAAGGCTTCGCGTGTCCGGCGGACTCGCCACGGGAAAATATGCATTTGCTTTATTTAACGGCTATTTGAATGAAGGAAATCACAAATTTTGGGCGTTTCAAGTCAAAGATTCAAAAAAAGCCGATAATAACGACATTGCCAAATCCACGTCAATTTCCGTAAAAGATTCCGAAAAATCCGACGATAAAGATAAATCGAAAGAAACGGAAACGGCGGAGAGAAAAGACGTTCCGCCGCCGCCCAAAAAAGACACGAAAGTTCCGCCGCCTTCGGGCGCACGCGTCGCCTACTGCAACGGCAGCAATGTGGTTTTGCGCGGTTCACCGAGTTTAACCGGTAAAAAAATCGGCAGCCTTTCGCTTAAACAGCGGATTTACATCATTAATTATTCGGAAAATTACGACGAATGGCGCGGAACGACCGCCAATTGGGCATATATTCAAACCGAAGGCGGCGCACGCGGTTGGGTTTTTACGCCGTTTGTTTATTATTAATTATAAGTCTTCGGTCTTTGGTTTTCGGTCTTTGTTTTCGAGTTTAACTTTCATTACTTTGAAGTAGCGACTTAGATATTTTGCGAAAAACAAAGACCAAAAACCAAAGACCAAAGACCAACTATAAAAAAAGATTCCCGAAACTTATGAAAAGCAAAAATTTACTTCTGATTGTTATTTTTAGTACAGCTTTTTCCGCTTGCTGGTCGCCGAAGGAAAGCGATTTGACGAATTCGTCAACCCGAACTCCGACTCCGGCGGCTTCACAGGAAAATAAAAATTCCGGTTCAAAAGACGATAAGGAAACACCCAAAAATTCCGACGAAAAAATGAACGATTCAACTAAGACGGAAATAAAAAGCGGCGGTTTTACGGCAAATCTGCCGGGCGGATTTACGCCGCCGACCGACGCGGTCGGACAAAAAATGCTGAAGGAATACGGCGCGATGTTTGTTGCCAGAAGCGGCGCGGTTCCGCCGCCGAAGGTTGTTTTTAACAACGAAGCGGAAGTCTCGAGTTGGCAATCCGGCATTTCAAAAGCGAGCGAATCAATCAATGGTGCGACCATCGAACTGCAAACTCCGGCGATGAACGCGCTCAAAAAAGCGATTGCTGATGCCAAACAAAGCGGCACGACCATCTCGCCGAACGGTGGTTCGGACGCGGCAAAGCGAAATTATGCGGGAACGGTGACGAACTGGAAAAGCCGCGTAGATCCGGGTATGGTTCACTGGGTCGGCAAAGGAAAAATCACCCAAGCCGAGGCAAACCGCATCAAAGCTCTGCCGATTCCCGAACAAATTTCCGAGATTTTTAAACTCGAAGCAACCGGCATCTTTTTTGCCAAAGACTTATCGAAATCAATTATTTATTCGGTCGCGCCGCCCGGAACTTCGCAGCATATTTCAATGCTCGCGTTTGACGTTAAGGAACACGCCGACTCGAAAGTGCGCGACATTTTAGCAAAAAACGGCTGGTTTCAAACCGTCGTTACAGATTTGCCGCATTTTACATACTTGGGCGTTGCCGAATCGGAATTGCCGAAATTGGGCTTGAAAAAAGTTTCCGACGGCGGACGAACTTACTGGGTGCCGGAGTAATTTATAATTTTTGTGAAACGCTGAAAAATCATTTTATATCAAAATGACCGTTTAGCGAACCGCTCTAAAGACCGTGGTTGCAAAAGATTTTGACTAATCGCGGTAT
Source organism: Pyrinomonadales bacterium (assembly GCA_038246645.1). Lineage (GTDB taxonomy): Bacteria > Acidobacteriota > Blastocatellia > Pyrinomonadales > Pyrinomonadaceae > JAHCHG01. The sequence continues at coordinate 2,572 of JBBRVS010000038.1, forward strand.
TTAGAGCGGCTTACTAAACGGTCTAACTTGTTTTTGCTGAAGAACTTTAACTTTTACCGCACTTTTTATTTGACCATTCTTAAAAATCCTCAAAATTATTTCGTTCCTATTTTCCGGCATTTAACCGTTTATCACTACTTTAAGTTTGCTTTTCCCCCTGTAATCATTCATTATTCCCGTTTATCTTAATTTACATTATTATTTAACAATACTATGATTTCTACTGAAAAAATTCGTAACATCGCAATTATCGCTCACGTTGACCACGGCAAAACGACTCTGGTTGATGCCATGCTCAAGCAATCCGGCACGTTTCGCGACAATGAAGAAGTTCAAGACCGCGTGATGGATTCGATGGATATCGAACGCGAACGCGGCATCACCATTATGGCAAAAAACGCCTCGGTGCATTTCGGCGATTACAAGATCAATATTCTCGATACGCCCGGACACGCCGATTTCGGCGGTGAAGTCGAGCGTGTTTTGAAAATGGTTGACGGCATCGTTTTGCTGGTTGACGCGGCGGAGGGCTGTCTGCCGCAAACCCGTTTTGTGTTGCGAAAAGCCTTGGAACAAAAACTTCCGGCAATCGCGCTGGTTAATAAAATTGACCGTCAAGATGCGCGTCCCGAAGAGGTTCTGGACGAAATTTACGACCTTTTTATTGACCTCGGCGCGTCGGACGAACAGATAGATTTTCCGGTTTTATACGCCATTTCGCGCGACGGTGTTGCCAAGAAAACTCTGGCGGAAGAATCGAAAAACCTGAAACCGCTGTTCGATCAGATCGTCGAAACGATTCCCGCGCCGCATCAATTGCGCGACGATTCGCTCCAGCTGCTCGTTGCCAATATCGAGTACAACGCCTTTGTCGGCAGACTCGCCATCGGCAGAATTTATTCGGGCGAAATCACCAAAAATCAGGAAGTCATCGTCTGCAAACGCGACGGCTCGACGCAGAAAACCCGCGTCAAAGAACTTTATGTTTTTGAAGGAATGAAACGCGAAGCGGTCGAAAAAGCCGGTGTCGGCGAAATTGTCGCGCTCGCCGGTTTTGACGACATCAACATCGGCGAAACGATCACGCTGGTTGATAATCCGAAACCTCTGCCGATCATCAATGTTGACGAACCGACGATCTCGATGATCTTCGGCGTAAACAATTCGCCGTTTTCGGGCATTGACGGAAAATTCGTCACATCGCGCCAGATCAAGGAACGGCTCGAAAAAGAGCTTTTGGGAAATGTTGCCCTGCGCGTCGCCGAAACCGAATCGCCCGATCAATTCAGAGTTTCGGGACGCGGCGAACTCCAGCTTGCCATCTTGATCGAAATGATGCGCCGCGAAGGCTACGAACTTCAGGTTTCCAAACCCGAAGTTATCACGAAAAAAGATGCAAGCGGCGAATTGCAGGAACCGATCGAACAGGTCGTCGTTGACGTTCCCGAAGAATTTATCGGAGTCGTCACCGAAGCACTCGGTCGTCGCAAAGGGCAGATGACGAAAATGATCAACAACGGTACGGGACGCGTCAGGCTCGAATACGAAGTTCCGTCGCGCGGTCTGATCGGTTTTCGCGGAGAATTTTTGACCGAAACCAAAGGAACGGGTTTGATCAACACGATTTTTCTGCGTTTCGATAAATGGCAGGGCGCGATGAAAGGACGCGGCACCGGATCGCTCGTTTCCGACCGAATCGGCGAAACGACGACCTACGCACTCTATGCTTTGCAGGAACGCGGAAAGCTCTTTATGCGCCCGCAAACCAAAGTTTACGAAGGAATGCTGATCGGCGAAAATGCGCGGGCGGTTGATCTGGACGTGAATGCCGTCAAAGAGAAAAAGCTGACTAATATGCGTACGACCTCGACCGATGAAGCGATGCGCCTCGTTCCCGTCAAGGATCTATCGCTCGAAGAAGCTCTGGAATTTATTGCCGATGACGAACTCGTCGAAGTTACGCCGAAAGCGATCCGGCTGCGCAAGAGAGTTTTAAAGGCAAACGAAAGACCGAAGAAATAGTTTTTTTACGTAATCGGGCAGGCTAAAAAATCAGTATAGCGAACGGTAGTGAGTAGCATTAATTAAATTCAAGTTGAATCAGAAGCAAGGAACGCGCTGCCGCTCAACAAAACTGATCAGCAATTGAAAAGAAAAATGGCTTGAAACATTAAAAGTTCAAGCCACTTTTCTTTTAAACTTTTGTTTTGAAAAACTATTTCAAACCGGCTTGCGATTTTGAAGTCAATTTATTACCGGAGAAAGTGGCAAAAATCCGCGAATAATTTGCACCTTTCCAGTTATACGAAGAAATTTCCGTGCTTCCGATTTTTCGAATTGCTTGATTGCTCGCCTTCCGAACCGATGATTTTGACGACTTCTTCATAGCTCATACCGTTTTTGATCTGGTTATATTTGTCCATCGAAAGATCGGCATTGCCGTCTTTTGACAGCGTACTGCCTGATAAACCGGACTGTGTTTTGGAATTCACCTTATCATCGCGGAAATTTACATAAATCCGTTTGTAATTGTCGCCTTCCCATTTATACGATTTTAATTCGATTTTTCCGATGGTCGAACTGCGCGTTTCTTCGCCCTTCGAGCCGAGCAGTTTGACGACTTCATCATAACTCATACCGTTGGTAATTTTTTCGTAATTTGCCATCGTCAATTCGCCCGAATCGCTCGAAGACGTGGTGGTTTTCGGAGTTGATTCGGTCGTTGTCGAAGAATCGGTCGGCGGTGTCGGCGTGTCAATCTTTTCATCTTTTTTGCCGAGCATATTACACCCAAGCACGACAAACAACATAATTATTAAAACTAAACTAAATGATTTTTTCATTATCTTTCCCATTTGAATATCAAACAGGTTTATTTTTATTTGAAAAAGACTGATTTGTCACCACCTGATTATGGAGGTTTGGTGAAATCTGGGAAGAAAATTAAAAAAGCCGATTTTGCATCGCATCATCCCGGGTTTTCCAGGTTAAAAGCTCTTCGGTTTCGATGCCTCTTTGATTTAACTCGGCGATTATAACACGCCTGTGGCAATTTTCCGCGATTTCGCAAGCACAAATCAAAATGGCGTTTTCATTTAAACTCAAAACCGTTTCAAGTCCGAGTTTTAAGTTTTGAATCGTAATTTTTCCTTCTTTAAAGGTGCGGTTTCCAAGATTGGGAATATGGCGATACCGCGCACCGAGCAGGGCTTTGAGATAAACCTTCTGCCAGTGCATAATCCGGCTGTAAGGCGCAAACCGAATATCAATCAAAATCGCGTCCAAAGCCTCAAGCATCGGTTTTAAATCAAAAATGTCCTTGCCCGTATATCCGGTCGTAAAAATTTTCTGAGTCATTTATATTTTACAAAAAAATAAAAGTTTTACCTTTCACCTTTTACCTGTTTTTACTCTTCTTCATCGGGATTATAAATTTCATAACCGTGATCGTCGTCGTAATAATAGCTTTTTTCCTGCTGATCTTTGCTCCACGAAGATTCTTCGCCGATTTCGGGTTTTTCTTCAGGGATTTTTTCGATTTCCGGTTTGTTTTGTTTTTCTCGATTCGATAATTCAGACATAATTCATTTATAATTCGTGCGAAAACATTTCTAAAAATTTCGCGTAAAAAAAACTTAACTTATGAAAACTAAAAACTACTTTTTGAGCGTGTCGCTCGTTTTGATTTCCGCAGTTTCAACCTATTTTGTAACAACTTCGACCGCGCAGCAAGGCGCACAACCGCAAGTTGCAACTGCTGACAACGAATATCAAGTCGCCGCAATTCTTTTTCAACAAAAAGCCGCCGAATATCGCGCTTTGACTTTTCAAGCATTTAACGTCGCAAAAATGCAGTTAGATTCGGATTTTGACAAAAAGAATCTGAAAAAATTGTCGAAGGAAGACCGCAAAAAACAACGCGCCGTCGTCGTAGATATTGACGAAACCGTTCTGGACAATTCGCCCGCGCAAGCCTATAACGCGAAAAATAATCTGGCTTTTGAATTAAAAGGTTGGTACGAATGGGGCGAAATGCGAAGCGCAAAAGCGATTTCCGGCGCGGTTGATTTTTTGAATTATGCGAATAAAAAAGGCGTAAAAGTTTTTTACGTCAGCAACCGCGACGAAGTGCAAAAACAAGCAACGATTGACAATTTGAAAAATGCCGGATTTCCCGACGCAACCGCCGAAACCGTTCTCTTGCGCCAAACCGAATCAAGCAAAGAAATGCGCCGCAACACGATTTCCGAAAAATACCGCATCGTCATTTTAATGGGCGATAATCTCGACGATCTTTCAAATGTCTTCGAGAAAAAAACCGTCGCGGATAGATTCGCCGAAGTTGATAAAACACGCGAAATGTTCGGACATAAATTTATCGTTTTGCCGAATGTGATGTACGGAACATGGGAAAATGCCGTTTACGAATACCAAAGATTGACCGACGCGCAAAAAAAGGAAAAACGTGCAAGCGTATTGGAATTGCCGTAAAATGAAGCTATGAAACGATCAATCGAAGAAAAATTATTAAACCCGAAACCCGGAAGCAAAGTTGCTGCCGCGAAGGAATTTGGAATTGATTTGACTTTATTAATTCGTAATTTAAGACTAACTCCCGAAGAAAGATTAAATGAAAATCAGCAAGCCGTAAATGATTTAATAATAATGAATCAACAGATGAAAAAGTCCAGAAGCAAAAAAGGTAACTAAAGATGATAAAACCAATTGAGGCACTTCAGGCTTTTGCTGAAAACAAGGTTGATTTTGTTCTAATCGGCGGAATGGCAATCCGCAGTCACGGCTCTTCATATTTAACTCAAGACCTCGACATTTGCTTTTCCCGAAATAAAGAAAATTTGCAAAAAATAGTTGCGGCACTTGCACCTTTCAAACCTCATTTGCGCGGATTTCCGAAAGAACTTCCGTTTGTCTGGGATGCATCAACATTAAATCAAGGCACGAATTTCACTTTAGAAACCGAGATTGGAGACATTGATTTGCTTGCGGAAGTTTCGGGAATCGGAACTTATGCCGATGTTTTAAAAAGTTCCGTAATTATGATTCTTTATGGATATAACATAAATGTTTTGTCAATTGATGGTTTGATAAAAGCAAAACGCGCCGCCGGAAGGATAAAAGATTTGAATATTTTGCCCGAACTTGAAGCACTGCGAGAAATTTTGAGCGATGAAGAAGAATAAATTCTATGAAAACAAATAAACTTTCCGTCTTTTATCTTTTATTTTTTACCTTTTACTTTTCACTTTTCTTGAGCGTTTCGGCTCAAAATTTAACCGTCAAAGAAATAATGCAAGAACCTTCGATTGCGGGAATGCGCGTCGAGAGCGGGCAGCTTTCGCCCGACGGCAAATATGTCGTTTACCGCTGGAACGCCGAAGGCAAAGAGCCGCGCGATTTGTATCTCGTTTCGACTTCCGGCGGCGATGCGCGAAAGATTTTGAGTCCGAAAGATTTGTTGAGCGATAAACCTAAGGAAGAAAAGGAAAATAAGCTGAATTACGGTTTGATTGTTGAAGATGATTTTGTCAAAACACAGCAAAATCAAATCGGAAATCTCGATTGGTCGCCTGATTCGGGCAAGATTTTGTTTTCGCAGAATGGCGATATTTACGTTTTGAAGATCGGTGATACAAAACCGCGCAGACTAACAAATACAAAAGGTTTTGAAGGCGGTGCGAGTTGGCTTGATAACGAGCGAATTTTGTTTTCGCAGAGCGGAAATCTTTTTGTAATTGACACAGAAAAATTTTCGATAATTCAAATTTCTAATGAATCGAATCCGCAGAAATTTATTTCAACTTTCGCCTCAAACGCCAGTAAAAACGGCGAATTCGTCGCGTATATCGTGTCGGACAGTTCTACTCAACGTGCGCTTTTCGTGCCGGATTATCTGGGCGAATTCGTGCAAGCTCCATCAGTTCGGCGCGGCTGGTCGGAGCAGAAGGTTTTAGTGGCAAAATCGGACGGGAGTTTAGAAAAACCGCTTGAGATAAAACTGCCGAAAGCCGAAGGCAAAAGCTATTTCAGCGGCTTGCGCTGGGCGGCGGATAATTCTTCTTTGATCGTTAATCGAATTGACAAAAACACCAAACGCCGCCAGCTTTTTTATATTTATAATGTCGGGCGCAAAGACGAAAAAACGATTCTCGTCAGCGATGAAACCGACGACAAATGGATCGCGCCGCTTTCCGGCATTATCGAACCGAATCCGAAAGACAGTTCGCAGCTCATTTTCGGCTCGGAGCGCGACGGATTTAATCATCTTTATCTGGCAACTTTGGAAAAAGCCAAACCCGAAGCGAACCCGACAGGCGAAATTCGCGGCGAAAATCCGTTAAATCCGGGCTTGACGGGAAAAGTCGAGATCAAGCAATTGACGAAAGGAAACTGGCAGGTCGAATGGGCGAAGTGGAACGGTTTGCGTGATGCGGAAATAATTTTTTCATCTACTCAAAAAAATCCTTCCGAGCGCGAAATTTACGTTGTTTATACACGCGATAATGCGGTGCTGAAAACTAAAACAGGCGACATAAAACAACTCGATACAAAATTTAACCGCATTAATTCAGTAACTAAAACACCTCTCAACGACAGCGGAATGAAGGGAGATTTTCAGATTACCGAAAATTCTAACAATCCGGCTTTACTTTTTAGCTTTTCTCAATGGAATAACCCGACTGAAATCTACTTTTGGAATTATTGCGATCAAACCCGTGCAACAAGAACTCCGCCAACTCAATTAACGAAAACAACGCCCGAAAATTTTCTTAAACGAAAATGGAACGAGCCGAAGTTTCTCGAAATAAATTCGCGCGACGGCAAAAAAATTCCGGCAAAAATCTATTTGCCCGAAGGTTTTAATAAATCGAAAAAATATCCGATGGCGATTTTCGTTCACGGCGCGGGTTATTTGCAAAATGTCATCAACGGCTGGAACAATTATTACCGTGAATTTATGTTCAATCAGCTTTTGACGCAAAAAGGTTATGTCGTTTTAGACATTGATTATCGCGGTTCGGCTGGTTATGGACGGACGTGGCGCACCGATGTTTATGATTTTTTAGGCGGAAAAGATTCCGACGATCACATAGACGCGATTGATTATATGGTCGCCAATTACGCGGTAAATCCCCAAAAGATCGGAGTTTACGGCGGAAGTTACGGCGGCTTTATGGCTGGAATGCTGGTGATGCGTTTCCCCGACAAGATTGCGGCTGCCGCCGCGCTTCGCCCCGTATTCGACTGGAAAAATTACTATGCGTCGAGTCCGGTTTATACGGCGCAGCGGCTCGGATTTCCGGACGAAAACCCGGAAGCGTATAAACGCAGCTCGCCGATCTTTTATGCCGAAAAATTAGAAAAACCGCTGCTTATTCTGCACGGACTCGTTGACAGCAATGTTCCCGCGCAGGATTCGATTCAATTGATCGAAAAATTGATCCGCTTAGAAAAAACTCAATTTTTTGAAGCGATGCTTTATCCCGTTGAAAATCACGCATTTGAACGCCCTTCGAGCTGGACGGACGAATATATCCGGATTTTTGATTTCTTTGAAAAACACTTAAAGAATTGATAATTGATAACTGATAATGGATAATTACCGTTTGTTTTCAGAATACTAATTTTATAAATAATCAATATGAGAATACTAATCACCGGCGGCGCAGGATTTATCGGCTCACATCTCTGCGAAAGGCTCTTAAACGAAGGCAACGAAGTAATTTGTCTCGATAATTTTTTTACCGGAAGAAAGGAAAATATCTATCATTTGATGGACAATCATCGTTTCGAATTAATTCGCCACGACGTGACCGAACCGATCTTTCTGGAAGTTGACCAAATTTATAATCTGGCGTGTCCGGCTTCGCCTGTTCATTACCAATATAATCCGGTCAAAACTGTTAAAACGAGCGTTATGGGCGCGATCAATATGCTCGGTCTGGCAAAACGCGTCAGGGCGCGAATTTTTCAGGCTTCGACTTCGGAAGTTTACGGCGATCCGCTCGTCCATCCGCAAACGGAAGATTATTTCGGCAATGTCAATCCAATCGGATTGCGTAGTTGTTACGACGAAGGAAAACGTGTCGCGGAAACTTTGTTTATGGATTATCATCGCCAAAACGGAGTTGATACGAGAATTATCAGAATTTTCAACACTTACGGACCGAAAATGCTCGAAAACGACGGTCGCGTGGTTTCCAATTTTATCGTTCAAGCACTTCGCGGTGAAGATTTGACCGTTTACGGCGACGGCACTCAGACGCGTTCTTTTTGCTATGTTGACGATCTGGTCGAAGGATTTATCCGCTTGATGAATACCGAAGCCGAAGACATCCATCTGCCCGTCAACGTCGGAAATCCGGGCGAATTTACTATGAATGAACTCGCGGAAGAAGTTGCCAAAGCGGTCGGCAAAGGAATAAAAGTCAAACATCTGGAACTGCCGCAAGACGATCCGAAACAGCGAAAGCCGGACATTTCACGCGCTCAAGAACTTCTCGGCTGGAATCCGACTATTCCGCTGGCGGAAGGTTTGAAAAAAACGGTTGCTTATTTTTCAGAAAAATTAGAAAATCCAAAAATTGCAAAGAAAACACAAGTTTAAATTGAAATCAGATAATAAATAGAATTATGAAAATATTAATCACAGGCGGCGCAGGTTTCGTGGGAAGCCATCTTGCCGATAAACTCATTAATGAAGGACACCAAATTACGGTGATTGACGATCTTTCGACCGGGCGTTATCAAAACGTCGCGCATCTCGAAGGACAGGAAAATTTCCGTCTGATCATTGACACGGTTTTAAATGAGAAACTGATGGAAGAACTGATCCGCGAAACCGACCGCGTTTTCCATATGGCAAGCGCGGTCGGCGTTCGCCTGATTATGGAACATCCCGTGAAAACTATCGAAACGATCTTTCGCGGAACGGATGTCGTTCTCGGCTTCTGCTCGCGCTACCGCAAAAGAGTTTTAATTCCAAGCACTTCCGAAGTTTACGGTAAAGGAACAACCATTCCGTTCAAGGAAGAAGACGATCTTTTGACGGGTTCGACCGACAAACATCGCTGGGCTTACGCCTGCGCGAAAACTCTGGACGAATTTCTCGCCCTCGCGCATTGGAAGGAAACGCGTCTGGCAGTTGCCGTCGTTCGCCTGTTTAACACGGTCGGACCGCGCCAAACCGGACAATACGGAATGGTCGTGCCGAATTTTGTTAAAGCGGCGATCAAAGGCGAAGATTTAATGGTTCACGGCGACGGTTCGCAGTCGCGCTGTTTCGGGCATGTTTTAGATGTAATTGAAGGATTAACAAAGGTTATCGAAACGCCGGAATGTTTCGGGCAAGTGGTAAATCTCGGCAACTCGGAAGAAGTTACGATCAACGCACTTGCCGAAAAAGCGATTGCGATGACCGGAAGCGAGAGCGAAATCAAATATATTCCGTATGAAGAAGCTTACGGCGAGGGTTTTGAAGATATGCAGCGCAGAGTTCCTTCGCTCGAAAAAGCCAAGCGTCTGATCGGCTTTCAGCCAACCCGAACGCTCGAAGACATCATCAATGATGTAGCGGAACAGTTTCGTGAAGAAATAAAATTTGAAGCCGCCAATGCGTAAAGTTCAGAGTAACGCCTTGAGGCGTGAAAAATATGCATAAAATCACGCCTCAAGGCGTTGCTCCAAACACTTTTATTTTTATGAAAAAATTTGTATTTTTGATTTTTTTTGCGGTCTTATCCGCGAGTTTCGCCTTTGCTCAAACGGGCGGCATTAAAGGCAAAGTCCGAGCTCCGAACGGCAGCGGAATTTCCGGCGCGATCATCACCGTCCGGCAAGACGGCGAAGATCTAAAAACCGTCAAATCCGATAATAAGGGAAACTTTCTGCTCGAAGGCGTAAAAACCGGAAAATATACCGTTGTTTTCAGTAAAAGCGGCTACGGTTCGGGTTTGCTGTCCGGTGTCGAAATTGTCGAAAAAAAGGTCAGAAATTTAGGCGACCGTTTGATTCTGAGTGTTGATCAGGGAACTTTGGTGATTATCAACGGAAGCGTCTATAATCAGGCGGGATTTGCCATTTACGGGGCAACCGTCAAGATTGAAAGAGTTTTAAGCGACGGTTCGACCAAAAAGGTCAACACCGGCTACACCAGCCGAAGCGGTGAATTTACATTCCGTTTTCCCGATGAAACCGCAAAATTCCGGATAACTGCTTCTGTCAAAGGAACTGAAGCCAGCAAGGAAATCGAGGTTGAAGGCGCGGCGGTTTACCGTCTGGCACTAAACTTAAATATCGAAAAATAGACAGGTAAAAAGCTGAAAAGTGAAAAAGCTGAAAAGTTTAAAAGTATGTTTTGATTTTGAAGCTTTCGAAGTTTTTTATTCAAAATTTAGAGAAGAAAAACCTGAACTTTTTCACTCTTTCACTTTTAAACTTTTTACCTTTAGTTGACTCTTTGCGAAATTTCCTCGGGCGGCACGTTGGCTCTCGCATTGATCGCATCGGTTACAATCAGCGGAAATTCTTCTAAAAGCTCGGTATTTGCCAGAGTTTGCACCCAATAAGTTCCGGCTTGCTGAAACACGACATTGACAAAAAAGCTGACATTATCGGTAAAACCGCCGGGCGCAAGTTGGATTCCGGTCGGCTGCGACGTTACGACCAGACCTTTTTTATCCGGTGCTATTATGCGGACTTCGGTTTGATGAATTCCCTCGCCCCGCCAATGATTGACAACCGCAAATTTAATCAGCGAAATCGGCAGTTTTTCAACCATAATGTTTTGAAAAACTCCCATCAAAGAAATTTTATTCCCCATTTCCAGCCGCACATCATCACATAGAAGCGTATAAACAAGTTTTAGATTTTCGTTTGTCATTTTATTTATTACTGCAAAAATTTTGTATTTACTAAACAAAAAGTGCTAATCAAAGAATTTTTTCAATTTTGTACACCGCGCCTTTTCCCCGAAAGCGTCCGAAAAATTTTCCTTTGCTTATTTTGCCGAACTTTTTTTCTCTGTTTAAAGATTTTTGCTTTTCCTTTGGAGTTGGTCAAGGTTATAATCAGTTTTATCGGAAAATCTTGACCGAAAATTTCGGAGTAAAACATTATGATGTGGTATGTCTTAATTTGTTTATGCCTGTCTTTGGCGGGCGTTGCGGGTTTGCAGTTTTTTTATATGATCTATCTCGAAAAAATTGACCGCGAACGCAAAAAACGCATTTATGAACTGGAACGCCACGTCAAATATCTTACCAATCGCCTCGAAGATGCCGACTTGCAGCTCGCCGATCAAACCAGACTGCTCGAAGAAGTTTATGACGAATTTGAAGACGAAAACGAGGAGGAAGAAGTCTGGGCGGATGTGATCGAGGAAAGATAAGTAGAGCGTAAATTAAATTTTAAGGCGTTTGAAAAAAGTTTGGAGTCCCGCGTTTACGCGGCATCCGCCAGCGAAGCGCGGCGGAAAAAGCCGCCTAAAGGCAGGACTCCAAACACTCGAAAATTTAGTTTACGGACTAATAAGTGCAAAAGTAAAAGTAAAAAGGCAAAAAACACAAATCAGAATTTTTTCTTAACTGATTAGGGCTTCAATATTATGAATTGCCGTCTGCTTTAGCTGACGGAAGGATAATTCAAGGACACAAGGCTTTAGCCAAAATATAAACAAATGAAAAATTCCTTAGTGCTTCAGCTAAAGCTCTCAGGATGATTGACATTTTTTTTAAATTCGGCGGAGGTCCTTGATTTAATTCAACTAAATAATCCGTCAGCTAAAGCTGCACGGCAATTCAGTAAAGATTTCTTGCTGATGTTTTAATGACCTAATCAGCAGGTGAGCAAAAGTTTTAAGATATTATGAAAATTCTAAAAATCCCTTTAAACATCAGATGTAAGGGAGTTTAAGAGTTTTCTGACATTATCCATTTTTAATTATCCATTGGTGCTTACCTGTTTTCTTAACTATCTCAGAGTTAAATCAGTCCTTAAAATTTACAATTGTCGCGCCCCAATTACCGGAAAATTCCGCGCCGTTTTTAAAATCCTTAACAAAATCCGTTTTTTCCAGAACGCTTCTGACGATTTCCCGCTGCACGCCGATTCCTTTGCCGTGAATGATTTTGACGGTGCGGAAATTTTTCTTTCGCGCTTCTTCCAGATAAGTTTCGGTTACAAGTTTAACTTCCTTCGGGCTGAAGGCGTGCAGATCGAGTGTGTCGGTAATTTCCAGTTCGACGGGTTCGGGAAAAGGATTATATAAATCTATTTCTTCTGTTTCACTCATTGTTTTATTTTTTACTTTCGATAAAAATCCCGTCCGGCACAGTAGCTCTCAAATTGCCGCCGCCTTCACGGGAGACCGTAAAATTTTTTTCTTCCATTTTGCCTTCCGTGTTTAAAAGCTGAATCAAAATCGTTCTTTTATCGCCACTTCCGTCAACCTTCAAGGGAAGCAATCCCCAAACATTATCAATCCGCCGAATTGTGTAATGATCCTGACGGATTTTGTCGTATCCGAGAAATAAAATTCCGTCAAATTCGGGTTCGACACCGTCCCGTGCCTTTACTTCATTGGTGCGCGATAAAATCACCCAACTTCCCGGTCGGGAGATTTTGACGGATGTATTGTGCGAAACCTTATCATCGGTCGCAATACTGTCCAATCTTTGCCAGGTTACAAATTTTCTCGAGTTGCTTTGATAAAACACGATGTCGCTCGGAACTTGAAGTTCGACTTGTCTGCCGAAAAGCCAGCCGGCAGGCGCGGGCGAAACCGAAGGGTCGAGCCGTACGCGATACCACACATCATATTTATCTTCGAGTTTTTCCGGTTCGTTTTTGTCCTTTGCGGCTTCAATATCGGGATTTTTCGATTTTTCCCGATTTGAATTTGCCGAATCATCGCCGGTAAGAGTTTGCACTTTCGGAACGAATTGCCAGTCAATGATTTCAAAAGTAGAACCGTTATCGAGCCTGTAAAGCAAATTTTCATTACTGAGTTCCGGTGAAAGACGCAAATTTGAAGCGGCGCGAAGCTGTCCGGTCGCCTGTGCGGGCAAATCTTTATTTTCCTGCGCGATTTCGATAGATTTTTCCAATAATTCGCTGGTGATGATATTTTGCGCTTCGATCCAGCCTTCGGTCTTGTCTTCGTCACCCGCACGAACGCGATACCAGAGAACCTTTTCAAATTCGATCTGCTCTAAAATATCCAATTTATCGCCGCGTTTGACTTCCAGAAGATCCGCCGCGACAACCGCATACGAACTGCGAATTTGAGCCGTATTTGTCGTCACCGTTCCGGTTTCGCTGAGTCCGACGACGGATGAGAAATTCTCGACCACCGCGTCAACCAGACCGCAACCGCTAAATGCCGAAACAAACAGGGTTAGCGCGATAAAGATAAATAATTTTGCTGCTGAATTTCTAACTCTCATTTTGATTTTCCCGAAATTTTCCGCCAGTTATTATAACCTAACTTATCCAATAAATCTTTCTGCCGCCCGTTTAGCCGGTCTTTTACCTTTAATTTTACGGTGAGATTTTCTCTTATTTCTTTGATACCGAGAATTTCCAATTCCCGCGCCCAATCAATTTTTTTTGTTCCTTCGATATAATTTTCGACGACGGGGCGAAGTTCTGCACGAGTCTTCAAAATTCTCAAAACAGCTATGTTGCCGTCTTGCGCTTCATTTGGCAAGCGGTGAGTTTGATAAATTTCTCGAAAAATTTCCGAAAGATTTCGTTTTCCCTTAGTTTTTTGCAAAAGCGCGACATCGCAAAGAAACGCCGTCAATAATCCTCTGGCATAAACCTCCCGGTTTGCGCCGCTCTTTCTCGTCTTTGATGCTTTCATAAGCGATATTTGTTGGTTTTGAAAATTCGCCAAATTAAGCCCCTGTGCCAATGTATCGAGAAAATCCGTAAAACTTATACGATTCATTTCAATTCCGGTTCGCAGAGATTGATAAACCGTAAAACCTTCGTAAAACCAATCGTAATTTCCTTTTAAGGCAAGATTATTCGGAATCCACAGATGAAAAAGTTCGTGCCGGAGCTGTTCGTGCAGACGCTGCAAAGACTGTTTTTGAAACGGCATATCGCCGGAAATAACCGTCAAGGTATTGCCGCGTGTTTCCGCTTCCCAACGACCGAAACTATTTTTCACCGGAAAGAGATTGATCTGCGCTTTTCCGCCCGCAAATTCACCGAAAAGATTTTTATAATTTTCTAAAATTTCACGAGTCATTTCCGCCGCTTCCGTATCCGAAAAACACCATTCGTCTGTTATTAAAAATTTTACGGCGAAATTTTCTATCTTTATCTCGCTTTCTCGCCAGTTTTTCCCGACCGCAAAAACTGCTTTTTCAATATTTTCTACATTAAACACATTTTTACTTTCGCGGTTTGCGCTCGTAAAAATCTTCCAATTTTCGGGCAAATCGAATTTAATTCTGGCGGAAATCTTTTTTTCGCTCTTTCCAAAAAATTGCGGCAACAGGTCGCCGGGCATCAAAATTCCCTGCTCATTTTCCAGCCAGGAAATATGAGCTTTAGTCGTAAAATTTCCCGCAGGTTTTACGTCAATCTGATAATTCCAGGCGGCGGTTCCCGTGCTTTCCGCTAAATATTCTCCTTCGATTAATTTTTTAACGGGAATTTGCCGATTTTCTTTATCGTTCAAAGTTAAATTATCTATCAAACGAACAAACGCAAAATTTTTCGGCGATTGTAAGGTGTTTTCTTTCAAAAACTTACCTTCTATTTGCAAAAGACCGGAAGCCGAATCAAGTCTTATCGTCGCTTCAAAATCCTGCGCCGATACATTCGCGCACACAAAAATTACAGCGAAACACGCGATAAATAAAGTTGAAAACCAATTCTTCATCTTTGACATCGAAACCTTTGCAGAATTAAAATACCTCTTTGCACGTTTCATTACGGTTTAGGCTCTTATTTTTAAGGATAAAAAATTTATGAGTGTTATCAAAATAGTCATTTACACAATAGCATTTTTGTTGAGCCTGCTGTTTCTCGGACGCTTCTTTTTTTAAGCTGACGTGGCAGAAAACAGATTTAATCAGAGTTTGTCTTTGGCAGAGTAAACTCATCGGTTGTTCCCTGCGTTGATGTGCAAAAAATTTTAATACAAAAAGCGGTCAGATTTTGACCGCTAATTTTATTTTCAGACGAAATAATTTATGAGCGAATTAAGAAAAATAAGGCGCACTTTAATCAGCGTTTCGGATAAAACAGGAATTGTCGAATTTGCCAAATCTCTCGCCGATTTCGGCGTTGAAATTATTTCTACGGGCGGAACGGCTAAATCTCTGCGCGAAGCCGGTTTAACTGTAAAGGAAGTGGCGGAAGTTACGGGTTTTCCCGAAATGATGGACGGGCGCGTTAAAACTCTGCACCCGAAAATTCACGGCGCGTTTCTTGCTTTGCGCGATAACGAAGAACATCAGAAAGCCTTGGAAACTCATTCGATCCAGCCGATTGATCTGGTCGTCATAAATCTTTATCCGTTTGAGCAAACCGTTGAAAAAGAAGGTGTTTCGCTCGAAGAAGCGGTCGAACAAATTGACATCGGCGGACCGGCGATGATTCGTTCCGCGTCGAAAAACTGGCGCGATGTCGCCGTTGTAACCGATGCCAGACTTTATGAAAATGTTTTAAGCGAAATGAAGGAAACGGACGGTTCGCTTTCCCTCAAAACGCGCCAGCGATTCGCAGCTCTTGCCTATACGCGCACTTCTTTTTACGATCTGGCGATTTCCGGTTATTTAGCCGAACAACTTTCCGGCGATGATCTCGATTTTCTCGAACCGCTTAATCCTTTCGGAAATCTCGCCTTTATTGAAATGGACGAAATTTTGGAAGACGAACCGGAAGAAAAACCGGAAGAATTGGAAGATTTTGTTTCAATCGAACTCGAAAAAGCCGCCGATCTGCGCTACGGCGAAAATCCGCATCAAAAAGCCGCGCTTTATGTAACGGGCGAAAAAGGAATCGCCAATGCCGAACAGCTTCACGGCAAGGAAATGTCTTTTAACAATTATGTTGACGCGGAAGCCGCCTGGAATCTTGTTGGGGATTTCAGTGATTTAGCCTGCGCGATCATCAAACATACGAATCCTTCGGGCGTTGGAACAGGCGCGGAAACCCTGGAAGCATACACCCGCGCACTCGCCACCGATCCGGTTTCGGCATTCGGCGGAATCGTCGCTTTTAACCGGAAAGTTGATGCGAAAACTGCCCGGGAAATTAATAAAGTTTTTACCGAAGTCGTCATCGCGCCGGATTTTGACGCAGACGCGCTCGACATTTTCAAAAGCAAAAAGAATCTGCGCGTCTTACGAGTTGAGAAAGCCGAAAACGAAAATCCCTTTGAATACCGGACGATTTCCGGCGGATTTCTCGTGCAGAACCGCGATGTTTTAACGGTTTCGGCAAAGAATTTAAAAATCGTTTCGCAAAGACCGCCGACCGAAGAAGAAATCCGCGCAATGCTTCTCGCCTGGAAAGTCTGCAAACACGTCAAATCAAACGCGATTGTTTTTGCCAACGCGCATCAAACCGTCGGAGTCGGCGCGGGACAGATGAACCGCGTTGATTCGGTGAGAATCGCCGCGATGCGAGCCGAGCGCACCGAACTTGATTTAAAGAACACGGCTCTAGCTTCCGACGCGTTTTTTCCTTTCCGCGATAATGTTGACGAAGCCGCCAAATTCGGCATTTCGGCGATCATTCAGCCGGGCGGTTCCGTAAGAGACGACGAATCAATTCAAGCCGCTAATGAACACGGTCTGGCGATGGTCTTTACCGGATTCAGGCATTTTAAACATTAAAAATTTTATTTCCGGGTTAAGCGAATTTCTTTGCTCAAAATGACCAGATGCTCGCTTAACCTTAATAAAATAAATTGCTTATAGTTTTTTTGTTTTTATTTTTTTGCAGTAATGCCTCAATAAAAAGTTACAGATGTTTTTTCAATAAAACGCCTTGATTGAAAATAAAAGACTTACGGGTTTTAAATGAACAAAGAAGTAGTTCCATAACTTATAGTTGAGGCATTACTTTTTGCAAAAAAAAGTGCTTGACTTTAAATCCCGGATGCGATACAACTAAGACCATCAGGATTTCAAACAAGGAACGCTCGAAGGTTTTTATAACAGAAACTTTTCGGGTTTCTCGTTTTAAAAACTGCTTTTTATTTGACAAAAGTTTCTACTCTTAAATCCTTTCCGTCAGTTGAAACAGAAACAGTTCCGCGTTCACCCGTAGTAATGATTTTCGCGCCCGAACTTTGCCAACGCTCGACGACATCGCCGTGCGGATGACCGAACCTTGATTTTCTGCCGACCGGAATTATCGCGTAATCCGCCTGTGTATTTTCAACAAATTCTAAAATTGAAGAAGTTCTACTGCCGTGATGCGCGACTTTGACGACATCCGCTTGCAATGCGGAATTTTCCGCCAAAAACTTTTCCGCTTCCTTTTCAATATCGCCCGTCAGCAGAAATTTTCTATTTCCGAAAATCAGGCGCAAAACGAGCGAATTATTATTATCGGAAACCGCTTCGGCAGACAAATCTTTTTCGGGATAAAGTATTTCGATTCTAACATTTCCGATATTTAAAACATCGCCGCGTGAGAGGATTTCCGGCTTGATTCGTCTTTTTTCCAGAACCGAAAAAAGTTTTCGGAAATCTTCATCATCAAACGGAGTTCTGCCGAAAAACGCTTTTTTTACTCCGAAATTGTGTGCCGCGTCCGCAAGCCCTTGAATATGATCGGCGTCGGCGTGCGACGCTAAAATATAATCAATTTTCGAGAAACCTTTTTCCCACAAAAATTCCGAAACGACCGCTTCGCCGATTGACGGCGAATCCGGCTCGAAAAGTCCCGCTTCTTCGTCGTCGCCGTTTGGCAGATAAATTTTGTTAAAATTCAGCTTGCCGCCGCCGTCAACAAGCATTGTTTCGCCGTTCGGAAATGTAATTAGAGCCGAATCACCCTGCCCGACATCGAGAAATTCAACGTGCAATCTGCCGTCTGCCGAAGGCGCACTAAACGGATGAAAAACGATTAAAGCAAAAAGCGCAATGAAAATTGCCGCTGAAATGAGTTTGGTCTTTGGTCTTTGGTCTTTGGTCTTTGATTTTAGAGAAAACGGATTCCAGTTGTTCAATAAAAAAGTCAGAGCGATCAAAGGCAGAAAGTACAATAGATAAATCGCTTTAAAGTTACCCGAATAAACCGGGATTCTAGTTGAAGCCAAATTATTTTCGATCAAAATTTGCGGAATCCGGAGCAAAAACCAATTCAAGAGTTCGGTTAATTTGATAAACGGCTGGGCGATGTTTTCACTGAATTGCGCCAGAAATAAAGCAAAAATCGCCGTAAAACTTTCGAATGCGATATTTATTCCGACCAATAAATTTAAGATCACGCTGAAAAACGAAAGTCTGTGAAAATAAAGGATTAACAGCGGCAAAAGCCAGATTTGCACGATCATTGAAACAATAATTCCTTCAAAGACAAAGCGAAAAATCTTCTGCCGGTCTTTTTCAATAATTTTTTTCAAAAAAGGCGATTTAAAGAGATTCGCCGTCCAGATCTGCTCTGAAATATCGCGTTTCCAAACGATTTCGCGCCAGTAGATAGTTTCGCAGAATCTTTTCAAAAGCGGCGAAACATTCGGCGGAAAAGGATTTTCGGCGGACGGCGACCACTTTCCGATTGCCCGCAGGTTTTCAATAATCGGGAAAGCCATGGCGATTATTGCCGTTACGCTCAAAATCGTCAGGTGAAAAGATTGATTAAAAAGATCGTTCGGTCGCCAGACGAGCAAGATCAAAACGCACGCTCCCAAAGCATTTAAAAGCGTTCCGCGCCGGTAAATCACCTGCGAAAAAAGCAAGATCGTGAACATCAGCGCGGCGCGAATAACGGGAACTTGCGCGCCGACCGCCAGCGCGTAAATCCATAAAAACGCGCTTGCCGAAATGAATTGCCAGAATCTTTGTTTGGTAAAAAAGCGCACGAAAAGCAAAACCAAACCGCCGATAAACGTGATATGCAAGCCCGAAATGACGAGAACGTGAAAGGTGCCGCCTTCGCGGAAAACTTCCGCCGTTTGTTTGTCGAGAAAATATTTGTTTCCCAGAAGCGACGCGATCAAAATGCCGGAAGTCGCGGAATCGAAGTTTTTTCTGAAATCTTCGATCAAATTTTGCCTGTATTTATAAACTGCCGCCAGCGGCGAAAAATTTTCCGCGTCCGAAATTTTCTCGATCAGAAGCGGACTTTTGACGCTTCCGGTCGCATCAATATCCTGCTGATCGAGAATTTCCCGGCGCGAACTTACGCCCGGATTCAAAAAAGAATCTTCGCGCTGTAAATTCGCAGCGACGCGGATTCTTGAATTGTGTTGCAGGTTTAATTCTTTGTATTCATTAGAGATTCGCTCATCGGAAAGCGGCGCAAAAAGTCTGAAATTTCCCGATATTTCCAGAGTTTCGCCTTTGTAAAACGCTTTTTCCGCCCTAATCAAAATAAAAATTCCGCCGACCGCCGATTCCGGTGCGCTCTGCAAAACGCCTTCAATCTCGAGCGGGTCGCCCGAATTTATTTGGGTTTTATCGTAAAGATTTTTCAAACGATTGGCGGAAACCGAACTATTTTCAACCGAAAAATAAAATGCACCGATCGCAATAAAGGCAATCGAAAGAAAAATCAGCGCAGATTTTCGTTTGATAAAAACTATCGAAAAAACGGCAAAAATTATGCAAATTAAAAGATATGTTTTCCAATCCGCCGCCGCAAAATTTTCAAACAAAACGCCGCCTGCAAAACACACCGAAAGCCATAAAAGCGGATAAAGAGTGAAGTTGGTTTTTTCAAAGTTAGAGGCTGACATTTTGAGTTTTTTTTTAGGTCATTCGATTTTTGATCTTTGAGTTTTGAGTTTTAATTAACCAAACACCCGTTAAGGAAGCGGTCTTTGAGCGCGTAAGTTGAAACGCGGTCAAAGACCGCTTCCTTAACAAATAATAAATTTTTGTAACTGTTTACAAATTTTTTTATTTTCAAACAATCGCAAATTAAAAATTGCAAATCTAATCTGTTTTTATCAAGTGTTCGATTTCCCGAAAACGCTTGTCGCTGATGCGCGGAACGAGCATTAAATGTTCGCTTTTGCGAAATTTTCCGAATTTTTCGCGGTGCTCGATGATCGCCTGCGCGGTTTTTGCTCCGATATTCGGAAGTTTTTCGAGTTCGGCGGCGGTTGCTGTGTTAATATTTACGGCTGATTCAGATGCTAAAACTCGATTTTCCGGTGATAAAACTTGTTTGCTTTGTTTTTGCCCGCAACAAATAAATAAACAGCCTAAATTTAATAAAAGAATCAGTTTAATAAAGAATTTGTAAGTGTTGAAATAATAAGGTTTATGAAATCGCATATTTTCTCTGCATCTTTTGTGTGCAAAATGTTAAAACTTCATTAAAAATAACCGTTTAGGTGATTTGAAACGGTGTTTTCCACAACCTTTTCCACAGCTAACTGTGGAAAACTGTGGAAAATTATGAATTAAAAGAAAATTTTGAGTTACAAATATGTTAAATCCAAAAGTATGAAACATTTAGCTAAAAGTCAAAGTTTTTTATGAAATAATTCGTAATTGAACAGGTCTTCGGCTTTTGGTCTTCGGTCTTTGAGTTTTTGCTCTGACATTTTAAGTTTTTCCCAAAAACGGCGCATCACGCGCATTGATTTTTTCCCAAAAACCAAAGACCGAAGACTATCCAGTTATATTAATTCAATTTTTTCACTTTTCAACTTTTTCACTTTTTCCGATTTAAATCTCTCTTCCTTCTTCGGCTTCCTGCAGGGCTTCGTAGGCTTTTTGCAAGATCGGTCGGGCGCGTTTGCTGCCGTCCATCTCGCCGATGTAGCCTTCGGCAACCAGCGCGTCTAAAATAGCGGCGGCGCGTCCGTAACCGATCCGTAAATGGCGTTGGAGAAGCGAGGTCGAAGCGCGTTTTGAACCGACGACGCATTTCAGAGCATCGGCAAAAAGCGGATCGTTGCTGCCCGGAAGATCGCCGGATTCGTCCATTTCTTCTTCGGATTTAGTGATCGTTTCGTCATAATCAGGATTTCCCTGCTGTTTAATGTGGTCAACGATCTTTTGAATCTCTTTTTCGTCAACATATGCGCCGTGAACGCGTACGATCTGCGAGGTCGCCGGCGGCAGAAAGAGCATATCGCCTCTGCCCAGGAGACTTTCCGCGCCGTTGCCGTCAATAATGGTGCGCGAATCAATTTTTGACGAAACGCGAAACGAAATCCGCGCCGGAAAATTCGCTTTGATCAAACCCGTAATAACATCAACCGAAGGTCTCTGCGTTGCCAGAACGAGATGAATCCCGACGGCGCGAGCCATCTGGGCAAGCCGCGTGATCGAAGATTCGACCTCTTTGCCGGAAGTCATCATCAAATCGGCAAGCTCGTCAATAATTATCACGAAATACGGCAGCGGTTTATGCGCTTCGCCGTCTTCGTCAAACAGTCCGGCAGTGTTCCGGCGTTTTACTTCCGCATTATAACCGTCAATGTTTCTCACGCCCCAACCCGCGAGATGCTTGTAGCGGCGTTCCATTTCGGAAACCGCCCATTTCAGCGAAATTGCGGCGCGTTTCGGATCGGTAATGATCGGCGTTGCCAGATGCGGAATGTCCGCGTAAACGCCGAGTTCGAGGCGTTTCGGGTCAACCATAATGAATTTTACTTCGTCGGGTTTTGCCTTATAAAGAATCGAAACGACCAGAGTATTTACGCCGACCGATTTTCCCGCGCCGGTCGCGCCGGCGATCAGAAGATGCGGCATTTTTGCCAGATCAGCGACATAATTCAAACCGTCAATCGTTTTGCCCAAGGCGAGAGTTAAAAGCGATTTTGATGATTGAAACTTTTTCGATTCAATAACTTCGCGCAGAAAAATCGTTTCGCGTTCTCTGTTCGGAACTTCGATTCCGACGAACGCTTTGCCGGGAATTCGCTCTATTCTGATTGATTCGGCTTTCAACGCCAGACATAAATCTTCAACCAAACCCGTTACGCGTGAATACTTTACGCCCGGATCGGGTTTGAATTCATAAGTCGTCACAACCGGACCCTGACAGATGTGCATTACGCGCCCCGTAACATTAAATTCCTTGGTTTTTTCGGTCAATTCCTGCGCGATTGACAGAAGTTCTTCGTCTTTTTGCTCGATGCGCGGCTGCGGCGGAACGAGAAATTCGGATTCCGGCAAAATATAATTGTCATAATTCGGCGGTTTGCTCGGCTTTCTAAAGACTTCTTCGTCTTCTTCTATTTCGTCTTCAAATTCTTCTAATAATTCCGAGTCCAAATCGCCTGTTTCCTTAACGGGCGAAATCGGAATTTTCAGCGAATCGCCGATCAAATCCTGCGCCTGGATTGTCGGCTGAGGAAATTCCTCTTCAATTTCCGGTTTTACTTCGGAAGCCGCGATTGTCGGCAGAATTTCTTCGGATTCTTTGATTTGTTCGAGAGGTTTAACTTCTTCTTCAACAACAGTTTCCGCTGTCTTTTCGGTTTCTTCCGATTCTTTCGCTGAATTACCAAACCGCGCAAAAATTCCCGAAAGTTTTTCGCCGACCGTTTCTTTTTTTGTTTCGACTTCCGCCGGAATCTCTTTGCCGTTTGAAATTTCGGGAACTTTCTTTGCTGGAATTTCTTCGCGCACTTCCTTTTCGGTTACGGCTTCACGCACGCGGCGGCGTTTTTCTAATCTTTCGAGCGCAGCTTTATTTCGCGCTTCGCGCCATTTTCGATAGCCGACAAAATAATCTTCAAACCGCATCTGAAAATTTTGCCACGCCAATTCAAAATCGCTGAAAAATGAAATGATCGAAAAATTTGTAATTAAAATCAGCGAAGTTAAAAATGAAACTGTAAGCAAAATGCCTGTCCCGATTGATCCGAATAAATAAGTAAAAAGTCGAAGAACCGCTTCACCAATAATGGCTCCCTGTCCGCCGAATAACTCAAATAAACCGGAAAGTGAACCTATAAAGAGACAAATTCCAATAATATGTCTGACACGCAATAAAACACTTTTGGATTGAAAAATCCGCCAAGCAACAAAAACTAATAAAACCGGAACCAGATAAGCTGTCCAACCAATTACTCCATCTATTAAAATTCCTGAAATTCCTGCGCCAACCACGCCGATCCAGTTTTTTATTTCGTTTGAATCAGGAGTAATAAATGGGACATAATCATTTTGGTTATATGAAACTAAAGATAAAAATATCAGAACCGCCAACACCAACAAAACAATTGCGACTATATCATTAATTATTGAATAATCTTTTATTGCGGCTGCGTTTGTTTTTTTCGGTGTTACTGTTCTCGTTGCCATTTTTAGATTCTACAATTAAAACTTCAGATTCCAAATATTAAAAAAACGACTGGAGCGCAAGCGTCCCCGCTTGCAACCGTCGCGCGAGCGGCGGAAAAGCGTTTCAAATAAAATCAAGTTTATTGCAACTAAAGGCTTTTTCGCGCTCACGCGCTCATTGCAAGCGGGGACGCTTGCGCTCCAGTCTTGCATTCCGGCAATATTAATCTTTCGCCGGTGTCTGTCCGCTTTTCTTAAACAGCAGAAATTCCTTGATAAAATCATCAATATCGCCGTCCAGAACCGTTTCGACATCGGTTTTTTCAAACTTCGTGCGCGTATCTTTAACCAGCCGATACGGATGCAAAACGTAATTGCGAATCTGCGAACCGAACGAAATATCCTGTTTGGTCGCTTCGAGTTCGGCGGATTCAGCCTGACGTTTTTCGAGTTCGAGTTCGTAAAGTTTCGAGCGCAAAACCTTCATCGCAACGGCGCGGTTTTGCAGCTGCGAACGTTGATTTTGGCAGGTGACGACAGTATTTGTCGGCAGATGCGTAATTCTGACAGCCGAATCCGTAACATTAACGTGCTGACCGCCCGCGCCTGACGAGCGATAGGTGTCAATCCGCAGATCTTTATCGTTGATCTCGACCTCGATGTCTTCATCAATTTCCGGCGAAACGAACATTGACGCAAACGAAGTTTCGCGGCTTCCGCCGGAATTAAACGGCGAAATTCTCACCAGGCGATGAACTCCGGCTTCCGCGGCGAGCAAGCCGTAAGCATATTCGCCCTCGACCCGAAAAGTCGCGCTCTTTATTCCGGCTTCGCTTCCCGTTTGTTCGTCCAGAATCTCGACCTTAAAACCTTTGTTTTCCGCCCAGCGAATATACATCCGCAGAAGCATCTGCGCCCAATCCTGTGCGTCCGTGCCACCCGCGCCCGATTGAATCGAGCAGATCGCGTTATTCGCGTCGGTTTCTCCCGAAAGCAAGGCTTCGATCAGGGCTTTGTCAACTTCCTTTTCGAGCGTGAGAATCAAATTCTCCAATTCCTCTAACGAGTCTTCATCGGTTTCGGCAAATTCGATCAAAACCTCGGCATCGGAAATCGCCGTTTCAAATTTTTCCTGACTTTCCAACCCGCGTTCGAGCCGGCTTCTTTCCTGCACGAGTTTCTGCGCTTTGTCCGAATTATTCCAGAAATCGGGTTCGCCGATCTGAGATTCTAAATCTTCGAGCCGTGCGCGTTTGGCAGGTGCGTCAAAGAAACCTCCCAAGTTGGGTAACTTTATTTTTTATCTGTTCGTATTTTACTTGTAAATCTGTTATTTCCATTTTTACTGATGCGCTCCGATATGAAACCCTATTCCTGTTAGTGTTCCGTCTATGTAACTTACGGGACGAAATAAGTAGTATAAATAAACTTTGTCTGCGGGAAAAATTACATAAGCCTGATTATCTTTTTCCCAAATTTCAATGTTTGCTTGACGAAATATTCCATAGCTCAAAATATAGATAAAAACCAATATAAAAACTGCGATTAAAATATTTCGTTTCATACTTTCATTTCTATTGTTCTTTTCCGAAAACTCCAAATCAATAATCCCAAGCTGACGATTATCGAAAGCCAGGCGAACCAATCGCCGTATTTTACATAAAAGGTTTGGCTGCCGTCGGATTTCGTCATTGACCAGACGCGGATTTCTTCCGCGTAAGATTCCGACGCGCCTAAGACTTCGCCGCGTTCATTAATATAAGCCGTGATTCCGACATTTGTCGTTCTGAGAACCGGACGATTCGTTTCGACGGCGCGGAAAACCGCACTTGCCAGATGCTGGCGCAAAACGCCTGTTTTTCCCAGATAACCGTCGTTCGTCATTTCGACAAGAACGTCCGCGCCGTTACGGACGAATTCGCGCGAAAGCGTCGGGAAATGCGATTCGTAGCAAATCATAATTCCGGCTTTTACGCCGCCGATCTCAAATAAATCATATTCCGTACCAAGCTCAAAACTTCCGACCAGCGTCGGAATAGATTTTTGAATCGCTTCGGGAACGGGCGCGTATTCGCCGAACGGAACGAGAAAAATCTTATCATACTGCCCGATTTTTTCGCCCTTTTGATTAACTAAAATGGCGGAATTAAAATAGTTTCCCTTCGCCCGGTTCGGTTCGGCGGAATTAAACAGAATATACGCGTTATGTTTGAGCGAGAAATTTCTGATAAATTCACGAAATTCCGCGTCTTCTTCGTACATAAAATTCATCGGCGATTCGGGAAAAATTATAAGCAGAGGTTTTTCCGCATAATCTGTTTGCTCAGCCTTTAATTTCGCCAGACCTTCTTCGGCAAGCCGGACGTGCCGCGCTCTTAAATCGAGCCATTTTTCATAATTTAAACCGCTCATCGGCACATTTGCCTGAATCGCCACGACATTCGTTCTTTCGGGGTG
This sequence comes from Pyrinomonadales bacterium, assembly GCA_038246645.1. Taxonomy (GTDB): domain Bacteria; phylum Acidobacteriota; class Blastocatellia; order Pyrinomonadales; family Pyrinomonadaceae; genus JAHCHG01. The sequence goes on from JBBRVS010000038.1 coordinate 28,491, forward strand.
TTTTGATTTATCATTTGCAGTCAGTGAAATATCTTGATTTTGCTGGCTGAAAACGACCGTAAAGATCATAAAGGCAATCGTGAAAACCGGAATAAGTCTGAAAAAGACATTCATTTTTTGAATCGGCAGAAAGATAAAGGTCACAAAAGAATTGATCAACAAAATCAAAAAACCGACCAGATAAATGCCGCCGAATTGCGCCGACTGAATAAAATTCGGGCTAAAAGCTTGCGAATAAGCGATTTCGTTCCAATTGTTAAAGGTTATGTGATACCTTGCAAATTCCAGCGCAGTCCACAGAAACGGCGCGGCAAAGATCGCATAACTTCCCAATCTTTTTAACAGAAACGAAAGAAGTGCGGCAAAAACCGCCGAATAAAGCCCGACAATTGACACAATTATTAAAAGCAAAAGATATGCGACATACCACGAAATTCCGCCATAAGTAATCATCGCAAAAGTCAGCCACCAGCAAGTTCCGAAGAAAAATCCCGTTCCGAAAATCCAGCCCACAACGGCGGATTTTACCATTGATTCCTTTTCGCGTTCGATAGCACAGAAAAGCGGCACAAGACCGACCCACGCGATGAACCCCAAATCGAAATCGGGAAACGAAAGCGTCAAAAGAATGACGGAAACAAAAGCCAGAATGATATTCGCCGGCTTCGGCAATTTAGCCATAGAAAAAAGGAATTTCATATTCACAGTTTAACAAAAAATCTTTCGTGGTGTGAGCGGGCAAATAACAACTTCTTTCAAAATCCCTTAAAACGCATAAAATCAACTCTTTAGGTCAATCTGGAAGATTTTCAATCAAATTGAGCGGTCAAATTGAAAAGTATGCAAAATGTGTCACCGGAACAGTGACGGTTTTTGTCAATTTATCCGCAAATTGTTATTTCATAGGTCAAATTGAGCATTTCCGTCAAACATTCTCAGAATATCCTTCAAATTGAACGAAAATCGGTATATTTATTAAAAGTATTGAAAATACGGGATTTAAAAGTAGGAGAGCCTGATCTTTATCAGATCAGGCTCATAATGGAAAGACAACTGAAGGAACGCTCGGAAGGCTTAAAGCACAGTGGCAAACTATGCTCGGAGAAGAGTTGGCGGCGGGTCTTAATGATTTCATCAAGCTAGCCACTCTTTCATATAGCACGTGGCGTGCCACAATTTAATTTCAAATTTCAAATTAAACATTTCAAAGACACAAACTCAATAAACATCAAGCTAATTATTTTTTCTCGGGTTAAAATTCACCCTTCAAACATAAAAAAATCAGAAAATGCCTTTGTCAAAATCACGCGAATTGTCACACTATTTGGAACATCGCTCAACGAGACGTTGCAAAGCGAGCGAATCTTGATAGTTTTCATCAATCGCCAGAGCCGAAGCCGAATAGTTTTTCGCCTGCAAACAATCGCGTTTTTCCAGATAAATCTTGCCCAAAGATACGTGGGCATCAATCAGCCGGTTATCCCAAAACAGCGCGGTTTTAAATGAGCTGATCGCTTGTTCCAGATCGCCGCGCCGCAGATGGATTTTGCCGAGCGTCAGATAAGCCTTCGCGCTCATCGGTTCGCCGACCAAAACTTTTCGTAACACCGCCATCGCTTCATCGTCATTGCCGTCTTTGTAAAATTGATCGGCTTGCGCGAGCAAATTATCGGTTTCGTTTGTCGCGGTTTGAATCGGTGTTGCCTGTTTTTTCGTTAAAACCACACTGACAAACTCCCGGCGCGAAGGTTGTTCGACGCGCAACCCTATTTCATTGATAGATTTCGAAGCTTCCCAATTTTTTTCGAGCGTGGCGTATCTGTTATTTACCGTCAAAAAACGCCGCGCCTGATTATCCATATCATCTGCCGTCGCATCTTCAAGCGACTTCAAGCCTTTCGATAAAAGAAAATAAGCCTCGCCGTCGCGCGGATTACTGACGATTACCGAGCGAATCTTTTCGGCTGATTCCTTAAAATTGTTGTTTAAGAAAAGTGCGACTCCGTAATTAAATGCCGCATTTTTATCATTCGGCGCAGAGTCCGATGCTTTTTTCAAATATTCCAGCCCTTCATTAAGAAGATTGTCGGAATTGCCTTTATTCTTCGTTTCCGCTCTTGATGCCTGCACGGCGATTGCGCCTAAAGTATTGTAAACGCTCGTCAGTTTCAGATCATCGGCAAGCGGACGCAAAACGGCGAGTGCCTGTTCATAATTTTTGGTCTGCCACTGAATCAAACCCGTGTAAAAAGCGGCTTCCGCATAATTCGAACTTTCGGGCGGAATTTGCGAAAAATACGCGATGGCTTCCGCGTTTTTCCGTTGATTCAAATAAATATGACCGAGTTCGAGCGCGGCTTCCGAATAGATCGCGCCTCCTTTTTCTTCGGCATAGATCCGCATCGCATTTTTCAAGAAAATCTCGCGTGTTTCCAGATTTGAAGCCGAAAGCAAACTTTTTATATACGCTTCAAACGCTCTTCCGGGAACTTTGTTTGCCGATTCGATAAACTGATTCTGCGAAAACGGCAAGGCTTTATCGCGCTGATAAAGAATCTGATAAGCGACCTGTCCCTGAATCGTCTGGAGATTTTGCAGCGCGTCGGTCAAATTTATATCACGCGTGATGCGTCGCCCGTCGGGAAATTCCTCGCTCAGAAATCTGCCTTCATTGACGCGGATGATTTTCGCCGTCACGCTCAAACTTGCCGCCACATCGCCTTCTGCCGGAATTATGTTGTATTTTCCAAAGATAAGAAGCGTCGCGCTCGATTCCCTTGCCAGTTTCAGGGAAGTTGCCAGACTCGGCAAAACCGTCAGCGGCACGCTGAGGCGTTGCTGAATGATTTTGCGTTCCTGATTTGAAATGACGTTCAGGCTCGGAACTTTCAACAAATCCGCCAGCGAATCGGCAAAACTTTCGCCGACCCAATTAAATTCCGCCTTATTCGAAGTATTTTCAAAAGGCAAAACCATCACCGTATCGGCATTTTGCACGGTTTGCGCCTGCACCGAAATAAAGGCAATCGCCGTTAAAACAAGGCTGTATATAAATTTTCTCAACATATTTCTTCCTAAAATAAAAAATTCGCTTGGAATACAAGCGAATCGGTTTAGCAAATATGATGCGGTTTGTTCAAAAAAAGATGGTATCCGGTACGGGATTTGAACCCGTGTTGCCGCCGTGAAAGGGCGGTGTCCTAGACCCCTAGACGAACCGGACACAAAAATCAGTGTTTCTACTGAATCAAACACTTGCAAAAAAGGAGAAAAATAAATTATTCAAACAAACTTTTCCAAACAAACTTTTCAATTCAAACATCACTTGCCAACGCAAAACGAACTGATAGAATAACGCACACTATTTTTTTTTGTCAAACTAGGTTGGAGAATTTTTTCACAAAAGTTTTCTCACCTTGTAACTCTGCGGATGTTTTTCTATCATTCATAGACAAAATAAAAATTCTCCGAACGACTAAAAAATGAGCGAAAACAAACCTAAAAGAGTATTTCTGATTGATTCGATGTCGCATATTTTCCGGGCATATTTTGCGCCGATGGGCAGAAAGGGCGGCGAACCGCTGCGCAATTCCAAAGGACAGGTAACGCAAGCCGTTTTTGTTTTTACGAATTTACTCAGAAAGCTCCTTAACGACGAACAGCCCGATTACGTTGCCGCCGTATTTGATACTGCCGAAAAGACTTTCCGGCACGATTCCTTTGCCGATTACAAAGCGAACCGCGCCGAAATGCCGGACGATCTGGCTTCGCAGCTTCCCTTTATTGTCCGGGTTTGCGAAGCGTTCGACATTCCGATCTTGAAAATGCCGGGTTTTGAAGCCGACGATATTATCGGAACTCTGGCGCAAAAGGTCGCCGAAAAAGGAATGCAAGCCGTGATCGTTTCAAACGACAAGGATTTGTGCCAATTAGTGCGCGATCCTTTGATCGTTTGTATGCGGCAGAATTCGCAGAATATTAAACGGAAAGTTCAAGTTCCGCCCGTCGAAATGTGCGACGAAGCGTGGGTTGAGAATAAATTCGGACTTCCGCCGACGAAGATCGTTGATCTTTTGGGCTTGATGGGTGATGCGATTGACAATATTCCCGGCGCGCCCGGAATCGGCGAAAAAGGCGCGTTAAAACTCATTTTAGAATTCGGCTCGGCGGAAGAAGCGATAAAAAACGCCGCCAAAGTTACGCATAAAACCTATCGCGAATCTTTGCAAAACAATCAGGACTTGATTCGCCAATCAATCGAACTCGCCACCGTTCACACGACGATGCCGATTGAACTCGATCTGGACGCGCTCAAATATAATCAGCCGAACCGCCAGCTTGCCTACCAGCTTTTCAGCGAACTCGAATTTAATACTTTAACCAGAGAATTTGCCGATTCCGCGCCGCTTTTTTCCGGGCTTTACGATACGCCGACCGCGAAAACCGAAACGCGTTACGAATTGATTTCCACTCGTGAAAATTTAGACAAATTGATCCGCAAGCTCTGGGAAACGGAATATTGGAGTTTTGAAGTTGACGCATCGAATTCCGATTCAAAAGGCGGTTCTTTTGCCAAAAAACCGCCGCTCGGCGTAGGCATTGCGACCGCCGCCGGCACGAGTTTTTATGTTGATCTGGAAAATTTTGCCGAAGGACAGGGCGAAGCCGTCAATGCCCTGCGCGATATTTTGTCGAACGGTTTTCTGGAAAAATGCACGCACGATTACAAAGGAAATCTTGCCGCTTTGCAAAAACTCGGGATCAAGCCCGAAGCCGTAACGGACGACACCTGCATCGCCGCTTATCTGCTCGATTCGAGCCGCGCCAAATACGATTTGCA
>JBBRVS010000039.1:0-33228 GCA_038246645.1 Pyrinomonadales bacterium
CTTTGCGTTCGGTTGGCGTTAAATCGTTGATTGAAGGTTGTTTTTCGCTCAAACCGATGGCGCGGCGACTCCGATTGATTAGAAATTTTGTCAGCGCGTGGCTCGCGTAATGTTCGCTCTGTGCAACGGTTTTGATACATTCGATAATGTCGGTCAGTGCGCTGTCTTTCAAAACAAAACCTTTCGCGCCGAGGTCAATCGCTTCGTTAAAAAGGTCTTCGTCGCGGTGCATCGTCAGAAAAATAATTTCGGTTTTCAATTTTTTAGATTTTATCTCACGCGCCGTCTCAAAACCGTTCATCACGGGCATATCAACATCGAGAATCGTAACCTGCGGCGTAAATTTTTCAATCGCTTCAATCGCCTCGCGCCCGTTATTTGCTTCCGCGACAACGCGCAATCTTACGTCTTCTTCGATAACTTCCCGCAAACCTTTCCGCACAATCGGATGGTCGTCAGCGATAATGATTGTTATTTCCATAAAGTTCAGAGTAACGCCTTCAGGCGTGCAGTTCAGAGTAACGCCTTCAGGCGTGCAGTTCAGAGTAACGCCTTCAGGCGTGCAGTTCAGAGTAACGCCTTCAGGCGTGCAGTTCAGAGTAACGCCTGGCACAAGCCCCGTGCATTCCTCGACATACATTCAACTTGATTTTTTTGCAGACGTTTTCACGCATAAATGCGTTACTCTGAACTTTCACGCATAAATGCGTTATTCTGAACTTTCACGCATAAATGCGTTACTCTGAACTTTCACGCATAAATGCGTTACTCTGAACTTTCACGCATAAATGCGTTACTCTGAACTAATAAATGTCCCAATCTTTACCGTAATCTAAAATCGGATATTCTTTCCAGATTTTCAGAGTTTTCTCGCGTCCGAATTTTTCGACAAAATCGTTTGCACTCGAAAATGCCCAATCTTGCCATTTTTTCACATAGCCGTGATGCACCGCGTTGTTGTGAATATAATTGAGGCTTGCCCAGAAATGGCGGTTTGATTTCATCGGACGCTCAAATGATTTATACCAAATTTGTCTGCCGCGCTCGTTTTCTTCACCATTCCATCGGAAAGATGTTTTTCCGTGCAGTTTGCCGAGTCTTTCGCTCTGAAATTCTCTAATTTTATCGGTTTGAATCAAGATATGATAATGATTTGGCAAAATGCACCAAGCATATAATTTAACATCAAAATCCGCGCAAGTTTCGAGCAAATCGGTTTCAAATTTCGCCATTCTTTCGCGGCTGTTTCCAATGATATTTTTATGCTCGTAACAAGCGGCGGTAACAATAAACCTCACTAAACCTTCATATTCCCAATGCGGCGGCGCGTGCCAAGGCTGTTTCCGCGCCCTTCGTTCTTTCAACGCCTTGGCACGTTCTTCCTCGCTCATTTTTCGCCAATCATACATAAAGTTCAGAGTAACGTCTTCAGGCGTGCAGTCTTTAATATACCACTAAGTTGAATTTACACGGAAAACTTCACGCCTGAAGGCGTTACTCTAAACCACACCTGAAGGCGTTACTCTAAACCACACATGAAGGCGTTACTCTGAACTTTAGCTTCGTCCCTTCGCCGATTTTTGAATCAATCGAAAATTCGCCGTTTAATAATTGCGCTCTTTCCTTCAAACCGTTCAAACCGAAACCGCTTTTCGATTTGATATTTTCAACGGCAAAGCCTTTGCCGTTGTCTTCGATGGTGATTAAAACTTTGTCCGCAGTGCGTTTTATCAAAACCTTCGCGTCCGAAGCGTTTGAATGTTTGATGACGTTGTTGAGCGATTCCTGGACGATTCGGTAAATGCTGATTTCCTGCATTTCGTTAAAAATATTATCAATCGAATCAATCTCGCTTTCAATGTTAATAATATCCGAAACCTTTTTGAGCATTGCGTTTATCGCTTTCGTCAAACCCAAACGATCAAGCAGTTGCGGACGCAGATTATTCGTAATTTCGCGCACTTCTTCCAATGCAAGCGTCGCCGATTCAGAGATATTATTCAGTTCTTTTTCAACTTTTTCCCTATCTTCGCCGCGTTTTATTCCGAGCATTGCGCGGTTTTTGATGACGACCAGATTTTGCCCCAAACCGTCGTGCAGTTCCGCGGCGATTCGTTTTCTTTCGGCTTCTTGCGAGGTGATAAGTTGTTGCGAAAATCTCGTTTGCGCTTCGTTGATGGTGCGTAACTGATTGATTCGATTACGATAAATCAGCCAAGTGATAAAGCCAAAAACCAACGCCATCAACGCCAAAAACCAATATGTTCGATAAAACGGCGGCGTTACGTTTATTTTCAGATTTAGTGATTCTTCCGTCCAAACGCCGTCAGCATTGGTTGCTTTGACTTTTAAAACATAATCGCCGCCGGACAAATTTGTATAAGTTGCCGTGCGCCGCGTCCCGCCGTTCATCCAATTTTCGTCAAAACCTTCGAGTTTCCATTGATATTGCAGTTTGTTCGAGGCGGTAAAATCGAGCGCGGCAAAATCAAACGAAACAACATAATCGCGCCACGAAAGATTTAATTGTTTTAACTGCGTAATGCTCTCTGCGGTTTTGAATGACTGTTCGAGAACGCGAATGTCGGTCAAATAAATCGGCGGCGCAAATCGGCTGTGGTCAAAATCTTTCGGATTAAAACGCACAAAACCATCGGGACCGCCGAAATACATTTCACCGTTTCCGGTTTTCAAAGCGGCGCGGTCGTTAAACTCGTTATTGGTTAAACCGTCGTTCACGTCAAAATTCCGAAAAGTCTGCGTTTCAATATTAAACCGCGCCAAACCTTTGTCGGTGCTGAGCCATAGATGATTTTGCTCGTCTTCCAAAATCTCATAGACATTATTTATCGGCATTCCTTCGCGTTCGGTAAAATGCGTAAAAGTTTCGCTTTTTCGGTCAAAGCGATTCAAACCGCCCGAACTTGTCCCAAACCAAAGCGTTCCTTTTTTATCTTCATAAATCGCGCCGACATCGCTCGCCGACAGACTTTTTAGGTTATCGGGTTGATGCGCGAATTGCGTTGAAGTTTCGGTTTCGGGATTGTATTTCGTCAAGGAATTTCGCGTTCCAATCCAAATTTGTCCGAGACTGTCCACGAAAATCGCTAAAACGCGATAGTTGGAAACATTGGCGGGATTTTGCAGATACTGAATGCGTTTGATTTCGCCCGACACGCGGTTTATTTTTCGCACTTCGCCGCTCAGGTTTCCCGTCAATAAATTCCCGTCGCGGTCATTGCAAATTGTCGCAACACCTTTGAAACCGGCATCATTTGTCCCGCTTTTGAAGGAAATCAGACGGTTCTCATCCATATCGAAATAAAATAATCCGTTTGGCGCACCAATCCAAACTTTGCCGTCGCGGTCAACATAAAGCGCGGAAACATATTGTTGATTAAATTCTTCAACCGCCTCGAACCGCTTTTCGCCGACTTTATATTTGATTAGTCCGCCTTCGCCGCCCGGCGTGAGCCATAAATCTTTGTTTTTGTCTTCAACCATCGAATAAATATTGTCGCGGCTGATTGAATTCGGGTTATTCGGTTCGTGTCTGAACTGCTGAAAACGTGCCTTTTTTTGATTATATTTATTCAATCCGCCGCCGGAAGTTCCAACCCAAAGCTGTTCCTGATTATCTTCGACGATTGATAAAACATTGTTCTCGCTCAAACTGCGCGGATTCGTAACATCATTTTGATAAACCGCAAAACCGTTGGTTTCTTTGACATAACGATTGAGTCCGTTATTCGTTCCAATCCAAAGGACGCCGGATTTTGCTTCATAAATCGAACGAATCGCATTGTCGTTCTAAATTTTCCGCTGATTGTTTTTGTCATTAAAGTATCGCGTAAATTGTGCGGAATTCGGATCGAACCGATTCAAACCGTTTCCCGTTCCGAGCCAGATAATTCCGGCGCGGTCAATCAACATTGAATTTATTACATTATCGCTCAGACTGTTCGGATTTTTTGCATCTGACAAATAGCGCGTAAAACGTCCCGATTCGCGGTCAAATTTATTAAGTCCGCCGGATGTGGCAACCCAAAATCCGCCGTTTTTATCTTCAACGATGCTGAAAACATTATTACTACTCAGACTTTCGGGATTTTTCGGGTCGTTTTTATAAGCCGTGAATTTTCCGTTTGTGCGATCAAATTTGTTCAGACCGCTTTGATTTGTCCCAACCCAAAGCGTTCCACGACTGTCTTCAAAAACCGTATTTATCCAATTGTCGCCGATGGTTTCCGGGCTTTCCGCTTCAAACTTAGACGAGTCAAAATTATTCGTAGCGTAATTATAACGGTTCAAACCGTTGCGCGTTCCAATCCAGATTTCGCCCCCTGAGGTTTCGTAAATAGAATTGATTTTGTTGTCGGAAATTGAATTCACGTCCTGAAAATCGCGGGTGAAATTGACAAATTCGTAACCGTCAAAACGGCTCAAACCGTGATAAGTTCCGATCCAAAGAAAACCTTTACTGTCCTGCAAAAGACAAAAAATCGTATCCTGCGCCAAGCCGTTTTCGTTTGTAAATCGTTGAAACGCCAGCGAATCAGGCAAATTTCGCGCAACATTTTTTATCTCGTCGTTTTGCAATTTAACCGCAATCGGCAAAATAAACAGAACTAGAATTAGATAGAAACTACGCTTCATTATTTTTTTGGAATAAAGTGAATAGCCGAATTATTACATAAAAACTATGAACTTAAAAGATTCACTTTTAATGTAAATAAAGTTCTGCTAAGTTCAGAGTTATGCCTTCAGGCGTGATTTGCTTTAATAATTGTCGCTAAAAATAATGAATTTCGCATTTAATAAAAGTTACCTGTTTTTAACGATAATTCTTTTCTTAACTGAAGTCGTAATTGCTCTGTTCATTAAAGATACGGTAATTCGTCCATTTCTCGGCGATGTTTTGGTCGTAATTTTGATCTATTGTTTTTTGCGGATTTTCTTAAAAATAACTTATGGAAAACTCGCGTTCGGAGTTTTGCTTTTCGCGTGTTTGATCGAGTTTTTGCAATATTTTGATTATGTAAAATTGCTCGGCTTGGAAAATAATCGAATTCTTTCGGTCGCGCTTGGCAGAACTTTTGAATGGCTCGATTTTGCCGCTTATTTTGCCGGTTTTTTGCTGATAATTTTTGTTGAAACAAAACTGCGAAATAAAAGTGATTTGAAAAATTAAAATACTCATATTTCTGCGACTCAAATCTATTTTTGCAGACCGATTTTCCGCATTATTTCGATAAATCTTTTTTCGTTGCGAATCGGATCAAATGCGGAATCGCCGTTGACTGTGGGCAGTGAATCATCACGCTTTTCAAAAGCCGTTTCCAGAAGCGACAGAGCTTTTTTATTTTCATTCATTTGCAAATACAACATTGCGTCTGCAACCGGACGGTCGCTCTTTTTTCCGCTTGTTTTTGAAGGCTCGCCGAGTAAATATCGAAAAAACGGACTTAAATCCTGGTTGTCAAGCGGTTTTGTCAATGGATGTTTTGCCCGTTCGTCGGCTGAAAGTTTGCCCAAAATCAGTTCGTCCAGATTTGAATACATTTTTCTTTGTGCATAGATCCCAAAAAGCAGCTTCGGTGTCACCCAATAATCAGAATCAATTTTTGCCGCATTTTCACACGCTTCAAGAGCTTGCCCGATTTTATTGTCAAAATTGTATAATTTGCACAGTGAAGCATAAAAAACAGGTGAGAAAGGTTCGATTTCGATGGCTTTTTTCAAAGCGACTTCCGCTTCGGCAAAACGTCTCTGAATGATTAAAAATTCCGCATATTTGAAATAATTCGGCGCATAATCAGCATTAATTTCTGCCGCTTTTTTGAATTCGTTTTCGGCTTCTGTCCAATTCCAGTCGCGCGAATGATAAATTTCGCCCAAAATCGTATGCGGTTGAGCAATTGTTTTATCGAGTTCGATGGCTTTTTTGGCGATCTTTTCAGCTTTTTCCCATTCAAAAAAACTCTGATCGGAAGTAAGCAAAGCCTCGGCAAAACCGGCGTGAGCCAAAGCCCAATTCGGTTCGAGTTCTATCACTTTCTCAAAAAGTCCGATCATTTCTCGGCGGCGAAAAAGTTCGCCCGTGCGCCAGATTTTTCGCGCCGAAATATAATTCCGAACCGCGTCTGCATTCAAATTCTGATCGGCAAGAAGTTTTTCATCAACAGTTTCGGCAATTTTCAAAGAGACCCGCCGTGCCGCACGAAGCGCAATCGCGGTTTCGATCTCAAAATTACTTTTTCCTTTTACCGCGAAACTTTCCGTCCACAATTTTTTGCCATCGGACACGCTCCAGAGATTTGCCGTAACATTGACATTTTCGCCGTCAAAACGATAATTTCCGGCTAAAACCGTGTCTGTTTTCAGTTCTTTTCCGGCAATTACGGCTTCGAAATTTTGTCCGGCAAATTTATTAACCGAAGCAAGCGGCAAAACTTTCAAACTCTTAATTTTGCCTAAGTTTTTATCAAAGAATCCGTCAAACCTGCCTGAATCTCACCTTCTTTTTCATTGATCGTTTCAAAAGGCAAAACGGCAATTTGATTAAAATCAGACTCATTTTTTTGCGATTCGGATTTACTTTTCTGCCAAGCGATTCCAAAAATCAAAAGAGAAATTATCGAAACAAATGAAATTCCGATCAGCCAATTGCGTTTTGCCGATTGAATTTATGGAAAATCATCCGGCGGAATTTCTTCGATACTTTCGTTGATTATTTCAGGTTTTGTGATAGAAGATTCACGAACATCTGCGATGAAACGATAACCGCGTTTTGGAACGGTTTCGACATAATTTTTGCCTTCGTCATTTTTGCCGAGAGCTTTTCGCAATGCGTGAATGCAAAATCGGAGATTGGTTTCTTCGACAAAAGTATTTACCCAAACCGCATTCATTATATCTTCGCGGCTAAGCAGTTCGCCGTTTCTTTCAATAAAAAAAACCAACATATCAAAGACTTTCGGTTGGAGCGAAATTTTTTCACCGTTACGAAGCAAACGCTTCTCGTTTGGCTCGAGTAAAAACTCGCCGAATTCATAAGTCTTTTTATTCATTTGGGTTTCTAACAAAAATCTAACACTTTTCTAACGCAAATACAAAGACTTTTTCCTGTCGTCAGCGCATACTTGGCACGTTTTTCTTTCCCCGAAATATCAAGTCGAGTAAGCAACAAACTTAGGAGAAAAAAATGAAAAAACAATTTATAGCAATTTTAACTTTAGTATTTGTGTGCGCCGCTTCGGCTTTCGGACAATCAACCGACGCTGACAATCCGACACCGATCACGAGCAATGTTTTACAAAATTCAGTTCGCGGAGCCGAAACTTATGTCTATTCGTCAAAAGCAAAACGCGGTACAACCGTCACGGTTAAAACGGAACTTATGTTTGCAGGCGACGGAGGTCCGGCGTTTTCACTCGATTTTCGCGGGAAAGGCGGTGCTGACGGCGGACAAACTAACTGCTGCGAAGGCGAAACTTATTTGTCATTTTCAGACAGCAAGACGATGCAAACATCATTTCGTGTAACAACGGACGAAAGTTTTCTGATGCTTCTCAATTTTAATTCGGAAGAGACGGCGATGCGTTATCGAATCACGTTTGACGGTCTCAATTTTGATGAAGAACCGACGGGTGATAATGACACGATCATCGTTCCGGGAAACAGCGGCAACCGCTGGATTGATACCGGAATTGATATTCGCAGAGGCGACATAATTGAACTTTCCGCCACCGGAACCGTTGATGTCGGCGGAAGTTGGGGAACTCACGATGCCAAGGGAACAAGCAAATTTTTGAATGTTTCGACTTATCCGGTCAACAGCCGAATGCGTTACGGACTCGCGGCAAAAGTCGGTTCGCAAAAATGGGCTTATTCAGACGGAAGCGTTACGGCTTTGAGAAACGGAAGACTTTATTTAACCTGCAACGACGATTCGCCTGCCGATAACAACGGAAAATTCGTCGTCAAAGTAACAATTACACGAGCCGGATAAGGAGAATATAAAATGATTATCTACGCTTTTGACGAAAGACTTGCTGCCCGTATTCGCAGAGCATCATCAAGGGAATCGGCAACCGATTATAAAATTGTAACTGTGCTTGAAACCGATACTTTACACGTCGCGATCGAAAAAATACGGCAAAAAGCCCGACGAGAACAAAATATCTGGCTGCTCAGAATAGTAGCTCACGGTTGTCCCGGCGGAATGTTGTTCGGCAGCCAAATGGTTAATGTCGGCAATGTCAGTTTATTTCACGATCTTGCGCCGTATTTTACGCCCGGCGGCAGAGGCATCGAGCTTCATTCTTGTAATGTGGCAAGTGCGTCAACGAGTTTGACTTCGGAAATTGATGTCAGCAGACCCGGCACAGCGCGTTGGACATCAGACAGAGGAACACCCGGCATCGGAACAGGCGGCGTTGGCGGCGCATTTTTACAGGCTTTAGCCGTGGCGACGGAAGTTTCCGTAATTGCCGGATACGATACGCAATTCGCCGATTCCGGCTTTCGTTGGGAAGGTCGCGGAACAATGACGGTCGAACCTTCGGGAACGACCGAAACAACCGTCGGAGCTGATGTGCGTCCACAGTAATTATTTGTTTATCATTGAATAATTATTGAGTTGTCTGCGCGTTTCATTTGGCAAGCGACAGTAAAGCATCATAAAATTGCTGTCTTATGAGCGACACCAAACCGATCCGTTACGGCGAAGAATTAAACGAAAAAAATCTCGTCGAATTTTTACGCGAAAATTTGAACGTAAAAACAGATGAAATCGAGATTTCTCAATTTCCGGGCGGAAGTTCGAATCTGACTTATTGCATCAAAATCGGCGCAGAAGAATATGTTCTGCGCCGTCCGCCGTTCGGCAATCAAGTCAAATCAGCGCACGATATGTCGCGCGAATTCAATGTTTTGTCAAAACTTTCAATCGTGTATCAACCCGCGCCGAAACCGCTGCTATATTGCGGCGATGAAAACGTGATCGGTTCGGAATTTTATCTGATGGAACGCCGAAACGGTTTGATAATTCGCGGAAAACTGTCAGAACCGCCTGTGTCAGCGGATGGCTTAATGGCAGAAACCCGCGCGTTAGCAAGTGTGTCAAACGAAACGCTCGAAAACTCACAAGATTTGAGAAAAAAAGTCGTCGAATCGTTCATCGAAAATCTGGTAAATCTTCATTCGCTCGATTACAAAAAAATCGGTTTGGAAACTTTAGGAAAACCCGAAGGCTACCCGACGCGCCAGGTCGAAGGTTGGACGAAACGCTATTTCAACGCGAAAACCGATGAACACATCGAACTCGAAACCGCTATCGAATGGCTCAATAAAAATATTCCCGCGTCAGACGGTGCGGCTTTGATTCACAACGATTATAAATTCGATAATGTGATGCTCGCGCCCGAAGATTTAGCAAAGATCGTCGCCGTTTTAGACTGGGAAATGACGACCATCGGCGAGCCGCTGATGGATTTGGGTTCGTCGCTCGCGTATTGGATGCAAAAGGAAAACGGCGATGAAATGCTTTCGATGCCGTTTAATCCGAGAGTTTTAATGGAAAACATTTCGCGCTCGCAGTTAGTCGAAATTTACGAGAAAAAATCGGGCAAAAAAGTTTCGGACATCGTTTTTTATTACGTTTTCGGAACATTTAAACTCGCGGCAATCGCCCAGCAAATCTATTTTCGCTATAAACAAGGATTTACCAAAGACGCGCGGTTTGCAACATTTAATCATTTCGTCAACAACTTGGGAAAAACCGCTTTAAATGCAATCGAAAGGAACAAAATCTGATTTTTCGGTATAATAATTTTAAGAATACCGACAAACGAAAATAACCGATGGCTTTCCCCGAAAAAGCAATAGAAAATGAACTCGACGACGAAACCGGTCAGGAAAAGGAAAAACCTTCCAAGCCGAAATATAATCGTTCGATCATCGAAGGTCCGCTTGGCAGTGCGGTCTGGAAACTTGCCGCGCCGACGATGCTGGCGAATATTTTCGGCGGTTTGCAAGGTTTGGTTGATCACATTACGGTCGGAAACGTCGTCGGCTTTCGCGGCAACGCGGCAATCGGCGTGAGTTGGCAGATTTTTCTCGTCGTCGTCGTTTTTATTTCTTCGATCTTTATCGGAATGGGAATTCTGGTCGCGCGTTTTGTCGGCGCGGGCGAAGTCGAAAAAGTCAACCGCACGGTTTATCAGGCATTTCTGACCGCGATTTTTATTGCGGTTGCCGTCATTGCGCCGATCGGTTATTTTGCTTCGCCGCTGCTTTTAAATCTCGTCAATGCCGCGCCGGAGGTTCAGGCGGAAGCACTTCCCTATCTCCGCATAATGTTTTTGTTCAGCATCGGAATGATGCTCTATTTTATGCTGAGCGGTGCGCTGCGTTCGGCGGGCGACGCGAAAACGCCGATGATTTTAGGGATCGTAATGACTGCGCTGAACGTAATTTTCAGCATAATTTTCATCAGCGGTTTTGGACCGATTCCCGCATTCGGAACGAAAGGCGCGGCGATTGGAACGTGTCTGGCTTCGGGCTTGATGGCAATTTACGCTTTTTGGAAACTCTGGAACGGGAATTGGGTTGTTTCGATCAAAAATGATTACGGCTACGCGCCGGATTGGAGCGTTATCCGCAAACTTTTCAAATTCGGTCTGCCCGCCGGAATTCAAGGCATCGCCATGAATATCGGCGGCGTTTTTATGCTTGCCTTTATCGGTTCGCTCGCTCAAAGCGCGGCGGCGCAGGCGGCTTACGCGGTTTCCTACACGCAATTATTTTCGCTCGTTTCGTGGACTTCGGTCGGCTTGATGGGCGCAACTGCCGCCGTTGCCGGACAAAATCTCGGTGCAAAACAGTCCGAACGGGCGAACGAAGCGGTTCACATAGCCGCCCGGTTCGGACTCATCGGTTCGATTTTTATCGGCTTTTTCTTTTTCTTTTTTCCGCGCCAACTTCTGGCAATTTTCGGTATGAACGAACCTGCGGCAGTCGAGATCGGCGTTCAGCTCTTACAGATTTTGAGCGTTTCGGGAATTTTCGTTTCCGTCGCGCTGACATATACGGGCGGTCTGCAAGGCACGGGCGATACGAAAAGCCCGCTTTATATTTCGATCATCTCGCAAGTCATCGTGCCGCTCGGAATCTGTTTCGTTATTCGGGAAACGATCGGACTCGAACCGATACATATCTGGCTGGCAATTCTCGCCGGACATTTTACGCGATGCGCTTTGAGCATCTGGCGTTTTCGTCAGGGTAAATGGCAACACATAAAAGTTGATATTGAAACGACTGCAAGCTAAATTTTCAAAACAAATCTGGTGTCTATCCTGTCCATCATCCCTGTTAATTTTCCCGCATTAATTATAAAATTAAAATTTTTACGAAGCAGTGAGATGTCAGCAAACATTGCACATTGATCTTTCAAAAAATCATGAAACATCGAACGGAATTTACGCCGAAACTTTATTCTTTGATTAAATCGGGCATCGGTCGGAAACAATTTTTTCAAGATATTGTTTCCGGTTTGATTGTCGGGATTGTCGCGCTTCCGCTGGCAATTGCGTTTGCCATCGGTTCGGGAGTTTCGCCGGAAAAAGGTTTGGTAACGGCGGTTATCGCGGGTTTGCTGATTTCGGTTTTCGGCGGAAGCCGCGTTCAGATCGGCGGACCGACGGGCGCGTTTATCGTCATTGTTTACGGCGTTGTTCAGCAGCACGGTGTTGACGGTTTGATAATTGCGACGTTTTTAGCCGGTTTGATAATGATCGGTTTCGGGCTTCTGCGTTTCGGCAATCTGCTCAAATATATTCCTCAATCGCTGATTGTCGGTTTCACATCAGGAATCGCAGTTATCATTTTTTCATCACAAATCAAAGATTTTTTCGGTCTCCAAACGGGAAATGTGCCGGCGGAATTTCTTGAAAAATGGCATTTATATTTCACTAATTTCAACAGTTTTACTTATTATGCGATTCTGCTCGGCGCGTTCAGCATTGCGGCGACATATTTTCTGCCGAAATTAACAAACAAAATTCCCGGCTCGCTCGTCGCCATCGTCGTTTGCACGATTGCCGTGCAGATTTTCAATCTGCCGGTCGAAACAATCGAATCGAAATTCGGCGAAATCCCGAATTCCCTGCCGATGCCGCACATTCCCGCCATTGATCTTAAAACGATTCAGCAATTGATCGGTCCGGCATTTGCGATTGCTTTGTTGGGTTCGTTGGAAAGTTTGCTGTCGGCGGTAGTTTCCGATGGAATGATCGGCGGAAAACATCGTTCAAATATGGAACTCGTCGCACAAGGCATCGGAAATATCGGATCTTCGCTGTTCGGCGGAATTCCGGCAACCGGCGCGATTGCCCGAACGGCGACAAATGTTAAAAACGGCGGACGAACGCCCGTTTCCGGCATCGTTCACGCCTTGACTCTGCTGCTCATAATGCTGGTTTTCGCGCCGCTTGCCAAACTGATTCCGCTCAGTTGTCTGGCAGGCGTTTTGATCGTCGTCGCCTATAATATGGGCGAATGGCATTCTTTTTTCTCGGTCGTGCGCGGCAACAGATATGATGCTCTGGTTTTGCTTGTGACGTTTTTTCTGACGATTATTTTCGATTTAATCATCGCCATCGAAGTCGGTATGGTGCTTGCCGCTTTTATTTTTATGAAACGAATGGCAGACATCGGTAAATTCGATGTTTTCGACAGCCGCGAAGCGGAAGAGATTCTTTCCGAAGAAGATTTGAAACTGCCCGCTGATGCGATGATTTTTGAAATAAACAGCCCTCTGTTTTTCGGCGTTACGCAAAAATTTCAAGCGACTCTGAATCGAATCAGCGAAACGCCGAAAACGCTGATTATCCGAATGCGAAATGTTCCTTTTATTGATGCGACGGGCGTTTATCGGCTTAAAGAAATCATCAATCAATATGAAGAAAACGGGACACAGATTTATATTACCGAACCGCGCAAAACCGTTTTGACTGAATTACTTAAGAATAACATTTTGCCCAAATCGAGAATAAAAACTTCGCTTAATAAAGCAATCGAAACAATAAATAAGTTGAAGTAATACTAAGTTGCCTAAATAAAATTAAAATTTTTGTGTTCATTTTTTAATCCTTTCAAGAAAAACAATCTCGGGCGCGGTTTTCCAATATCCAACGTCGTTTGCCGAAAAAATCGGATAATTTGACGAAACACCGCCGATTTCCAAAGTCTTTTTGGCAAAAACTACCCGCGAAATACGAGTTTGACGAATCGCAAATGAACATAAAAAACAAGGCTCGTTGGTCGTGAATAAAGTGCAATCGCTTAAATCGTTGTTTTGCCTAAACTTAATTGTCTGGCGAACTGCCAAAAATTCGGCGTGGTCGAACAAATCATCTGTCCGATTCGCTTCGCTTGCTTCGGTTAAAATTTTTCCGTCTGAATCAACAATTAAACTTCCAACCGGCGTATCGTCTCGCTTTCTTGCTTCTTCGGCTAGTTCAAAACATCGTTCCATAAATTTTTCGTCGCTATTTTGCATTTTGCTTCAAAAGTTCTTTCAGTTCCAAATTTTCCTTTTCCAATTTTTCGATATGTTCATTCATCGGCGCGACGATTCGCTTGATCTCTTCCATTGTAAAGCGTTGCGTAATATGTTGTTGACAGTTCCAATCAAACGCTTCGACGTGCAAGATCATTGCACGTTCGATCTTTGCTTTGTAATTTGGAACGGTTAATTTTTCGATCAATTCGGGAACTTCCGAAGCTTCTTTGACTTCGACGTTCGCCAAAATCTTCAACCGCGTTTTATTCGGATAATCCATCAAAAACAATGCGGCTTTTTTGTTTTCATTAAGATTTCCGACGCTGATATATTGCATATTTCCGCGAAAATCTGCAAAGCCGAGCGTTTTGTCATCCAAAACTTTTAAAAACCCTTGTGAGCCGCCGCGAAATTGGATATACGGCTGACCTTCGTGGTTGACGGTCGCCATATAAAAACTGTCGCGCTGTTCAATAAAATCCTGTTCGCTATCACCGAGACCGTAAAAATCGGACTTTCCGCCTTCCGACCGCGCGTAACTCCTGCGCGAGCCGTATTTTTCCTGCGCCTCTTTGACGCTTTCGGTAAATGTTAGATCAAAAAATTTATGCGACATTTTGTTTCTCCATTGATAACAAGAATTTTTTCAAAACCGACTTTGTAAATCTGACATATTCGCTTTTTTCTGTATCAAAACCGATACATTTCCGTTGATTTCCAAAAGAACAAAGCGGTGCGTTTTTATCTTCGACTCTTAACTCAAATCTGTTTTGATTTTCGTTAAAGTTTTTCATATCTACAATTCTGATTCCGTCTTTGAACCTTACCATTTCAATTCCTGTTTGCCGTCAACATAAAATGCGTTAAAGACGGCGAATTTGTTCTGCTCCAAATTATTTGTTTTATCAACCAGCCCGATTTTTCAAGATATTCGGACGACCAATCCGCACGATTTCCGTAATATAAGACGTTGTCTTCCCACATAATTTTTCCGCCTGAAATTTCCTCGCATCGTTCGACTTCAAAATTCCCGTTTGCTTCAAATAAATTCCGCCACCAGTTTGGCGAATGATATTTTCCGTATTCGGCATTCCAGCCGGTTGTTTTTTTGAAAATATCCGGCAATTTTTCAAATTCTTTGTCAAAGTACGTTTGGGCAATGCAAATTTTTCCATCCTTTTTTAATAAAGTAGCGAGATAATTCAAAATCCCGCTTTTTGTTCCGTAAGTATGGAAAGACTGCATACAGAAAATTGCGTCAAAGTTTCTAAATTCCAACGGCAATCCGCGTGTAATATCGCCTTGAAGCGGTGTGGTCAGATGTTCTACTTTCAATTTCTCAGCCTTTTTCATTCTTTCCGCACTTTGCCGATCCAAAGATCAACCGAAACAACATTGACACCGTAACGTGCGGCAAGAAAAGCTGAAGTCTGTCCGCGTCCGCAGCCTAAATCAAGAACCGTCTGTCCCACTTTAAGCGACAAAGTTTCTGCCATCAATTCAGCCAGCAACAATCCGCCCGGTGCCATCATTTCGCCGTCATCGTAAATCTCATCTTTGGATAGATTCGACAAAGCGTTATACTTTGCCGAATCTATTAGTCGAAATGTTAAACGAACTTCATCAGCATTTGGTAGTTCTATGTTGTTCAAGGACATAAATTAAATCACGCCATTTCTGGCTTCGCCCGGCTTCAAAAGATTCAACGATTTGGTCAAACCTGCTTTTTCAAATTCTCTCGAAATAAACCAACTTCCTTGCGTAAAATGCCGCCAACCCTCAAAATGTGCGGGGAAAACATTTTTCAGTCCCAAAGTTTGCGTGGCACGAACGCCGTCAGAGGCATTCATCGTCAGAAAATTGTCGCCGACAGCCGGAACATTTGCCGCCCCGAGGTGCAGAATTCCGGCAGTAACTTTGTAGCGTTTGGCAATTTCGTTGATCTCGTCAATCCAAACCGTGTCGCCCGAAATATAGAAAATACCTCCGTCCCATTCGAGCATAAATCCCGTAACTTCGCCGACCGTATTACGCAAATCGGGATTGCTCGTATGAACTGCGGGCATCGCGGTTATTTTCAACTTTTCGCCAGATTTATTCTTGATCTCGGTGCTTTCCCGGGTCTTCAATCCCTTAACTGATTTTGTCGGCAGATCCATCACCGCACTTTCCGGCGTGGTGATCGTAATTCCCGCTTTTGTCAAAAGTTTTCGACCTTCATTATCGAGATTGTCGAGATGTTGGGCGTGGCTGACAAGTGCAATATCAATTCTGCCGATTTTTTCCGGTGCGATCGGCGGCGACATTACCTTTGTCAAAAGATGTCCCGGACCTTCGTTGCGTTCCGTTCCCTGCGGATCAAAACCCGGATCGGATAAAATTCGAAAATTGCCGATTTCGATCAGATATGTCGGTCCGCCGAGATATGTCACCCGCGGCATCATCGTCAAATTTTTCGGTTTGGTTGCCATTTTGTCCAACTCATCCAAATCGTTGATCTCGATTGTTTGATTGCCCAAAGCCGGCAAACTTGTAACCGCCAAAGTCGCCGCCGCCCCGCCGATCAATACGCCGAGTGCTTTTCGGCGACTGACTTTTTCCGTTGTTTCCTTATTATTGTTTTCTTCGTTCATTTTAGTTGCTCCTCTGTTTTTTTTACTTACTGAATCTTTTGCCTCTTCAAAAAATTCACCATTAATTGCCCGATGTTTTCGCTTTCTTCTTCGAGCGCAAAATGTCCTGTGTTTAATAAATGAAACTCGATATTTTTCAAATCTCGTTTGTAAGGTTCTGCACCTTCGGTAGGAAAGATGTAGTCATTTTTTCCCCAAACTATTAGCGTTGGAGGTTGATATTTGCGGAAATATTCCTGCCATTTCGGATAAAGCGGCGGATTTGTGCCGTAATCCAAAAACAGCTTTACTTGAATTTCCCGATTTCCTTCGCGGTCTAGCAGATATTGGTCAACCGTCCAATTATCCGGTGAAATTCCGTTCGGATTTCGCGTGCCGTGCGTGTATTGCCACTTTGTTATATCTAATGTTAAATATCCACGTAGAGTCTTCTCGTTTTCTTTGCTTTGGTCTTTCCAATACGCCTTAAACGCGTTCCAAAAATCGCGCAAACCTTCTTCGTAAGCATTGCCGTTTTGGACAATCAATGCCTGAATTTTTTCGGGATTTCTGACCGCGATGCGATAACCGACGGGCGCACCGTAATCCTGCACATAAAGACTGTATTTCTTAATTCCGATGACGCTGGTAAATTTCTCGACCACGTTTGAAAAGTTCTCGAAGGTGTAATCGTAGTCCGTAACTTTTGGCGCAGAACTATAACCATAACCCGGATAATCAGGCGCGACGACATAAAAATCTTTTGCCAGTTTCGGCATCAAATTGCGAAACATATGCGATGAAGTCGGGAAACCGTGCAAGAGTAAAATTGCCGGTTTATTCGAATTTCCCGCTTCACGATAAAAAATATCGAGATTGTCAATTTTGACGGTTTTATAACGAACACTTGTATCGGTTTCCGTCATCACCGCTTTTGTTTGGTTGTCAACCGTTTGTCCGTTCGCCGTTTGATCGGCAACTAAGATGGCGATTGCCAAAATTGCTAAAAGTGCCAAATAATATCTTGTGCTTATGATTGCTTCTCTTTTCATTTTCTTTGTTCCTCTGTTAATTCAACTTTTCCCTGGCTTGGATTCGTCGCCTTTCCACTGAAATTTCAGGACGACGTTTTAGGCGTGATCGTCGTATTTTCCCGAAAAAATATTTCAAACGAAAGTTTTGATTGGCTGCGCGTTTTTGCCGAACAAGCCTCGATCGCCATCGCCAACGCCCGCGCTTTCGAGGAAATCGAAAAACTGCGGCAAAAATTAGAAGATGAAAACGATTACCTCAAAGAAGAGATCGAGGAAACCAAACAACATAAATTTCTCATCGGCAAAAGTCCCGTTTGGGCAAAGATTTTGCAGCAAATCGAACTCGTCGGAACGTCGGACACAACGGTTTTGCTGACGGGCGAAAGCGGAACGGGCAAAGAAATGGTTGCGCGGGCATTGCACGAAGCGAGCTTGCGAAAAGAAAATCCGTTGATCAAAGTAAACTGCGCCGCGATCAGCAACGAGCTTTTTGAAAGCGAATTTTTCGGACATATCAAAGGCGCGTTTACCGGCGCGTTCAAAGACCGAACGGGACGTTTTCAACTCGCCGACGGCGGAACAATTTTTTTGGACGAAATCGGCGAACTTCCGCTTCAAATGCAGGGAAAACTCTTGCGCGTTCTTCAGGAAAAACAATTTGAAAGAGTCGGCGAAGACAAAACCCGAACGGTTGATGTCCGCGTCATCGCGGCAACCAACCGCGATCTCGCAAAAGAAGTTGAAAACGGAAATTTCCGCCAGGATTTATTCTATCGCCTCAGCGTTTTCCCGATTCATCTGCCGCCGCTTCGGGAAAGATTGGAAGATATCGAACCTTTGACCCAACATTTTCTCCGCCAATTTTCCGCCAAAATGCACTGCGAACCTTTGAAATTAACAGCAGAAAATATCAAAACGCTAAAAAGCTACTGGTATCCGGGCAACGTCCGCGAACTGCAAAATATCGTCGAAAGAGCGATTATTTTATCGCAATGTTCGCTCCTGAATTTCACCGTTCCGCAAGTCATTGAACAAGTTTTAATTAATGAAACCCCTGCCGAAACTGTTGAAAAAAGTATTTTGACCTACACGGATTTGAAGAATTTAGAACGCGAAAACATTGTTCAGGCTTTGCAAACATCGAGCTATAAAATCTACGGAAACGGTGGTGCGGCAGAAATTCTCGGCTCAAAACCGACGACGCTCGTTTCGCGCATTAAGGCGTTAGAAATTCCGATGCGACCTGAATATTGAGTAAAAACAATTTAATTTCTGTGTTCTCTGTGCCTCTGTGGTGAAATATTGTAGAATCAAAGTTTTTATGAACAACAGAAAACTCGGCATTGCAATCATCGGTTTGGGCGGCGCGGTCGGCACGACGATGGTTGCCGGAATCGAACTTTTGAAAAAAGGCTTGATCGGCACGGAAGGTTTGCCGCTCGCAAATCTCGACGAAAATCTGATAAAAGATTTAGCGGCTTACGAAAATATTGTTTTCGCCGGTTGGGATTTATTCGGCGAACATCTGGCGAAAGCGGCGGAAGAACACGACGTTTTAACGCATAACCAATTTGTTGCGGTCGAAGAGGATTTGCGGAAGATCAAACCCTGGCGGGCGATTGAAAACAAAGAGTTTCTGGCAAATATCGAAGGCGAAAACAAATTCGCCCGCGACAGTTCGCACCGTGCGAATATAGAAAAAATCAGCAAAAATTTGCGTGATTTTAAAACCACTTGCGATCAGGTGGTCGTCATAAATCTCGCTTCAACCGAAAAACTCGCCGACGAAGGCAACGAGATTTTTAATTCAATCAATGATTTTGAAAAAGCTCTGGACGCGGATTCAAAAGAAATAAGTCCGGCAATGCTTTACGCTTACGCGGCGATTTCCGAGCAAATTCCTTACGGAAATTTTACGCCGTCGGTCGCCGCCGACATTCCCGCACTCATCGAATTTGCCGAAAAAAAAGGCGTTCCCGTAGCCGGAAAAGACGGCAAAACCGGACAAACGATGATAAAAAGCGTTCTCGCGCCCGCCTTCAAAACCCGCGCGCTCAAAGTCGAAGGTTGGTATTCGACCAATATTTTAGGCAACCGCGACGGTCTCGCGCTTTCCAACGCCGAATCCTTAGCTTCAAAAGTCAAAACCAAAAGTTCGCTGCTCGATGATATTTTGGGCTACCGCGTAGAAAATCATCTCGTTGACATTCGTTATTACAAACCGCGCCGCGACAACAAAGAAGCGTGGGACAACATAGATTTAACAGGTTTTATGGGACAACCGATGCAGCTCAAAGTAAATTTCCTCTGCAAAGATTCGATCCTCGCCGCGCCGCTCGCCATCGAAATCGCCCGCTGTCTCGATTTAGCCAAACAGCGCGGCGAAAAAGGAGTTTTGGAAGAACTCGGCGTTTTCTTCAAGTTCCCGATGACGCGCAACAAAGACGCAAAACCCGAAAACGCTCTGCACAAACAGGAAGATATTTTGTTGAAGTGGTTGGGTGGAAAATAATTATTGAATTTTCAGAACTATCGCTAAAGATTCGGTAATTTCTCCGAGATTTTCATCAGAAACTTTGCCGAGTTTTTCGACAAATCTTTCCTGTGAAACCGGGCGAACTTGAAATGCGTCGGCAGATGAAGTTTTCGACAAACCCGTGTCCTTGCCCGGCTCGATTTTTGTCATCCAAACAGCATTTCCATAGCGGTCTTTCCAATCTGTAATCGGCACGATGATTTTCAACGGCAGAATTCCGATTTCATCGTCATTGACAATAATTACGGGACGAGTTTTGCGAATTTCCGCGCCGATTGTCGGATCAAGATTGATGCGCCAAATTTCGCCTCTACGCATCAACAAAATCCTCGCTGTCCAAAACCGTCAAAGCCGTTAAATCTTTGTCATTCGCATATTCGGAAAACATCATCTCGGCAGATTCTCGAAGTTTTGCGCGTTTTTCTTCAAGCAACAATCGGCGTTTGCCGTAAATGAGTTTCGTTGCAATCTCAATCACAATCTTTCTTTCCGAATTCGTCATTTTTTCTAATTTTCGTTCAATTTCAACAACGCTCATAATTTTCTCCGGTTTTTAGATTTTAGAACAATTTAGAAATTTATAAAAACTTCTAAGCAGGTGAGCAAAAGTTTTAAGATATTATGAAAATTCTAAAAATCCCTGTAAACATCAAATTTAAGAGAATTTAAGAGTTTTCTGACATTATCCATTATCCATTTTTAATTATCCATTGGTGCTTATTTACTTTTCAAATTCCCGATGACGCGCAAAAAGAGGCAAAACCCGAAAACACCCGGCACAAAGAGGATTGAATTCATTTAGTCGCTTTTATCATCGAAGGTGACTAAATCAAAGTTATCAAGTATTTAACTTGTCGGCGGTTGTTCCTTTTTTTTCGGTGTGCTTTTGATATGGCGCGAGGCTTTCCATTCGGCGAGTTTGACGGGATTGTCGAAATAGATATTGTGCATAATCGAATCGAGGATTTTTCCGGCTTTCATACTGCCTTCGATCATTAACAATTTTTCTGCCGCAGATCAAACAATTTCGGCGGCGCGGTCATTCTCCGTGCTTGACTGCTTCTTTCATAGCTGAATTGTTCGGCGTGTGTTTGTTTTTACCACGCCCAACGTCAACCAATCCTCAACTTTAATTTTTAACTCGCCCGCTAAAACACGCGAGCGACATAATATAATTAGGATTATTTGACTGTTCCTAAATCCAACATATTCTTGAGCATTTGTTTGCGTTTTTCGGTCAAAGCAGCTTCATAATTTCCGAGTTGGAATTCGCTTATTTTAGCATCGGCAATGACAGTTAAATCATTCCGATTGATTTTGTAAACGATTGCCTCTTTAGTTCCGACTTCATAACGAAGCAACCCTATATTTCCTACTTTGCCGCTATGTTCTCCTTCACCCAAGTTCAGTTTTTTATCATCAGCTATAAATCTTAAATCGTGATTATCTAGAAAACACCAATTACTGCATACCGCCTGAAAAATTAAAAAATAGTCGTCCACGTTGGTTTTCAGAATTTCCCCGTCAAAGAAAAAAGTTACACCCAATAAAATTCCGCCCGCACCTGATTTACTCTTTTTGCCTTCTTCGATTCGGATGTTGCTGAAATGCACTCTGGTTTGTTCTTTGAATTTGTCGTATTCAACCTTGTAATTCTTCTTGTGAAAAGCTCGTTTATTATTAAAGCCATCTGCACGTTCTGAAAGAGTTTGCCCAAATGAAGAAACTGCTAAAGTTAAAATAAAAAATGTTAGTAGAATCTCTCGACGTGAAAAAAAAATTCGCTGATTATTCATTTTGTATTCCTTAGAAAATGTTTATCTTATCTTAAGCAGGTTTGAATATGTTTTGTAAGATAATGATTTTGCAGAAACACGCACGAAGTAAGTGTGAAATCACGCCCTTACTCCGTGCGGGCTTCTGCATTATGTTACAAAACTTCGGCTTGCCTGCTTACCACGTTTCAGAAACGAGAAAACGCCGAACTTATGATTGAGCGGAAACTCTTCCGCCCAATCATGAAATTTTGAGTGTTATGCAGAAATATTTCTGCATAATTGTCATTTTTCGTATATTATGCAGAAAACTTTCTGCATAATAACCTTATATGCGGATTGATTATACACCAGATTTCGGTAATTGTAACAAATTTTCCCGCCGCCGCAGACAAGCTAAAATATGATTATTGCTCATCAATTACAACTAATTGCCTTTCCCGATTAATTTTTAACGGCAACAGATCGGAGCGTGAATAATGTCCGGTGATTTCGAGGTTTCAATTTTTTTCTCTAAACCATTTTACATCTAATATTCGATAAAACTCCGGCAAATCCGGTTTACATTATAAAATTTATGTCCATTTCAACTCTGTTTTTACGCATATTCAAATAACATTGTTTTGAAAGATATTTTTGAAATTCGAAGCAAAAAGCAGATAAACCCTTAAATTAATTTGACATTTATATCTAATATCTGTGATAACTTATGCAAAAACAAAACATTAACAATATGAAACAAACTCTGAAAATTACCGTTTTTCTGATATTTGCAGTTTTTTTTACCGTGTTTTTACTCCCGCGTCCGTTCACGGCGAAGGCAGACGGCGATCCGTCTTCCGGCAGTAATTTTGCGGCGGATTCGGTGGTAAATCTTTTGCCTGAAATTCAGGATTTTCGCCACAAGAAAATCGGTTTGGGACAGAGATTGAAGATCGCGCTCGAAGTTATTGATGAAGAAGGCGATCTCGTTCGCACGGAATTGACCGAAAAGCCGAAATCGGCGGATTTTAATCAAAATACGCTGACGATTGATTGGACACCGCAAAAAAGCGATGGCAAAAGCGGCAAGTTTGTTGTTAAAGTTACCGAAATCCCGCGTGATAAGACGCGCAAAACCCGCACCCTTT
Source organism: Pyrinomonadales bacterium (assembly GCA_038246645.1). Lineage (GTDB taxonomy): Bacteria > Acidobacteriota > Blastocatellia > Pyrinomonadales > Pyrinomonadaceae > JAHCHG01. The sequence continues at coordinate 22,652 of JBBRVS010000039.1, forward strand.
CCAGGACTTTTAATATCGAAATCGTCAAAAAACCGGTAAAACTTTTGGAATTGCCGCCCGCACCGCTCGAAGTTGATGCGTTTGTCACGATCATTGATCCCGAACGCTTGAAGGCGGCGGAGAAACAATGGAATATCGTCAATCTTTTCCAGCGCATCGCCGAGATCGAAGCCGATAAACAGATCAAACCCGGCAGCGATATTCAACCGACGAACGGCGCACAGCTTTTCCGCGATTCGCTGAAGGAACTCGCCGTTCTGCATAAAAATCCGGCGCTCGATCCCGACAGTCCGAAATACAATCCCGAATGGAATGCCGAAAACTGGAAATTGATCGCCGTTCGTCCGCGCATCAATAAAAAGGTTTTTGAATTGCGCCTCGTTTATTTCAACACCAGAGCCGCCGAGCAAGCGTATCTGATGCCGCGTATGCGAATCGTGCGCGGCGTTGACGCGAAACGCCCCGACGAACTTCGGCAGAAAAACAATCTGATCTTTGCCAAAATGTTTCACGAAACATTTTTTGACGGCGAAAATATGAAGCCGTTCGTCAAAGATGATAAAGCAAAATACGGCGAAGCATTAGCGGATTTTATGACCAAGGTCTTAAATTATTACGATAAAGACGATCCGATGATGCGGGCGAATCTTGCCGCAATACCGCATAATTCGCGGCTCGGCGGCGGCAATAAATATGACGAAAACGGCAATTATCTGCACGGCGACGGCTGGCTTTTGGGCGCGATCAAGGTCGGTCCCGTGATGAGAGACGGCAAAAAGGTTTTAGCATTTATCAGCCCGCCGATTGACGGTTTTGCCGCTTCGATCAAACCGAACGCGGACGCAACGGCATTCAAACCCGTTCCGCCGCCGTTTGCCGATTTGCAAAACGCCAATTATCAGAAAGGCTGGGATCATCTGATTGACGATGACGATAAAAGCAATCTGGCAATTCCCGAAATAATGCCGGACGGCACGATCAAGCGAAATAATGCCGATACGACATTAAATATTCACGAAATCATCAGCGGTTTTCGGTTTTCGGAAACACCTCTGCACGATGCCCGCCGTCGCCTTTTTGAAGAACGCGGAATGACCTGTATGCAATGCCACATCCGCAATTATGACGAGGGAAATTATCTCGTCAATGTTAGTAATCCGAAGGAAAAACCCGAAAATTTCGCGGTCAATCCCGTTCCGCGCGTATTTTTTATCATTACGCCGACCTTGCACAGCGGTCGCCCCGAATATCTGCGCCGCGCCGAAGAAGAACAGGTCGGCAATCTGCAAGGCGTTTTCCGCGATTATCTCGGCATAAAAGTCAAAATAAATTCGCCGCTCGCCGCGGATTGGATTCATAACACGAAAAAAGGCAGAAGCTAAAATCGAAGCGAAAGTTATTTGTTTGTCTGCTTCGAGCAGGAGAAAAACAGCGATGAATCTTCAAATTATCGGTAAAAGCAAATTATTTCGGATTTTAACAACATTTTTTTTAACGACACTTTGCACGGTTACGGCAAACGCGCACGTCAAATGGTTTTTCGATTACGACGTTACCCAGCCGCCGACACCGATCGGAGAAGTTTTGGACGGAACTTTCGTTAAAATGTTCCTCGTTTCGGTTGCCGCCTGCTATCTGTTTTTTCTGGCTGACCGCTACATTTACGAAGAAGGAATTTTAGTCGAATTCGACAAGAAGATGAAGCTCTTCGACAATGCCGCGAATTATATAATGCGCGGTGCTGCCGGAATTTTCTTTCTCGCGCTTTTCGGTTGGTGGGCATTCGGAATCGGTGAAAGTTTCTATCTCACGCCGGAACTCAAAACCGCTTCGGCAATCGTGCCGTGGATTCAGCTCGCCATGGCTCTGGCAGTAATTTCGCGTTATACGGTTTTCCTGACAGGTTTAGGAGTTTTCGCGCTCTACATCGCGGCGGCGGTTAATTACGGGTTTTTTCATATGCTCGACTATATGATCTTTCTCGGCATCGGCTATTATCTGACCGTTTCGCAAACACAAAACAAAAGCTGGCTCAAATCGGGCTTTATCGTGCTTTTCGCCTGCACGGGATTGACGCTGATCTGGGCGGCGGTCGAAAAATTCGCATATTCGCACTGGACGATTGCCGTTTTAGCCGATAAACCGCACGTGACGATGGGAATGTCGCCGCCGATATTTATGAAGGTTTCGGGTTTCATCGAATTTTTCGTAACCTTCATTCTGCTCGGCGCGGTTTCGGTCGTCGGTCGCTTGATCTCGCTCGGATTTATGTCAATTTTTGTGCTGGCGGTTTTCGAATTCGGCACGGTTGATGCCGTCGGACATCTGATGATTGTTGCGATTCTGTGGGTTCTGATCGTGCGCGGTCCGACCGATGCCCGAAATATGCTCGTTCTGCCCGATAAATCGCTGTTTACCGAAGCGTATTTTATGACCGGACTCTATTTTCTTGCCTTCGTAATGATTTTCATACTCTATTACGGAATTCATCACTTGGCTTACGGCTCTTAAAAACTGTTATCTATGAAAATAAAAAGCAATATTATTTCTTGTCTGATAATTCTTGCTCTCTCATCAGTAATTTTTGCCCAAACTGATGATAATTCAGATATTGTCGGATGGAGCGACATAACTTTTATCGTTCCCTTGAAGAAAAAAGAAGAAAACGGCAAAAGAGTTGATCAAATATACCTAAATATCGGCGGTGTGTTTCGTTACGGAAGAAATCTGAGCCGTCCGATTGATCAGCGCGGAATGGTTTCAATAAATTATCGTTTCAACCGGAACTTCTCAGCCGGAACGGGCTATCTTTACCGCCGTTTCCGACCGACCGAAGCCCGGCGACAATACGAACATCGCGTAATGTTTTTTCTCAATGCCGAAAAAATATGGACAAAGGCAACCTTGCGAAACAGGGCTTTGACAACCTATCTGATCAAACATTCGCGCCCCGATACGGTCGTTTACCGGAATCGCGTACAGGTAAATATTCCTGTAAAGAAAAATAAAAAAGAACTTTTTACACCATTTATCGCCGATGAACCTTTTTATGATTTCCGGGAAAAAAAATGGTTTCGGAATGATTTTTTTCTGGGAATTTCAAAACAATTCACACCAAAATTCGGCACGGATTTCTTCTATGTCCGCCAAGGATTTAATATCGGAACACTTCGGCAAACCAATGGTTTTGGAGTAAGTTTTCGATACCGGATTGATAAGATCAGATCAAATAGCTAAAAGAAAATTTCCTTTGTAAAAAAATCAACCCTCGCCGCGCCTTTGGCAATCGAAATCGCCCGCTGTCTCGATTTAGCCAAACAGCGCGGCGAACAAGGAGTTTTAGAAGAAATCGGCGTTTTCTTCAAATTCCCGATGACGCGCCAAAAAGACGCAAAACCCGAAAACGCTCTGCATCGGCAGGAAACGGTTTTAATTGATAGGCTAACGAAATAATTTCAAGTTTCCGGCAATCAATTAAGAAATTTCGTGTAATAAAAATTGAGGTAATGGTATAATAAATATGGCAAATTGAAGTTTTAGCGCAGATATTTTAATACGGAAATTAGAAGTAGATAAATTTAATTCATCGCCAATTTGGAGATTATAATGGCTTCGTCCAGTCAAATTAAAGCATTACTTAAAAGCTATATTGATAGTGATGATTCACGATTTTATGCGACAGCAATGCAACTTGCTGCTGATGAAGCTAAACGTGGACATGGTAAAGTCGCGGTAGAAATTCGTAAATTGATTGATGATGCTCGTGCTTCTAAAACATTACTTCCAAGCCATAAACTTCCCACTCTAATTGTTCGCCCAAATAAAGAGCTGTCAGACTTACTTTCGGTTTCATATCCCAAAATTCATTTGGCTGATATGACACTTGAGCCGAAATTGTTACTTCGGATAGATAGATTACTTGAAGAACAAAGAAACATTGAAAAACTAACAGCTCACGGATTAAATCCTCGAAAACGACTTCTTTTTACAGGACTTCCCGGTTGCGGGAAAACTATGTCAGCCTCAGCAATTGCAGGAGAATTGGGACTTCCTTTATTCGTTGTGCGTTTGGATGGATTAATTACCAAATTTATGGGCGAAAGTATCGCCAAACTTCGAGCAATATTTGATTCTATTCAAAATACCAGAGCAGTCTATTTATTCGATGAATTTGATTCAATCGGCACACATCGCGGCGTTACGAATGATGTTGGTGAAATAAAGCGAATTTTGAATAGCTTTTTAATGTATATTGAAGAAGATAACTCAAACAGTATTATTATCGCGGCAACAAATCACCCACAAAGTCTTGATTACGCCTTGTTCAGAAGATTCGATGAATTGTTGGAATTTGGGGTTCCAACAAAAGAATTGATTTCTGAATTTTTGCGTAAAAGATTATCAGAATACAAAATTAATGAGAAAGATATTGAAAAACTTAGTTCTGAAGCAGATGGTTTAAGTTTTGCAGATATTGAAATCGCTTGCGATGATGCAGTTAAAATGGCAATTCTGAATAATCGTAAAACAATTAAGTTGGACGAATTACACAAAACTTTAGAGGAGCGAATTTCTTTCCACGAAAAATATAAAAAATCCATCTGACCAAATCCCCAATGAAAAAGCACATTATTCTTCGGAACAATTCTGAAACTGAAAAATTCACAAATCCTCAAGGCGGTGGCAGCAGATTTGTTTTGCCCGAAAGAGACAGAAACCTCCACAGTCAAAACTTACTGCTTCAAATTTCAGCAATCAGAGAAAATGCACCTGATACTGAGCATTTACTGCCATTTCAAAATGGATATTACGCTGAAATCAAAGGTGAGCCAAGATTTCCCCTAAATCTCAAAAGTATTGAAGCGGACGGACGTGAATTAGTTTCTGTAAAAACTGTTGAAGATACAGAAATTGCTACTATGTTTTTGAACGAAAGAGCTTTGGCAAAACTTGAAACTAAAGTTGAAAAATATCAGAATGAAGACACTCCAAGCGGCAAAGCAAAAAACAAGCCTCTCATTGAAAGTGTTTCAGAAATCAACCTAGCTTCGATTCGTTCTCTGTGGACTGATGAAATTGCTTTTCCCGATGAAAATGAAACAATTCGTTGGGAAGTATGGCTTAGAACAGGAGAAAATGAAGAAGAGCGAAATCAAATAATTGAGATATTTCAGAATGTTTCACACGAAGCACAAATGCAAACAAGTTCCAAAGAAATTCGGTTTCCTGAAAGCACCGTTGTTTTAGTTCAAGCAACTGCAAAGAAAATCAGCAAAATTCTGTATCCACTAAATATTATTTCCGAACTGAGAAAAGCCGTAGATACCGCAGATTTTTTTCTTGGTCTCGGCAGAGACGAAGAACAGGATTGGGTTGACGATGCTGTTAATCGAATTGAGCCACCTTCCGCAGATGCACCCGCGGTTTGTCTGCTTGATACGGGAGTAAATTACGAACATCCTTTGCTAAATATGGCAATGGATTCAAACGAAATGGATGCTTACAATCCTGATTGGTTAATTACTGATCATCACGGACACGGAACTGGAATGGCAGGATTGAGTCTTCATAGTGATTTAGTCGAATTACTTGCCTCTGCAAATCAAATATCGCTTCAGCATCGAATAGAATCAGTCAAAATTTTGCCGCCTATTGGAGAAAATCCCTTAATATTTTATAGTCCAATCACAAAAGAATGTGTAAGCAGAGCAGAAATTTTCGCTCCAAATAGAAATCGCGTAATTTGTCTTCCAGTGACAACCACGGTTCATAGATTCAGAGGTATGCCATCTTCTTGGTCAGCAGCAATTGATGAAATTTCGTCAGCAAGTAATGAAGAAGACAAAAAAACGAGATTATTTTTCATTTCTGCTGGAAATGTTAATCATAATGAATGTAGAAATTACCCGAACAGTAATTTTACCGATGAAATTCATAATCCAGCTCAATCTTTTAATGCAATAACTGTTGGTGCATATACTGACAAGGTTATTATTGACCAAAGTTCACCTGATTATGGTAATCAGCCACTTGCCCAACGAGGCGGTTTATGTCCATACAGCACAACTTCACTTACTTGGAAAGATGAATGGGCAAACAAGCCGGATATTGTTATGGAAGGTGGAAATTTAGTTTCGCATCCACAAACACCATTTCAAACCGCATCCCTTCGACTATTAACGACAAACAGCAATTGGCAACAAAGGTATTTGACTGATTTTGGTGAAACAAGCGCGGCAACAGCTTTGGCATCTCGCATCGGTGCTTTGATATTGGCTGAGTATCCAAATTTCCGAGCAGAAACAGTTCGCGGTTTGATTATTCATTCGGCAAATTGGACTCAGCAGATGAAGAGCGAATATCCAAACAATAACCAGACCGATAAAAGAAATCTTTTGAGATGTTACGGCTATGGTGTTCCAAGTTTGGAGCAAGCATTGTATAGCGCAAACAATTCAGTAACGCTAATTGCTGAAGACAGTTTGCAACCATTTATAAAGGAAGGCGGTAATAACCCAAAAGCCAACGAAATGAATCTTCACGAAATCCCTTGGGCAACCGGAGTTTTGCAAGGATTAGGCGAGTTGGTAGTTGAAATGAGAGTAACACTTTCATATTTTATTGAGCCAAATCCAAATGGAAAAGGTTACAAAAATAAACACAGATACGCCTCACATCAATTAAAATTTACAACCATAAAGCGTGATGAAGATAGAGATGATTTCAGAAAAAGAGTAAATAAAGCGGCACGAGAAGAAAATGAAGAGATAGCTTCAACAGGCGGAGATTCCAGTGGTTGGTTTATCGGAACAAAATTACGCCATAAAGGAAGCATTCACTCTGATATTTGGAAAGGAACGGCGGCAGACCTAGCTACCAAAAATGTTATCGCTGTTTATCCTGTTGGCGGCTGGTGGAAAGAATTAAAACGCCAAGAAAAATGGAACTCCATAGCAAATTACTCACTAATTGTTTCAATAAAAACAAAGGAAACCGAAGTTGATTTATACACACCAATTCAAAATCAAATAGTAATACCTATTGAAGTTTAATGGATATTTAAAGCTGTCATATTTTACAACTCACTTTCCGCCGCGATGTAGCCGAAACTTGCCCATTGATTTCCCTGTGTGATTTGTTTGAAAATACTCGTTGCCTTTGCGGTTTCGCCGTTGTAGAAAAACCAGTTTCCAACGCCGTAGCCGAGCGATGCGCTGCTTAAGGTGTCGGCATCGGCTCGCATTAATTCTTCGGCTTTTATTTTTCCCTGATAGAGTTTGATAAGTTTGTAATAATCGCCCGATTCGATGATGTCGAGATTATCGGCGACGGCGGCGATTGATTTTTGCGCGTCTTTCGGTTTGTTCAAACGGCGCAAGATCATATACAGCCAGTGTTTTACGGCGACGAGCATATCGGCGTTGTTCGAAACTTTTTCGCAAGATTTGAAGGCTTTGAGCGCACGTTTGAAATCTTTTTTGACATAATATGCCAAGCCGAGATGATAGAAAATATTCGATTGCAAGGTCGAAGTCGGGATATTTCGCTCGTTCGGCAGTCCGTCGGGTTCGATCTCGTCGGGTTTTCCTTTTGTAAGTTTTGCCGCCGCTTCAAAATCTTTGATCGCGTCATCAAAACAGCGAATTGTAATATAGCGGTGTCCGCGATGACGGAAAAGGCGCGCGTCTTTCGGATGTTTTTCGATGCCTTTGCTGAAAATTTCGATTGATTCCTTGTAATTTCCCAAATAAGCGGTGCGCCGTCCGAGCCAGATTATGGCATCCGCGTTTTCTGGATTTTTGTCAAAATCGTTTTGCGCTTCGGCGAGTTTTGTTTCGTAAACTTTCCGCGCATTTTCGGAAATTTCGGGTTGGACAATTTTCGCATTTTGCACACAAGGTTGAGCAAAGGCGAACGAACTGAAAGCGACAAGTAAAATTAAAACCGTCAATATTTTCATACGCCGATTTTACCGAAGAAACTTCTGAAAATAAAAGACAAGAAAGAATTTATCCGCTAAAGACGCGAAAAACGCTAAATAAAAAATAGTAACTGATATTACGCACGACTGGAGCGCGAGCGTCCTCGCTTGCATGAGTCCGAAAGGACGAACAAACGTCCGAGTAAAATCAAGATTATTTCAATGCAAGGCTTTTTCGCGCTTTGCGCTCGTGCAAGCGGGGACGGTCGCGCTCCAGTCATTTTTCTCTTTTTGCGTGTTTAGCGGATAAAAAATTATCGTTTTTCCTTTTCTAAAATCGCTTTTTTACGCTCAACGCCCCAACGATAACCGCTTAGGTTTCCGCTTTTGCCGATGACGCGATGACACGGAATGACGAGCGCAACGCGGTTTGAAGCGCACGCGGTCGCCACGGCGCGTACCGCATTTTTATTGCCGATCTGTTCGGCAACATCCGAATAAGAAAGTGTTTTGCCATAAGGAATTTTCCGCAAAACATTCCAAACGCGCATCTGAAAAGCGGTCGCTTGCAGATCGAGCGGCAAATCTAAAGTTTTATTTTTGCCTTCCAGATTTGCCAGAATCGCTTGGATAAATTCTTTCAAATTCGCATTATTTTCAACAATTTCCGCGTTTTTATATTCTTTGAAAAAATTCTCTGCCAGAGTTTTTTCATCGTCGCCGAAAGTAACGGCGCACACGCCTTTTGCAGTTCGCGCGACGAGCAATTTTCCTAAATCGCAATCGTTGATCGCATATTCGATTTTCATATTTTTGCCAAATTTGGCGTAAGTTTTCGGTGTCATTCCGAGTTTTTCGGAAACATTTTCGTAAAGCCGACTGCTCGAATTAAATCCTGATTCATACATTGCATTTGTTACATCGGTTCCCTTTTTGATTTCCGTTTTAAACTTTTCAAGCCGTTTTATTTCGGCAAATTTCTTGGGCGAAACTCCGATGATTTCTTTAAAAAGTTTTTGCAAATGCGCCGCGCTCAAACCGACCGCAGTGCTCAAATCTTCGAGCGAAATTTGTTCTTCCGTTTCCAGAATTTCGCACACCCGAAGCACAGGGTTTATTGGCAAATTCGCCGTTTCCTGCTTCGGCTGACAGCGCAAACAAGCGCGAAAACCGCTTGCTTCGGCTTTTGTAAAATCTTCAAAAAATTGCACATTTTCGCGTTTCGGCAATTTTGACGAACACGACGGTTTGCAGTAAATTTTCGTCGAACTGACCGCATAGACAAATGCGCCGTTAAACTGCGAATCGTTGTTTTTGACGGCTTTCCAAAAAATTTCCGTTTCCATATTTGTGATTTTATAAGACGATGAAGGTTAAATCTATCCGAAACTTGCGCTGCAATTTTTTTAGATAAATGTACCGCTGCCGTCCCGGCGGCTGTCGCGGCAACGTCCCGCTGCCGCATATTCAATGTCAAAAACCGTAAGCGGGAGCGCGAGACGCTCTCCCGCCAGCCGCCGGGACGGCGGCGGTACAGGTTATCGTTCATCTGTGGATAATTTTCTCTTTATGGTAAATTAAAATTTATGCTGAATTCATATAAATATTCTTTACCGGAAAAACTGGAAAACGCCGTTCAATTGAAATTGGACGAATGGAAAAACGACAAAAAAATCTCGAAAATTTGGGAAAAAGACCAAAAAATTTGGACAAACACGGACGAAGCAAAATGGCTCGGCTGGCTCGATTCGGTTTCTGTCGAACTGGAAAAGTTGAGCGAATATCAGGATTTTGCACGGGACGCGGAAAGTTTTGAAGCGGTCGTTTTGCTCGGAATGGGCGGCTCCAGCTTGTGCCCGGAAGTTTTGGCGGAAACCTTCGGGAAAGAAGAGTTTTACATTTTAGATTCGACCGTTCCGGCGCAGATCAAGACTCTGGAAAATAAATTAAATCTCGAAAAAACGCTTTTTATTGTTGCCAGCAAAAGCGGTTCGACCTTAGAACCGAATACGTTTTTTCAATATTTTTACGAAAAAGTTTCCGAAAAAGTCGGAAAGGATAACGCCGGAAAACAATTTGTCGCCATTACCGATCCCGATTCCAAACTGCAAAAAATCGCCGAAGAAAATAATTTCCGCAAAATCTTTTTCGGAAATCCCGAAATCGGCGGCAGATTTTCCGCGCTTTCGCCGTTCGGAATGGCGGCGGGCGCGGCGATGAATTTGGACGTTGAAGAGTTTTTGAAACGCGCACAGGAAATGGTCGAGGCGTGTAAAACGGAAAATCCGGGAGACAATCCGGGCGCGGTTTTGGGAATTATCTTAGGCGTTTGCAACCGAAACGGGCGCGATAAATTAACCGTTTTTACTTCGCCGGAAATTTATGACGCGGGCGCGTGGCTCGAACAGCTTATTGCCGAAAGCACCGGAAAACAAGGAAAATCAATTATTCCGATTGATCTCGAACCCGTTGCCAAGCCCGAAGATTATGCGGAAGACCGCATTTTTGCGTATTTGAAATTAAAAAACACGCAGGATGATTCGCTGGATGAAAAAGTCGCACTGCTCAGTGATTCGGGTTTTCCGGTCGTCGAAATCGTTTTGGAAGAAAAAATGAATCTCGGACAGGAATTTTACCGCTGGGAATTTGCGACCGC
>JBBRVS010000040.1:0-32996 GCA_038246645.1 Pyrinomonadales bacterium
GATCAACAGATCAGATAGATCAATGATTTTATAAGGAAATCATTGATCTTATAACATCAAGTGCCTTCGCCTTATGTTTAAGCCGAAGGCACTAAATTTTTGAAATGAAACTTTTTTAAGCTTTAATTTCAAAAATTATTACAAAATATTATCGTTAAGAAAATGCTTTTGATAAGTGTTGCCAGTTAGAAATATGTTCATAACCAGAGTGAGTAGAAAACTCGCCATACTTAACGATTTGAATTTTAAAACAATAAGGACTTTTTATGACATTTTCTGACTTGGGATTAAATGATACGCTGGTGCGTAAATGCGAATCCCTTAATTTTACCGAGCCGACACCGATTCAAAAACAGGCGATTCCTGTAATTCTCAAAGGTGCGGATCTAATTGGCTGTGCGGAAACCGGAACAGGTAAGACAGCCGCATTTCTTTTACCCACAATTCAAAAATTTACTTCGCAGAACAAAGCCGGCGTGCAGGTTTTGATAATTGCCCCGACCCGCGAACTCGTTTCGCAGATCGAAGAAGCATATAAACAGCTTTCGACCAAAAATTCCCCCTGCGTCAGCTTGATCGGCGGGGCAAATATGAAACGGCAATGCGATGCTCTGCGGCGCGGAGTCAAGGTAGTTATTGCCACGCCCGGCAGACTTCTCGATCACATCGAACGCGGAACCTTAAATTTGGCAAATATTAATACGCTGATTTTGGATGAAGCCGACCGGATGCTCGATATGGGTTTCCTGCCGACGATCCGAAAAATCTTGAACGTAATTCCCTCAACGCGCCAGACATTGCTTTTTTCGGCAACCATTTCCAATTCGATTAAAACGCTGGCGTACTCGGTAATGAATAAACCGGAAGTCGTCGAAGCCAGCCGACAAAACAGAACGGCGCGAACGGTTAAGCAGGTTGCCTATCCGGTCGCAACATCTTCAAAAACGGCTCTGCTTTTAAATTTACTGGAAACCAATAATTTCGAAAGAGTCATCGTTTTTACGCGCACAAAACGTGGTGCGGAACGCCTCGCACATATTCTTTCCGCACGTGAAATGCGGGCAAATCAAATTCATTCGAATCGTTCGCAATCACAGCGCGAAACCGCTCTGAGCGATTTTCGTCAAGGAAAAACGCGGATTTTAGTGGCGACCGATGTCGCTTCACGCGGAATTGATGTGGATGCGGTTTCGCACGTTATCAATTACGATGTGCCGGTCGCTCCGGAAGATTACGTTCATCGCGTCGGCAGAACCGGACGCGCCGGAAATATCGGACAGGCAATTACGCTCGTAACTCCGATTGAAGAAATGGCGATGCGGGATATTGAAAAATTGACCGAACAAAAAGTCAAAAGAATAGTTTTGCCGGATTTCGGCGGAACAATGACAATTCCGAGCAGTTCATTTGTAACAAATGCCAAGAAAACAAACGGTTTCCGGCAGAAAAGCACTTCACGATCATTTCGTTCGCGCCGCGCCTGAAAATGATTTTTGACTTTATTTTGAGTTAAACTGAAAAGGACTTTTTTATGAATATTCAAATACATACTATCGGCGAACGAGTTGAAAAAATATGTCTGATTTGCGATGAGCAAGTCGGACATATTGTAAAAACTGTGACCAAATTAGGTAAAATTTCGAGAGTAACCTGTTCAAAATGCGGCAAGGTCGGAATGTTTAAACGAACGGCACACGCCGCCAAAATACAAAATCTGACCGGGAAATCGGGTGCGCCATACGACCGGACGAGAACTTATCGAGCCGGACAACTTATGCAGCACACGAATTTCGGCATCGGTGAAGTAATGACGGTTTTCAATACAAAAATGATTGACGTTTTATTCACGGATCGCGTGCGTCGTCTGATTCATTCCCGACTTTAAACCGAGACTTTTTCCTTAAAGGATATTTGTAGTATCCTTGCCATATAGATTAGAATTGGGTTTAGGCATATGCTAGGCTTTTACTAAATTTTTAATCCGCTTAACTTTAAAATGGCTTTGGAATTAGATTAATATTGTAATATAGTAAAACTAATTTCTTGATTTAAGACACTAAAAGTAACTTTGAAAATAAAAATAAGATTTTAATTTTATTAATTTTATAGCCATTTCTTTGTTAATCATAAAAATGATTTTTTTATTGATTAATAAAATATGGGTGTGTCAACGCACACATAAAGTTTTGCGATTCTTTTGTTCTTATGGATTGAAATCGTAAGTTCTATTTTCCCAAAAATTTCTATTCTTTAGCCGGTAGGGTTGAAGAAACTGTGGTACAAAATCAATGAAAATTCTACTTTATAATCCGGATAATGGCATTACGCGCAATTTTATGCCGCATTTATGGATGTTTCTGCTTCAGGCTTTGACACCCAAAGAACACGAAGTGATTTTGATTGACGGCAATGCCAAGGCGATGACCCGCGAAGAACTCGTCGAATTTTGCCGTCAGGAAAACATCGGATTGATCGGCATCGGCGCAATGACCAGAATGGTGGCACGTGCCTACAAAGTTGCCGATTCTCTGCGCGAAGCCGGTTTTAAGGTCGTCATGGGCGGACCGCACGTGACCGAATGTCCCGATGAAGCCCTGGGACGCGACGGCGGACCGCGCCACGCCGATGCGGTCGCACTCGGCGAAGCGGACGAAACCTGGCATCTGATCGTTGAAGACGCGGCAAACGACACGCTCAAAGAGGTTTATCAGCCGGAACTCGATGCGAAGGGCAACGATATTAAACCGGGTTTGCAGGAATATCCGCATATTCCCTGGGAAACGCTTGATTTGGAACAATTCAGCCTCGTGCCGAAATTTTTCCGCCCGATGCTCTCGAAAATGGGCGCAGGTTGGGGGAAATTTTTCGTCGTTCCGATTGAAACCGGACGCGGCTGTCCATACGGTTGCGAATTCTGCACAGTAACCGGATTTTTCGGCGATTCGATTCGTTTTCGCACCAATGAAAGCGTGATCGAAGAATTATTGAGACTGAAAAAACGCGCTAAAGAAGAAAGAGGTCAAATCGCCGTTTTCTTTATTGACGATAATCTGGCAATTAACAAAAAGCGTCTGAAAGTGCTGTTGCGCGACATCATCGCGGCAGGTGCGCAGCTTCCATGGGTGGCGCAAATCAGCGCGAATCTTTTGAAAGATGAAGAACTGGTTGATTTAATCAGCGAATCGGGCGGAAAATGGATTTTTATCGGGATGGAATCAATTGATCCCGAAAATATGGCTTCAGTCAACAAGAATTTTTCCAAACCGTCTGATTATAAAGAAGTTTTGGATCGCCTTGCCAAACGCAATATTTACGCAATCACTTCATTTATTTTCGGAATGGATAATGATACCACGGGTGTGGCGGCGCGAACCGTCGAACAAATCGAAAGCTGGTCGCCCGGGCTTCCCGTATTCGGACAACTTACGCCTTTTCCGGCAACACCGCTCTATACGCGGCTGGAAAAGGAAGGAAGGCTTAAGCGACCGAAACACTGGCTCGAATTTGCACCGTTTGTGATGGCGCATACGCCTCTGAAAATGTCTATCGAAGATGCCAAAGAGGAAGTAAATCAAGCTTGGTCAAGATCTTACAGTCCCGAACGCAACGCCGAAGCTCTCGAAATGATCAAGGATGCGCCGATTGAATTTCGTATCAGCCATTTTGTCGCGCGGGTGTTTTTCCGCGGAATTTATTTTCCGCAGATGAAAAAAAGAGAATGGCTGTATCTGCTTTTCCAAAACCGCAAAACGATTTTGGGCTTAACGAAGGAAGGCGTAAAGACGTGGCGCAAAGCGCGAAAAAACAAAAAACAAATTGAAACTATTCAGCAAGTTAATGCTGATGAATTAACCTGATTTACAACGTAAATTTTATTTCAAAAAAAGCGAAGGACTTTTGAAAAAATCAAAAGTCCTTACGCTTTTTTATCTTGATTGCGGCAAAAATAATTTGCCGCTATTTTATTTTTTTTCGCCGACTATCACATTAAGATCTTCTTGCGGAACCTGCAAATCCATCGAAACTTCATTTGCCTGACGCGAGATTTTTGCATTTTCGATCATCCGTGCATAAACTTTTTTGTCCGCACCTTTTGAGCTTCCGATCAAAACTTTTCCGACTTCGGCAATTCCTTTTAGAAAAAGTTCGAGATCTTCGGCTTCCTCATTTTTCAGGGTTTTTGCCGTTACCAAAACATTGGTGGTGTTTCCGGTGACATTCATCGTGCCGTAAATTTGTTTAATGACATCAATATTTTTGTCAATTTCGGCGTTGTCCAGATCAAAAAAGCCGGACATTCCCTTCGGCATATTTGCACCGAAACTCATTACGGCGGTTTGATTGCGGTAAACCAAATCCAAAAGCTGATTATCAACACGCGTTTTGCCTTCGATCGTTTCGCGCACACGAGCAATCGAACCGAAAGCTAAAGTTGTTGTGTCATAAGCAGTTAAGGCAAATTCGCTGTTCGTACTGTTAAACAGTTTACCTAAAATCGTATCCATAAAAGAACCTTTGGATTGCGGCTTGTTTTCTTCGAGAATTTCTTTTATCGAGAAAATATAGATCGTTCGATTTCCGATTTTTTCCTCACGATATTTGCCTTTTGAAGCAAGTTTGGCGAGTGCCACCAATGCGCCTGCGTCATAACTGCCGCGTGCCAGAATGATCGGCTCGAATTCAAATTTTGAAGGCGAAACCTGATTTGCTTTGACACCGACGGCAACTTGCTCAAAACGTCGCAGATCAATTCCGGTTTTAGTTTTGATTTCATCAAATTTTCCCAAAATTCTGGTTAATTCAGGTTGATTGGCAGATAAAATCTGCGGCAGAGCCTCGCTCAATAAACGTTTGACATCAACCGACATAATACCGTCGGAAGCCGGCAGAACCGCCACGAGTTGCGTGGATTGTTTGGAATTTTTAGCCGCTTTGTCGTCGGCAAAAGCCGGAATAAGTACGCTGAGAATAAATGTCAGCGCGATAAGTGCCACGATAATTTTCTTTGTCATTCTGGAAACCTCTTCTGAATTAATTTTGAGCAAATATGTACAAGTATAAAGATGTCTAAACATCAATATAAAGTTGGCTGGCAAAAGATTAGAAAAGTGAAAAAGGTTAAAAGTGAAAATGTGAAAAAGTTTTTTGTTACTCGCTTACTCAAACTTTTTAGCTGAAGATTTTCAATTTTTATCCAAAAAACAAAGATTTGAAGAAAGTTTAAACTTTTTCACTTTTTTCACCTTTTCACTTTTACACCCTTAAAACCGGTCTGCTAATTCGGTAATTCCGCAGCGCGGACAAATCAATGTTCTCTGCGCTTTATCCGCCCATTTTGCCAATGCCGGATTTGAAAACTTCGGCGTTTTGCTTTCGGCTTCGCCTTCGCTCATCAGGCGCGAATGTTTTTGAACGACGGATTCGGCTGGATCTGCAAGTTCGCGTTCGCAATGTTTGCAGATCCAGCCGAATCCGTCGTTGTAAAAATCGCTGAGTTCAATTTTTATCATTAACTAAAATCTTTGCGGCGCACGCGATTGTTGCGGCAGAGGCGAAAGTTTGACCGGAATATTTAGTGTTTTACCATTGCGGAAAACTTCGATTTTCACCGTGTCGCCGATTTGTTTTTTATCGAGGAAACGATAAAGATCGTCCAAATCGTTTAACTTTTCGCCGTCCATCGCCGTGATGATGTCGCCTAAAATCACGCCGTCGCCATCGCTTGAAAGTCCCTTAATTCCGGCTTGAGCAATCGCGCTGCCCGGCATAACATTGCGGATCAGCAAACCGTTTTCAACCGGAAGCCGAACGCCCTGTTCGCGCAGTTGAGCAACACCGGAAAGATTTGCGCCGAGCTTCGGACGGCGAACTTCGCCGAATTGAATAAGCTGCGGCACGACGCGTTTGGCAATATTGACCGGAATGGCAAAACCGACACCGACCGAACCGCCGGCGGGCGACAGAATTTGCGAGTTGATTCCGATCATTTTGCCGTATTTATCAAGCAGCGGTCCGCCGGAATTTCCCGGATTGATCGAAGCATCGGTTTGAATCGCGCCTTCAATCGGACGACCGTTGCGGGCGCGAATCGGTCTTTGCAAGCCGGAAATCACGCCGGTCGTCAATGTTCTGTCCAAACCGAACGGGTTGCCGATTGCCAAAACCTTTTGTCCGATCACGAGTTTATCGGAATCGCTCAGCGGAATAATCGTCAAACCTTCGGGCGGCGGCTCGATTTTAATCACCGCTAAATCCGTATCGGGATCGCCGCCGACAATTTTTGCCGGATAAGTTTTATTGCCGCCGAAACTGACGGTCAGTTTCGATGAACCTTCGATAACATGATAATTTGTTAAAATGTGTCCTTGATTATCAATGACCGAACCCGAACCGTTGCCTTTTTCGCGCTCGAATTCCTGTCCGTAATAATTTTCAAAAACCGAGCTGGTCGTGATATAAGCCACGCCCGGTGCAAAGGTTTTATAAACTTCGATGTTGTTTTGCTCGTCGGTGACAAGCGACGGTTCGGAAATTCCCGGAGGTGGCGGCGCTTGTTCGGCTGAGACGATATTATTATTATTCGTTTGCCCGAAATTTCCGAAGTTAATTAACAAAGCCACAACTCCGACGGCGATAAAAGCCGAAGCCAAAGCTAAAAATAAAATCTGACGTGCTGTTAATTGATAAAATGCTTTTTCTGACATATTGACTTCTCTCACAAAGTTAAAAATTGATGAATAAAAACTTGAGTTGTTATGATGCAAAAATTTCGATTTTGCGTTGTGTTGATTAAATTACGAAAAAAAAAGCTATCGGGTTCAGTTAAAATTGAACCGGATAGCCCGGAGAAAAAGATGAAGGAGCCAAAACAAGCTAAGCATCAATGGATAATTAAAAATGGCTAACGGCTAATGTCAGAAAACTTCTAAACCATCTTAAATCTGATGTTTATAGAGATTTTAGAATTATCTATACTTACCTGCTTTAGATAAATAAAGCGAAAAATGCGGTTGTCCAACGGGTAAAATCATTGACCAGAGCATCGGACAATAAGCCGAAGGCAGAAAGTCCCGTCACAAAATGAACGCCCATCAAAGCAATATAAATAGAAAGAGATACCGCCAAACCGATCTTTGCCATACGCAGATTGCTCCAACGCCATAGAACAACCGCCGCAATTGCGCCAATGGCGAGTTTAACCAATAAAAACGGCGCATCGCCAATATCAAGCAAAAATGCCATTAATTGGTTTCCTTCCGTCGCAAATCCGTTGCGAACCCAGTAAATAGTCAAGACTGCATCCAAAAAATTTAAGGTGAAAAGCAGAAAAGCCTGACCAATCAAGTGCATAACAATAAATCCCCTTGCAAAACTTTGTTAAACATCTCTTCTAAAACAACTTACCCTTAGTATCTTCTTATGACTAAGGGTAAGCTGCTTTATTCGAGAAACTCGAAAATCTGTTTGTGCCTGTAATATACAACTAATAGATTTAATTTCCAATTTTTTTTGAAAATTTATTTTTGTAACAGAAAACCGGAGTCTGAAAAACAATTTTCACCAGTCAACGAATTCCAATTTTTAATACAACGATTCGACCTGCGATACCGTCTTAAAAAGCGGCTGTCGGGAAGGTACAAATTGAATTTTGAAAATGAAAAGAGGATGAATGAGAAAATGAAAAAAATATTTAATATACAAGCATTAGCAACAATTTTCGCGGTAGTTTTTGTATTCGGAGCAATTGAAGGTTTTGCTCAAAGAAATCTATATACAGTAGAAAGCGGAACAATAATTCGCGTTCGGATGAATCAGGAATTGAGTTCCAAAAATGCCAGAGTCGGCGATACTTTTACGACAAATGTTACCGAGCCGGTTTATTCAAATAACGGCGTGGTCGTTGTTCCGACGGGCAGCACGGTTGTCGGGCGTGTGGATTCGGTGACGAAAGCCAAAAAAGGCGGCGACCCCGGAACGATTGACGTAAGTTTTATCCAAGTAAAATTGCCTAATGGAACAACTCGGAACATTAATGGTTCTTTGACAAGTCTTGATTCAAAGTCGGCGAAAAGCGACAACGAAGGAACGGCTTCGGGCGATGATCGAAAAAATGACAAAATCATCTTTATCGGCGGCGGTGCCGGCGGCGGTGCAATCTTAGGCGGCATCATCGGCGGTGGAAAAGGCGCGGTTATCGGCGGAATTTTAGGTGCTTTGGGCGGTCTTGCCGGTGAAAGGTTGACAAAGGGCGAAGAAGCTACCGTTAAATCGGGAACGGAATTCGGAATTAATCTGAATAGAGCCGTTTCAATGCCGAAATTTACGGCGGTCGGTGATGAAGACACGAGAGAATATCCGACAACCGGCGGCGGACAAACATACGTCGTTCGACCGGGCGATACTTTAGGTAAGATCAGCACGAGATTTTACGGTTCATCGCGTCGCTATATGGATATTTACAATGCAAACCGTGATATTTTAAGCAGTCCGAGTGCAATTAAAGTCGGGCAAACATTGCAAATTCCCTAAACTTTCTGTTAAATTCACAGCAAAAGCCTGAGAGAAAATTTTCTCTCAGGCTTTTTTTATAAAAGTGAGCTTTTTCTTCGTAAAAAATCTGCCGGATAAATAAAAACTCCATTCCGATTTTTTTATTTCAAATCAGTTTAATCTAGGGCGTATAAATACCGGGAATTGAAACATCACCACTTAAGCCAAATGGCACGATAGAGAATTGCCCGTCGCCGCTTTTCAAAATATACCAAGTCCCGTTCGATGGACGATAAACGGCAATATCAGTTGCCCCGTCGCCGTCATAATCTCCCTGAACCGGAATGTCTTCGCTTAAACCGAAACGAATTCCCGCGAAACCTTGCGCCGAACGAAGCAGATACCAAACGCCTTCGCTCGGACGATAAAGCGCGATGTCGCTTTTGCCGTCGCCGTCGAAATCGCCGCGCACCGGAATATCCGTATTTAATCCGAACCTTGTAACGGAAAAACCTTGTTGGCTTCGCAGCGCATACCAATTGCCTTCCGCCGGACGATATACGGCAAAGTCGGTTCGACCGTCGCCGTCGTAATCGCCCGGCACAGGCTTATCTGTCGAAACTCCAAACTGCTGCGAAACAAAATTCGTTCCCGGCGAGATCAAATCACGCGAATAATACCAGGTTCCGGTTGACGGACGATAAACGCCTAAATTCGTCGTGCCGTCGCCGTCATAATCTTCCGGCATTGGAATATCGCCGGTTAATCCGAATTGCAAAATGAGCGGATTACCGCCGCTTGAAGGCAAAATATACCATGTAGCATTTGATGGACGAAAAACCGAAATGTCGAATTTTCCGTCGCCGTCATAATCTCCGGCAACCGGAATATCACCTTCCAATCCGAACTTGACGATATTAAAAGATGGATTACCGGAACTATTTAAAATATACCAAGTGCCATTTGACGGACGAAAAATTGAAATATCCGATTTCCCATCGCCGTCAAAGTCGAACCTTGTGCGAGCGATTTGCTGCCCGCCGGATTCAAACGCGCCGATGTCAACCGTATTGCCGTTGATACGCGGAAATCCGCTGCCGCGTTGGTCGGTGGTCAGCAGTTGATTGCTTGCATCGAGCGCAAGTGAATTGTTTCCGGCGTTAATCGCGGTGGAATTGGGAAGCATCGCGTGGGTAAAAGTCGCGCCGCCATTGTTGGCAAGCGCGGCGAGTTGCGGATTGAGCAATGCGCCGCTCGTCCCGGTTTGGTCGCCGGTTTGGTTAAAGTTCGTGACATTTCCGGTATTGCCAATGAGGTTATAACCTGCCGAATTAAATGAAGTGCCGCCACCTTCCGCTCTGACATCCGCCGTAGTGGAGTTGTTACGATTTCCCGCAATTATCGTGTTGCGAACCAGCGGCGCAATGCCACCAGCCACCGTGACGACACCACTCGCACTGCCCGTTCCCGAAACTTCATTATCGGTAATGGTCGAGTTGGTAATGGTCAAATTTGAGCCGTTTGAAATGCCGCCGCCGTTGTTGGCGATGCCGCCGATGAGACGATTGCCGCTGATGGTAGAATTGATGACGGCGAAAGAAGCATTAGTGTCGTTTGTGGTAATCGCGCCGCCGCCGATGATGCTCGAACCAATGACTGTATTGTTACTGATGAGCGAATTGATAATGACGTTGGTGCTTTGACCGGTCAAAGTTGCAATCGCGCTGCCGGCTCTTGCGGTGGTGTTATTACTGATAGTGGAATTGGAGATTGTCATTGTGCTGAAAAAGCCGCCGCTCGAGATACCACCGCCGCCGCCGTTGCATAAATTGCCCGTGATAGTTGAACCGGAAATATTCAGCGTTCCCGAAGCATTCAGAATCCCGCCGCCGCTCCCGTTGCCCGTGCTGCAAGTATTGTTGCCGATAAGACTGTTGTTGATCGTCAGTATTCCGCCTATGTTGTAAATTCCGCCGGCACTCAGCGTGGAAATATTCCCTGTAATGTTGCTGTTACTGATGGTTATCGTCCCGTTGTTATTGTTGCCGCGAATGCCGTAAATTCCGCCACCAAAAAAACCGCTGCCGGTAGTATTGTCAATGACATTGCTGTTGTTAATTGTCAGCACCCCGCCGCCGTTGTAAATACCGCCGCCGTTGCCGTTCGGAGTCGCGTTGTTGCGAACGACGGAGTTATTCAGAATTAAACTGCCGCGTGAGACATTCTCACCGTCAATTCTAATGCCTCCGCCACCGATACTGCCGCTTAGTAATTCCCGACTGCCGTTGGTGATAATCAAATTATTGAAGGTGGCGGCATTCCGAATTGTAAAAATCCCGAATTGCGGAGTTCCGACCACACTGCTTCGCGCCACGGTGACGACATTGCGCCCGTTGATGGTTAAACTTCCGGTATTAGTCGAACTAAAAGTATCAATGAGCAATTCACCGTTGACCAGCGTAATGGTTTGCGGAGTCGCAAAAACACCTGCGTCAAATTCGATGATGTCGTCGTCGGTCGTCGCCGAGGCATCTATAATCGCACGGCGCAAACTTCCCGAACCGACGGCACTGCTATCGCCCGTATTGGTAACGGTGTAAGTGGCGGCTTTTGCCGTCGTTAAAAGTGTCAAAAAAAATAATAAACCGAATACTAAATATGTGCTTCTCATTTTTGTATCTCCTCAAGATTTTGCTTTGTCAGCAAAGATGTAAAATTTAACTCTCCAAAGTCTTCTGTTAAATTGATAATTTGTGGCGCGAAAGAGTAGAGTTTGTGTCTTGCCTCGATAATATAAATTTCGCCCGCCGGAACGTCTTGAAATCGGTAATAGCCGAACGCATTTGTTATTGCCGAACTCTGATTACCGAACGCATTCGTTAGCGTGATTCGCGCACCGAAAATGCCGCGCCCGGTCGCCGTCTTAACTCGCCCGCCGATTGAAACGCTCGCCGCAGTCGGAGAACTAGATTCAAACGCGCCGATGTCCACTGTTCCGTCGTTGATGCGCGGGAAACCCGCGCCGCGCTGGTCGGTCGTCAAAGCCGTATCATTTTGGTCAACCGCCAGCGCGTTGCTTCCGGCATTAATCGCTTGACTGTCCGACATTAATCTGTGTGTTTGCGTCGCGCCGCCGTTGTCGGCAAGCGGCATAATCTTCGGGTCAACCGGTGCGGCAATTGTGCCGACAATGTTGCCGTTCGCGCCGCCCGTAAGTCCGGTCGAATTATCGGATGTGCCGATTAAATTGTTAAAGGAATTACTGAAAGGTCCGAAAACGTCGGACGTGGTCGCGCCGCCGGTGTTGCCTGCAACAATTGTGTTTCGCAGAAATGAAGGATTATTGCTTTCGTTGTAAAAACCGCTGCCGAGAGTTGAGAAATTGGTCGCAATCGTCGCGTTGGTAACGGTCGTTCCCGCGCCGATGTCGTAGATGCCGCCGCCTGTTCCTTGATACGCCGAGTTAAACGAAATTGTGCTGTTGATGATTTTAATTGCCGAAACCGCCGCGTTGAAAATGCCGCCGCCGTTGCCCGCCGTGATATTTCCTGCAACTGTGCTTCTGATGATGGTCAGGAAACCGACATTATGAATTCCGCCGCCGTCACTTTCAGCGAGCGTGCTGGTCGGCTGGTCGGAACTATTAAAGCCGACGGTGCTTTCGATAATCGTCAGCGTTCCGCCGTTGGCGATTCCGCCGCCTTTGAAAACGGCTGAATTGAAATTGATGACGCTGTTTGAAATCGTCATCGTGCCGGTATTGTAAACACCGCCCGCGTCCGAAGTCGCTTCGTTGCCGATAAACGCGCAGTTCGTCAATGTCGCCGTTGCTCGGTTCCAAAGACCGCCGCCAACGGTTTCTTTGCCGTCCACAACGGTGATTTTATCCATTGTTAAATTGCCTACGCCCATAATACTAACTTGAAAAGGTCGAAAAGTGCTGTTGTCTTTATCGCCGGAAACGGTTACGCCGTTTCCGCCTTGAATCGAAATAACCGAAGTAATTTCGGGTAACGCGCTTGCCAGTTGAATTGTAGTTACGCCAACATCGAAATTTATCGTGTCGCTTGCGCCATTAATATTGGCGGCTTTGATGGCTTCGCGCAGAGAGCAGTCGCCAACCGCGCAAGTCGCGTTGTTGCGGTCGTCGCTGCGCGTAACGGTAAAAACAGCGGCTTTCGCCATTGCGGAAAATAACAAAAAACTCGTCAGCAGAAGGCAAATCGCTGAAAATTCCTTTCTCATAATGCAAACTTCCTTTATAATGTGTTCAAATTTCGTTGACTAAAAATTTAAGGTAAATCGGCTTTGGAAAAAGGAATGTAAAAGGAATTTTAGGGGAATTTTAGCGGACATTGACTAATGAAAGGCGAAAATCGAGAAAAAATTTGTTATAAGTTTGCGGATTTCAGACTCGAACCCGACACGCAAATTCTTTCGCGCGGTGATGAACTGCTTCATCTGGCGAAGCGTCCGTTCGATATTCTTTTGTTTTTGATTGAAAACCGCGAACGCGTGGTCAGCCGCGACGAACTGCTTGATAAATTTTGGGACGGACACGACGTTTATGATGATGTTTTGCGGAAAACCTTAAAGACGATTCGGCAAGTTTTGAATGATAAAGAAAGACCTTCGCGGTTTGTCGAAACCCGACGCGGAAGCGGTTTTCGTTTTATCGGCGAAGTTGAAGAGGTTCAAAGTTCAAGGTTCAAAGTTCAAAGTTTGAAAGCGGCAATCGAACCTTTAATCGTCGTTGACGACCGGACAAATCGGCGTAATTTAGCATTACCGGAAAAATCTTTTTGGCAATCGCGAATTGTTTTGATTTCTATTTTAGGTGTGGTTTTGTTTTTATCGGCAAGTTTTGCGGTGAGCATTTACTTGCCGCGCGGCGCGAAAAACGCCGACCGCAAATTTCCGAAAATCAATTCGATTGCGGTTTTGCCGCTTCGCAATTTGACCGGCGACGCGGCGAACGATTATTTGTCCGACGGTTTGAGCGAAGGCTTAATCAACGAATTTTCACGGCACAGCGAACTGAAAGTTATCTCGCGCAGTTCGAGTTTCGCATTCAAAAATAAAGACATCGAACCGCGCGAAATCGGCGAAAAACTGCAAGTCGAAGCGATTCTGGAAGGCAGCTTGCGAAAATTCGGCGATGAAATGCGACTCGAAGTGAACCTTGTTGATGCCGCTGACGGCAAAATTTTATGGACGAACGACGCGGCAAACAGTTCGCTCCGCAATATTTTTACGACGCAAAATCAAATCGCCTGCGATTTACTGACAAAAATCGAAGCGGGAAACTGCTCAAAAACCGAAGTCGCCCAAAACATTGATTCCGAAGCCTATCGTCTTTATTTGCAGGGTATTCAGCGTAAGGATTCGTCTTTGGAAGCGATGATTAAATCCATCGGACTTTTTGAACAAGCCTTGCAAATCGCCCCAAATTTCGCCGAAGCGCACGAAGCCATCGCCACAACTTACATTATAATGGATTCCAATTCGATGGTTACGCCGCGTTCCGTCATCGAAAAAGCCGAATATCACGCTAACGAAGCCTTAAAAATTGACGAAAATTCGATTGGCGCATTGCTGGTTTTGAGCGAAACGAAAACTAATAAAAATTACGATTTGGAACTGCGCGAAAATTTGCTGCGCCAAGCTGTCGAGAAAAATTCCAATCACCTGCGGGCGCGAATGTGGCTGGCAAATATTCTGACCGTGCAGGGAAAATTCGCCGAAGCCGAAAACGAACTGCTTTATGCCGAGCAAATAGACCCGCTTTCGCCGGGCGTTCGATTAAATTTATCCGAACTTTATCTATATTGGCGCAAGCCCGAAAAAACATTGGAACAGGCGGATTTTCAGCTCGACCAAAATCCGACTAACGCTTCCGCATTGTGGATGAAGACAAGAGCTTATCTGCAAACGGGCGACATTGAAAAAGCGCAGGCGGTTTGGGATAAACTGTCCGACTCCGACAAAAATGAAACTTCAATTGAATTTTTGATAAAAGCGGGCAAAACCGACGAAGCGCGAATGGAAATCGAAAAACTTGCCGCAACGAAAAAAGGCGAAACTTCGCCGTATATTATCGGATGTTTTTACGCTGAAATCGGCGACCGCGAAAAAGCGTTGGCGTGGCTCGAAAAATCATTCGAAGCACGTCAAGCCGATTTAATTTCGATGAAAATTGACCCCGCGCTTGATTCTCTGCACGACGACGCGCGTTATCAGGATTTACTGCGGCGGGTTCATTTAGCGGATTGATTTAAAATTTGAAAGTTTTAATGAAAATTCTCACCGAATATCTTTCTGGAATCAATTTTACGAAAGTCCATTAAAAAGCCCTCGATACGCCAGAGAATGAATTAGACATTATTTCAACGCCAGTTCATTTTCCGCGCCGATTTCTTTGAGGCGTTTAATAACCTTTTCGATCAGCCAGTTCGGTGTCGAGGCTCCGGCAGTTACGCCGACTCTTTCAACGCCGTTTAAATCCTCCGCATTAATTTCATCTTCCGTTTCGATCAGAAAACTTTTTTCGCATTGTTCTTTGCAAACAGCGACGAGTTTGCGGCTGTTTGACGAATGTTTTCCGCCAATAATATAGAATGCCTCAACTTCTCCGGCGAGTGCGCGGGCAGCATCCTGACGGTCGCGGGTTGCCGAGCAAATCGTGTTGACAATTTGAACTTCGTCATCGGTTTTGCTTTTTACGGCTTCCGCCGTGTCGAGCAGTGTTTGCAATTTTATCGTTGTTTGCGAAACGACCAGAGGACTTTTCAGGCGCGGCAGTGCGGCAACTTCGCTGGCATCATTCACGACAAAAGTATGTTCCGGCGCATAGCCGAAAACGCTGATCATTTCGGGGTGATTCGGATTTCCGACAACAATGACGTGGCGATCTTGCGCCGCTGCACGCGAAGCTAATCTTTGAACTTTGGTAACAAACGGGCAGGTTGCATCAACGACTTTCGAGGCGGTTTTCTCCAGTTCGCGCTGAATTTGCGGGGTTACGCCGTGGGCGCGAATAACGGCGGTTTCGCCGCGCTTGATTTGAACGGGTTCGCTGATCGCGCTCACTCCGTATTCTCCAAGCCTTTGCATTTCCTGATCGTTGTGAATAAGCGGTCCAAGAGTGCGAACGGTTTCGCCTTTTTCCAAAGAATCCTCGACCATTTCCACGGCGCGTTCAACGCCGAAACAAAATCCGTATTCGTCTGCAAGTAAAACTTTCATAATAGTAAGATGTTAAAATTTCAAAACTTTATAATCTTTAATTAAAAGCATACCAAAAAAAATCGGCAATTGTCAGTTTTGATTTGTTAAATCTAAATGAACGCAGAAAAAAATTAGTAAATAAATTTCCCGTAATCGATTAATTCTACTTTGTCAGATTAAGTTTGAAACTTAAATTCAACGAAAATTAGCCGCAGATTTTCGCGGATGGACGCGGATAAATCGAATGAAATTGCTTAAATCCGAGAAAAATCAGTGTTCATCCGCGAAAATCTGCGGCTAATTTTTAATCTGACAAAGTAGAATTAGGTAAGTAAAAAATGACGGAAAGTCTTCGCTAACCGAGACTCTGAACTATAAATTATAAATTATAAACTATAAACTATGACGGAAAAATTATTTCTCCTAAATAGTTGAAAGTTAAAAAGTTTAGAGTTTATAAGCACCAATGGATAATTAAAAATGGATAATGGATAATGCCGGAATACTCCTAAATCATCTTAAATCTGAAAGTTACGGGAGTTTTTTGAAGTTTTATAATATCTTAAAACTTTTGCTCACCTGCTTAGTTGTTTTTTTCAAAGTGATTTGTCAGTTCGGTTAAGCAGCAGATTTCGGGAAATAATTCTTGATCGAATGTTGATGACCTAATCAACTACAATTTCTCTTTTCATTAAGCCGTCGGTCTTTGATGCGTTCCGACAATTAACATCTCTGTTAAGCAAGCGGTCTATGACCGCGTTCGGCATTTGCAAAATTCGCGGTCATAGACCGCTTGCTTAAGCGATTTAAATAATTCTCGATTATTCTACCGGATCGGTTCGCGCAGAATGATTTCCGAAGTCAGCCGCGCTTTGTTTGCCGCTTCCGGATGAGAATCGCGTAAACTTGCGATCTGCATCAAGGCTTCGCCCGTGCGCGACAAAAGCCGGACGAGATCGCCTTCTTCGGCTTTTGTGTTTCTGACCAGATCATCCCAACTCGCACCTTCCGCCCACGCTTCAGCGGTGGCGGCGGCGGAAAAATTCATCTCCGGCGCGGGTTCGACACCGAATTTCCATTCGGCATTTGAAACTTTAAAAACCGTATTTTCAAATTCGGTCAAAACTTCCAGAATTTTGTCGGAAAGATAGAGTTCGCCGTATTCGCGGTCGGGATCAGCCGCGAGAGCCGCCATAAGTCCTGCAATTTGAGTTGTTTCGAGATTTTCAAAAAGTCCTTGTTTCAACGCTTCGCCGACCAGTAGCGGACGGTCAACCCGAACATCGGCGAGCCATTTTCCGTTTTCCGTAACTTTTTGAGTGCGAAAATCAAGATAACCGAAATGATCAAGAACTTTAGCCCGATGCTCGAACGGCATCCAGATTTCGCTTCGCAAAGTTTCGATGTCGCGTTCGGTTTTCTGCAAAAATTCCGCGTCCTGCCACGTTTCATAAAGAAAACTGACCGTGTGCATTTTTTCGGTTTCGCCCGCATTTTCGGGCTGAAATTTTTCGATCAAGGAATTCATCAATTCAATTGCTTCATCGGAGTTATCTTTCTTATGGACGAGTTTCGGTTCTTTAAGCGCGGGATTTCTGCCTTCGACAATATCGAAAAATGCAGTCTCAACGGCTTTTTCGCTGACCGGATAAGTTTTGTCGTAAACGCGATTGACGTGAAAAAGCGAAAATGTCGCGCCTTTTCCGTCATCGCGCAAAGCAACGACTTTTTCGCCGTAAACGCTGATGACGAGAAAGAAACGCTTACCGCTTCGTCCCTTTGAAATCACTTTTCCGGCTTTGACGTTTTCCCGCAGCCATTCCGCGCGAACTTCCGAACGCAACGCCGGCAGTTTTTCTTCCAGACGAGTTTTAGCATTGGTCAGACGCTCGAAACCGCGTATGTCGGGCAAACTCAAATTCAGACCGCTTTCGTGAATTTTTTTGAGCAAATTCTTTTCGCGTTCGATCAAATTTCGTTTTAATCTGCCGATTCTTCGCGCCGTTTCGCGGAAGGCGAAACTTTTTTCGACGATTTCCCGCAGATGCGGAAAACTCCCGAAAGCGTCAAGCAGATTCAAAAGACTCGAATACGTTGCGCGAAATTGACTCTGCAAATCGTCGGGCGGCGATTGCAAAAGCGTGGCGATGCGCGGCGGATTTTGAAATGCGCCCGGCGCAAGCACGACAAAACCGACATTGTCTTTGCCGCGCCGTCCGGCGCGTCCGGTCATTTGCTGGAGTTCGCTTGCCTGAATCGGTCGCCAGCCATCGTTTCCGCGTGATTCAGCGTTTAATATAACAACGGTTCGCGCCGGAAAATCAACGCCGGCGGCAACGGTCGAAGTCGCAAAAATCGCGTTGAGAAGACCGGCGGACATCATCTTTTCGACCAGCATTTTCCACGCCGGAATATGTCCCGCGTGATGCGATGCGATGCCCGATTGCAGCAGAATCCGGCGGTGTTTGTGCTTTTTGATTTCGGGGAATTTTTCAACAAATTCATCGAAAATCTGTTGGCGAATTATTTGTTTATTTGCATCAATTCGCTGAGAACGGTCGAGCGCGACTTCCGTCGCCGATTCATCACAGCGGCGGCGCGAAGGCACAAAAATAATCGCGGGCAAAAGATTGTAGGAATCGAGTGTCTTAATTAATTTCGGCGGCGGAATTTCGGGTAATTTATATCTCAAAACTAGATTTAATTTAACGCAAAGGCGCGAAGACGCAAAGGCGCAGAGAATAAGAAATGACTAAATCTCTGTTTGCAAAAACAGGTATTTAACCTCACTTCGATATAAGAAAAAAATTCGAGTAGCCAAACTATTCGTTATTCGCTTTTAGCTATTCGCTGTTGAAATGGAAAATTTACTGAAAAACAGCGAATAACGAATAGCTAAGCACCAATGGATAATTAAAAATGGATAATGTCAGAAAACTCTTAAATTCTCTTACATCTGATGTTTAAAGGGATTTTTAGAATTTTCATAATATCTTAAAACTTTTGCTCACCTGCTTAACAGCGAATAGTATTCTCTAATGACGAATATTCTTCCATTTTTAATATTCATTCTTTATGTCGCGCCTTTTTAGAAAGTTTAATTATTTCAAAAAACTTTGCGCCTTCGCGGTAAAAAATTCTCGCTTAATCGGTCGCTTCGATTTCTTCTTCCAGCAGCTGACGCTGATAAAGGTCTGCGTATTCTCCGTTTAGCTCGATCAGTTCCTCGTGCGTTCCGCGTTCGATGATTTCGCCGTCGTGCAGAACGCAGATCAGATCGGCATCGCGGACGGTTGAAACGCGGTGCGAAATTATCAAAGTCGTGCGATTTTGGCGAATATCGCGCAAACCGCGCAGGATTTGTTTTTCGGTAAAAGTATCAACCGCCGAAAGCGAATCGTCGAGAATTAAAATTCGCGGATTTCGCATCACGGCTCGCGCAATCGCCGTGCGCTGTTTTTGTCCGCCCGAAAGCGCAATTCCACGTTCGCCGACGAGTTGTTCGTATTTAAACGGAAAATCCTTGATATCACCGGCGAGTCCGGCGACTTCCGCCGCTTTTTCTACTGACAGTTCCAAGTTCCAAGTTTCAAGTTCCAAGTTTTTGTTCCCAATTTGCAAGTTTTTAGATTCTCCGTTTTTCTGACTTGGAACTTGGAACTTGGAACTTGGAACTCCGAATGCGATATTTTCGGCAATCGAATTGCTGAACAGAAAAGTTTCCTGCGGCACAACGCCGATGGCTTTTCTGAGCTGTTCGAGTGGAAAGCGGCGCACCGGAATATCATCAATTAAAACCGTTTCATCGGGTGCGTCCAGAAGGCGCGGAATCAAGCTGATCAAAGTTGATTTTCCGCTTCCGGTTTTGCCGACGAGCGCAACGGTTTGCCCTTCTTCGATCTGCAGATTGATATTTTTCAAAACGGGCGTTTCGTCATAACTGAAATTCAAATTGCGAAATTCGATCTTGCCCTTTATTTTCGGCTGCTGTTTTGCATCAGGTTCGTTTCTGATCGCCGGAATCGTTTCCAAAATGGCGTTGAATCTTTTAAGGCTCGCCGTGCCGCGTTGGTATAAATTTACAACATAACCGAGCGCGATCAAATACCAGATCATTCGTTGCAAATAAAGAATAAACGCCGAAAAATCACCCGCCGTAATTTCATCACGCGCCGCCATCGGAACGCCGACGGCGACGATAATGACAAAACTCAAACCGATAAAAAAGAAAAGAAGCGGACGCATCGCCGCCGAAAATTTGACGAGCGCGATATTTTTCTGCGCGTATTCGCGGTTAAGCTGCTGAAATTTTTCAATCTCCGCGTCTTCCTGCGCATATGCGCGGACGACGCGCACACCGGTCAGATTTTCCTGGACGCGTGCCGTAATATTTGAGAAAAATTCCTGAATTTTTTCAAAACGGACGTGAATTTGCTCGCCTAAATACTTGACCGTGAGCGATACGAACGGCAGCGGAATCAGCAAAAACAGCGTGAGTTTGACGCTGATATTAAGCATAATCGGCAAAACGATTGCCAACGCAAAAATCGCCTGAAAGCTGTATAAGATCATCGGTCCGACGATTTGCCGAACCGCCGCGAGATCATTCGTCGCCCGTGCCATTAGATCGCCGACGCGGTTATTTTGAAAATATTCGAGCGGTTGATTCACCAGCGCACCGTAAAAATCGCGGCGCATATCATATTCGATATGGCGCGAAGCATTGATCAAAAGCCGCCGTTGCCAAAACAGAAAAAAAGCCGCGAACAGACTGACGCTTAAAATCACGACCGGATAATAAATGACTTTTCCCGGCGTAATGTCCTGACTTAAATCATCAATCGCCTGCCCGACCAAATACGGCACAAGCAGACTAAACGCCATCGAAACCAGAATAAAAACTATTCCGAGAATGATGTGCCATTTATAAGGCTTGAAATACCGGGCAAATTTTTTAAGTTCTTCCATGTTTTATGAGTCTGTCGAGTCTGTCGAGTCTGTCGAGTCTTTAATAATTCTTTAATAGACTCGCTAGACTCACCAGACTCGACAGACTCACTTAAACCTTTTTTCTCTAACGCTCTTTTGAAACTCTTGAATTGAAATTTTCTTAAAATCCTTCGGCAAATCAAATATTGACCCGTCAATTTCGAGTCTCAAATTTCTGAATTCCATCGCGGTAAAAAGAATTTTTTGCTCGCCGCTAGTTGAATAAAACTCTTGTTTGACGGGGAATTTAAGATTTTCGTCAACATAAATTAAAATTTCCGTACTATTATTTTCACCGCTGACGCGATATTTTGCCAAGCCGTTTTCCGAACCGAGATTTTCAAATTTCAGATCGCGTTTTTCGCTCAGCCATTCGGTTGTCAAAAAATCCTTTAAAGTTTCGCCTGTTTCCGCCGAACTGTTTGAAATTGATGAACCTTGCGCGTAAATTTTCTTTTCCGCTTCGAGCAGAAATTTTTCGGTTTCATTTAATTGTAAAAACGAAGTTCCATTCGGATAATCATAACGAATTTTTTCCCGCGAACGCGCTGTTTTGATGATGCGTTCCGTTTTTTCGCCGTTTAAATAAGTAGTTAAAACGATTTCGGCTTGGAAAATTTCGGGTTCTTTGTTTTCAAACGGAATTTCGCTCACTAATTCGTCGGCGACAAATGTGTTTGAATTCGTATTTCCGTTTTCGGCAGTTTGCCAGAAACTGCACGACGAGAAAATCACCGGGGCGAGAAATAAAACAAGGAGAAATTTAAGTGCGTTTGTCGGAAACATCTTGTAAATTAAAATCTTAGCACATTGATGTCGGACGGGCGATAAAGCAAAATATAATTTTTCGGCGAATCGAGATGAGCATAAAAAAATGGCAGTTAAAATATATTTTCGGCGGTCTGGCGATCAGCCCGCTGGTTCCGTTTCTCTATGCGCAAGGGAAATTTGTCCGGTATAAAGTCGGAAGATTGCCCGACGCGGGTGGCGAAAAGCGCGGGCAAATCGGTGAAAATAAAGAGTTTATAAATCTTCTGGCAATCGGTGAATCTACGGTTGCGGGAATCGGTGCGAAAAATCACGCGGAAGCTCTGACCGGACAATTTGCCAAACATCTGAGCGAAAAACTCGAAAAAGGAGTGCGCTGGACGGCTGTCGGCGAAAGTGGAATTACCGTCCGCCGGACTTTACGCGAACTTGTTCCGAATCTGCCGGAAGAAAAATTTGATGTCATCGTCATCGCACTCGGCGCAAATGATGTTTTCGGGCTGTCGAGTCCGAAAAAATGGCGGCGTGATCTGAGCGAACTGCTCGAAACTTTGCGCGAAAAATACGGAGATGCTTTGATTTTTGTGGCAAATGTGCCGATGGTCAGAGATTTTATAGCGATGCCGAATCCGCTTCGCTACGTCTTATCGCGCCTTGCCAAACTTCATCATTTCAACGCTAAGGACTTGATTTCGCCAATGGAAAATGTCATTTATTTTGATGACGTAAAAAAAGTAACCGACGATTTTTTCAGCGACGGCATTCACCCGTCGGTCGTCGGCTACGACCTCTGGTCGGAAGAAATGGTCGAATTTATGCTCAAAAATGCGAAGAAAAATTTACAGGGATTTTCAGGATAGACACACGGATCAAGAAAAGATAAAACGCCATCTCTGTCTATTGTGAAAATCTCTATAAATTTAAAATTTCTGCAATTTAATACTCTAAAAAAACGGGGAAAAAGCGATGAATCTTCAAACTTCCTTGCACGAACTTTCAGAATTTCTCGCGCTTAATCAGGAATATCTTTTAATAAATTCGGCGGGCAAATCATTTGCTTTCAAAAAAGATGAAATCGAAATTTTCGCCGAACGCGGCAGAATTTTGCTTTCTTTTCTTGATGATAAAGGTTTTCAAACGTGGCGAATTTCAAACCTTAAACAAGACAAAAGAGAATTTATCTTGAATCTGACGCGAAACTTTGAAAAAGAGCGCGAACAGATCAGAATTATTCCGAGAATTTCCGCCGAAGAATTAAGTGCGGAAACAGAAATGGCGCGGCTTGAAAAAGCGAATAAACTCGCCGCGCTCATCATTTGCGAAAATCAAAATTCAAAACTCGTGCGCGTTTCATTAAATAAGGAAAACGGACGTTTTGCCCGGATAATTTTTGAACAATCCAAAATCCAAATCGCCGTTTTAGCCGATGTTTCCGGCACGATCACACCCGAAATTTATATTTCAAATGCCATTCTTTGGCTCGTCAAATTAGAAAATCGCCGGAAAAATCCGATCAATGAAATCCGGCTTCTTGCCGAGAAAAAAGTTGCGCGAAAATTGCAAAAACTGCACGCGCTTTTGAGCGAAATTTGGAAACGGAAGATCAAGGTTTTTGAAGTTTCGAGCGAAAATGAAGTTGAAAAAATCACAGAGAAAAAATCTCTCGAAATTATTGATTTATGGCGCGAAAAAGGCGTGAAACTAAACTTAGCGGAAAATCCGAACTCGAGCCGGACGGCGCGGGAAATCATTAAATTTGCGCCCGGGAAAATTGATTGTATTTTTACAAAAAACGGCGAAACTCTGCGATTTTCCGGTTTGCCTTTTGCGCGTGTCAGAAAAATGTTCGACGCGGAAAAATGCTGGTTCGGCATCGAACGCGACAAGCGGATTCTGGCGGATAAAACTTTTGAAGAGTTTGAAAATTTGCTGGAAAATCTGGAGATTTACAGGCGTTTCGACTCCGTTTATAAACGCCACGCGCTTTTTCGCCTGGCGCCCGAAGCGTGGCTCGAAGCCGCTTTAAGGCGCAATATAAAACTGCTGGACGCAAACCTGATTTTATCGCCCGTTTATAATCAATTTCGCGCTTCAGGCGACAAAATTGATCTGCTCGCTCTGCGCCGCGACGGGCGGCTCGTGATTATCGAACTCAAAGTTGCGTCCGACCGCGAGATGATCTTTCAAGCCGCAGATTACTGGCGAAAGATCGAACTGCAGCGCCGAAAGGGAATTTTGCAAAAGGCGAAAATCTTCGGGACGCTGGAAATTTCCGATAAACCGGCGATCATTTATCTGGTCGCGCCGACTTTGAGTTTTCACAGGGACTTTAAATTTTTGTCGAAAACAATTTCCGCCGAAATAGAAATTTACCGTTTCGATTTAGCGGAAAACTGGCGCGAAAACGTGAAGGTTTTACGCCGGGAAAAATTAAGCACCAATGCAAAATGAAAAATGTCAGAAAACTCCTAAATTAGTGTAAATCTGTCAGTTAAAAGAGTTTTTAGAATTTTCATAATATCCTAAAACTTTTGCTTACCGGCTTATTATTTTGATAAACATAATTTTAAAAAAAATCGTGTTAAATCTGCGAAAATCCGTTGTTTAAAACTAACATTTATTCTCGAACAAATTTATAACCGATGCCGCGAACAGTTTGCAAAACCTGCGGTTTGGTCGCATCTTCTTCGAGATATTTCCGCAGACGGACGATAAAATTATCAATTGCACGGGTGTCGGTGTCTTCGTGCAGATCCCAGACTTCTTCCAGAATCGTCTTGCGCGAAACGGCTTGTCCTTCATTTTCAATCAGATAACGAAGGAGTTTGGCTTCCATCAATGTCAGGTGAATCGTTTCAATTTCGCTTCTCAGTTCGAGATTTTCAAAATCAATCAGGCGATTATTTATTTCGATGATTTCCGCCGTTTTCGCCGTTTTCAGTTCCTTTTTAAACCATTCGCGGCGGCGCAGCAGTCCGTTCAGACGCGCCAGAAAGATGTTCAGTTCAAAGGGTTTCGGCAGATAATCGTCCGCTCCGGCTTCGAAACCGCTCAGGACATCTTCGGGTTTTCCGAGCGCGGTGAGCATCAGGATCGGCGTAAAATCTTCCTTTTCGCGCAGGTTTTTGGCAACCGTGAAACCGTCAACCTTCGGCATCATCACATCCAAAACAATCGCATCGAAAGAGTTTTCTTCATCCGACAAAATCTCCAGAGCCTGTGCGCCGTCCGCCGCGGTTTCAACCTCAAAACCGTCGGCTTCGAGATTAAACTGCAAACCGTCCGCCAGATGTTTTTCGTCTTCAACAATTAAAATTCTCATAAATTCAAGCTTGATTGATTCGAAAAATCAATCACCATTCAACTATTTACCGCTTTATTTTTCCGCTTTCGGCAAACGCACGATAAATGTCGTTCCTTTGTCTTCGCCTTTGCTTTCGACGAAGATTTTCCCGCCGTGTTTTTTGATGATCGAACGCGCAATATAAAGTCCTAAACCCGTGCCTTTCGTATCTTGCGTAGATTGATTCGGCACGCGGTAAAAGCGTTTGAAAACTCTCTTGATTTGACCCGGCGCGATGCCGACTCCCGAATCTTTGATTAAAATTTCCGTGTATTTTTTATTGAGTTCGGTTAGCTTTATCAAGATTTTTACTTCGTCTTTTGAATATTTAACAGCGTTATCCAAAAGATTTGTCAAAACGGTTTGAAGTTCCGCGCTGTCGCCGGAAATCGTAATAGTTTTTGCGGGTTCGATAAACTTGATTTCTTCATCCAAATTGTAGCGCGACTTAATAATTCCGATGCCTTCTTTGATAAGCGAGCCGAGCCGGATTTCCGAAATATTTAATAAACGATTGCGATCTTTCGTCCGGCTTGCCTGCAAAACCTGTTCGACGGTTGTCAATAGACGATTGCTGTCCGACAGCATTACTTCATAAAACTCGCGGCGTTTTTCTTCCGTTACGTTGCGTGTTTTCAAAGTTTCCAGATAAAGTCTGATTGACGCAATCGGCGTTTTCAGCTCGTGTGTGACGGCATTCAGGAAAGCGTCCTGCTGTTCATTGCGGCGGATTTCGCGGATCAGAAAAATCATATTCAAAACCAGACCCGTAATAATAAGCGCGAAAAAAATTACGCCGAAAACAAGCAGAGCGACTTCGCGCAGATTGAGCAAAACCCAGCCGACATTGAGCGCAACTGCCAGAGCAATTAACGTAATTCCCAATATAAGCACGACCACCGCCGCTTTTCGCCGCCCCGCAACTCGCATTCTTTAATTCTAAAGGTAAAAGGTAAAAGGTAAAAGGTAAAACGAAAATACGAGTTTTACCTTTTACCTTTTACCCTTTGCCCTTTGCCCTTTGTCTTACGCCGGTTCGCTCAAAGGTTCGACCTGAATGCCGTCAACTTTTTCGACCTCTTCCTTGAGTTTATACGCATAAACCTTTTTGACCAGACCGAGTTTTTGTATTGCGACGAGCTGCACCCAATTTATGTCGAATTCATACCACGCCAGACCGTGTTTTGCCGAACGCGGATGCGCGTGATGATTATTGTGCCAGCCTTCGCCGAAGGTCACGGCGGCAACCAAACCGTTGTTGCGCGAATCGTCATTTGTTTCAAAACGGCGCGTTCCCCAGAGATGCGTTGCCGAATTAACTAACCAGGTAAAGTGCCACGCGAGAGTTGTTCTGAGGAAAATTCCCCATAAAACCATCGGAAAACCGCCGATGGCGAATAAAATTACGGCGGCGATGATCGGCGTTACCCAGTAATAGTTGTTCATAAAGACGTGAACTTTGTCCTTCATCAGATCCGGCGCGTAACGCTTCAATGTCGCTTCATCTTTAATCTGCGCGTCGCCCTGCAAAATCCAGCCGATATGCGACCAGATCGTGCCGCCTCTGGGGCTGTGCGGGTCGTTTTCGGTTTCGGTAAATTTATGGTGAATGCGGTGTGTCGCCACCCAGGTGATTGCACCGGCTTGAAGGGCAAGAGTTCCGCAAAGTGTCATAAAATATTCGAGCCATTTCGGAGCTTTAAAACCGCCGTGCGTTAAAAGACGGTGAAATCCCAACCCGACTCCCCAACTGGCGGCAATCCACCAGGTGATAAATCCGGCAAGCAGATTCGACCAACTGAATTCAAATAATGCCCAAACTGCCAAAGTGTGAAAGACAATCATCGCCGTAATTGTCGTCCATTGAAGTTTTGCCGATTTTGCGTGTTTAAATTTTAATGCGTTTTCCATTAGTAAATAGTAAATCCCCTCTAAAAATTGTTTATTTCCCGGCGCAAATCCTGCGCTGATTTAATCCTAACAGGTTTTAGAGAGAACAATTGTAAGAGTTTTGTAATTTCATAAATTGTTTAGGATAAGGTTATTGTCAAACGTGAAAAAATATGTCAGCGAGGAAAAATTCGCTCATATAACTTATTTTTAGATTGAGAATATGACTTTAGGTTTGAAAATGTTATAAAGAAACCTAAAGGAAATATTTTCTTGTCAAAAAACTATAATTAAAAACTCAATAATCAATTTTAGATGAAATTTACGGTTCTCGGCAGCGGTTCGACGGGAAATTGCGTCTTGATTGCGACCGAAAAAACAAAAGTTTTGATTGATGCCGGCTTGAGCGCAAAGCAGATTCTGTTGCGTCTTTCGGCGGTCGGCGTTGATTTTGAAGATTTGGACGGCGTTTTGCTGACGCACGAACACGGCGATCACGCGGGCGGTTTGCGCGTTTTGCTGCGCAGCGTAAAATGTCCCGTTTTTATTTCCGGCAAAACTCACGATGCTTACCTGCGTGATACCAAAGCTAAAAACAACGAAGCGCAAAAACGCGCCGATGTCGTCAAAAATAGAACGGTCGAGATCGAATCGAGCAGGGATTTTCGCATCGGCGATATTGATTTCGAGCCTTTTTCCGTGCCGCACGATGCGGCGGATAATTTCGGTTTCGTTGCCAAAAATCGCGGCGTAAGAGTCGCAACTCTAATGGATTTCGGGTGTTTTACGACGCTCGTCAAAGAAAAATTAAAGAATTGCGACGGCATCGTCGTCGAATCGAATCACAGCCGCGATATGCTGATGACCTGCCCGATCTACAGTTGGGATTTGAAGCAGAGAATCGCCTCGCGCACCGGGCATCTTTCCAACGAAGATTTGTCCGATTGGCTGACCAATGATTTTGACGGTTCGGCACGAGAAATTGTTCTCGCGCATCTTTCACAACGCGCCAACGAGCCGCATCTCGCCCGCTTGATGGCGCAATCGGCACTCGAAATGCGGGATCCGCTCTTTAAGGCGGAAACGCATATTACGATTTCATATCACAAAACTCCGACCGATTGGATCGAGTTTTGATTCTCTGATTTTAAATCAAACGTGATAAACTCTGTGCTTATGGCTGAAAGTTTATCTATTACTAAAACATCCGACCGACAAAAGATTTACGACGAACTTGCGCCGCAGATCAAATCGCTGGTGGCGGGCGAAACCGATTTAACGGCAAATCTGGCGAATATCACGGCGGCTCTCAAAGAAGCGTTCGGATTTTTCTGGGTCGGGTTTTATGTAAAAAAGGAAAACCGGCTCGTTTTAAACGTGTTTCAAGGCACGATTGCCTGCACACGGATTGATTTCGACAAAGGCGTTTGCGGGCATTGCTACACGACGCGCAAGACTGTAATCGTGCGAGATGTCGAAGAATTTCCCGGACATATCGCGTGCAGTTCGGCTTCGAAATCCGAAATCGTTTTGCCCGTTTTCGATAAAAACGGCGAAGTTGTGATGGTTTTGGATGTTGACAGCGACCGGCTCGATGACTTTTCCGGGGTTGACGCGGAAGGTTTGGGCAGAATTGTGAAGATCGTCGAAAATTTGATTTAGATTTTTTCCCATTCCATTGCCTTTACGAACAAATTCAGATGTTTGTAATGCCTCAACTATAAGTTATGGAACTACTTCTTTGTTCATTTAAAACCCGTAAGTCTTTTATTTTCAATCAAGGCGTTTTATTGAAAAAACATCTGTAACTTTTTATTGAGGAATTACAAGTATTCCCAGGTTTCTTTTTGCTCTTGTTCATTATCTTCGTTTATCCAAGAGTCCGATAATTCAATGGCTTTACTATTTTTTTTAGAGATTTCTTCCGGCAATTTTTCGAGCGAAAAGATTGGCGGTTTTTGTGATTGTATTTGTTTTTCCGTTTCCATTTTTGCCTCGTCTTGTATAAATTTATTTAACTGAAGTTTAACCTTTTCGCGTGTTAAATGCCAAGTATGATGAAATTTGTTAGACTAAGTTTGGAAAAATGACAGAAAATATATGGATTCAAAATTTGCAACCACCGAAGGAACTCTAAAATACGCCGCACGTTTTCCGAACGCTGCCGAAAATCATTTTCGCAAGGCGCAGGGCTTGACGGTTTCTTCACTCGGAATCGGAACATATCTCGGAAACTGGGACGCGCCAACGGACGAAAATTATACGGGCGCGGTTGAAAAATTTGTCGAATCCGGCGGAAATGTCATTGATACGGCGGCAAATTATCGTTTTCAGCGCAGCGAGCGAAATATCGGCACAGCCTTGCAAAACTTGAGCGAAAAAGGTTTTTCCCGCGAAGAAATCGTTATTTGCACGAAAGGCGGTTATCTGCCGTTTGAGGCGGAACCGCCGAATGATGTGCGCGGTTATTTCGAGGAAAATTTTGTTAAAAAAGGCATCGCGGGTTTTGATGATTTGGTTGCCGGAAGTCATTGTATGTCGCCCGCATATTTGCAGAATCAACTCGATCAGTCTTTGCAAAATATGAAACTGGCGGCGGTTGACGTTTATTACATTCATAATCCCGAATCGCAATTATCCGAAATTGACAGATATACTTTTGAAGCGCGTCTGGCGAAGGCATTCGAACTTCTGGAAAAAAATCGTGCCGCCGGGAAATTGCAGTTTTACGGCGCGGCGACGTGGAACGGTTTTCGCGCTTCGCCGCAGGATGCGGGTTATCATTCGCTGGAGAGAATGGTTGGTATCGCAAGAAGTATCGGCGGCGCAAATCACGGTTTTAAGTTTATCCAATTGCCGTTTAATCTGGCGATGCCGCAGGCTTATTTGCTGAGCAATCAGGCGTTTGAAGGAAAAGTTCATTCGGCGATCGAAGCGGCGAAAAACTTGGGCGTTTCGGTGATGGTCAGCGGTTCGCTGATGCAGGGGAAATTGTCGGCGAATCTGCCGGAAAATATTCGCAAGATTTTCGGTAATCTTGAAACGGACGCGCAGACGAGCTTGCAGTTTGTCCGCTCGACTCCGAACGTGACGACGGCTCTCGTCGGAATGAGCCGCGCCGAACACGTCCGTGAAAATATGAAATTAACCGAAATCGCGCCGACGAGCGAGGACGATTTTCAGGAGCTTTTTACAAAATAAGCACTAATGCAAAATTAAAAATGGATAACGGAAAATGTCAGAAATCTCCTAAGTTGTCGTGCTTCTGTGGTTTACAAGGAGTTTTTAAAATTTTCATAATCTTAAAACTTTTGTTTACCTGCGTAATAGATTTTTGATCTTTAATTACTTAACTTTTTTTATTTATGAATGGTATCGTATTTCCGTTATGGGTTTGGGGATTTTTCTTTGCAATCGTTTTGATTGCATTATTCGTTGACATTTTTATCGTCAACCGGCACGCGCACGTTCCGACGCGCAAGGAAACGGTTTCGTGGAGTATCGTCTGGATTTCGCTGGCGCTCGGCTTTAACGTCTTTATTTACTGGATTGTCAGCGATCTTTACGGACCCGCTGCGGGTTTGTTTAAGGCAAAGGAATTTTTTACCGGCTATCTGATCGAACTGTCGCTTTCGGTTGATAATTTGTTCGTCTTTTTATTGATTTTCAGCTATTTTAAAGTTCCGAAAATATATCAGCACCGCGTTCTTTTCTGGGGAATTATGGGCGCGATCCTGATGCGAATGGCGATGATTTTCGCCGGTGCGGAACTGGTTGACCGCTTTCATTCGATACTCTATGTTTTCGGCGCGTTTCTGGTCTATACGGGAATCAAGATGTTTTCCAACGATGAAGAAGGCTTTAATCCCGAAGAAAGCAAGATGGTCAAGCTCGTCACGCGCTACGTTCGCATCACGAAGAAATATGCCGGAGAAAAATTTATCATCATCGAAAACGGCAAACGCGCCGGCACGATGCTACTTTTGGTTTTAATTGTTGTCGAGATTTCCGATGTCGTCTTTGCGGTTGATTCGATTCCGGCGATTTTCGGAATTACGACCGACCGTTTTATCGTCTATACATCGAATATTTTTGCGATTCTCGGATTGCGTACGTTTTTCTTTTTGCTGGCTGATCTGGCGGATAAATTTCATTATCTGAAATACGGTCTGGCAACCGTTTTGACGTTTATCGGTATTAAAATGCTGATGCCGCTGTTTGCCGCAGGAATGATTTTGATCCTCGGCGAAGACAGCCAGACGGGATTTGCAATTTTTGTCAAAGATTTTATCGCCGGCGAATATAAGCAGGAATTTATTAATATCTCGCTCGGATTTGTCGTCACGGCAATCTTTTTATCTATTGTTTTGTCGCTGATTTTTCCCGCTAAAGCGAAAACCGACGAGGAAAAATTGATCGAACATATCGAGGAAGACATCGGAGGAAAATAAGTTTATAAGCATTTTCGCAGAATCTTTTGTTGATTAATGGAAAACAAGTACCGCAAATTTTATGTTGATTGGTGGAACATCAAGAAAAGTACCGTTTACGGCACTATCGGCATAATTGTGTTTATTGCGGCAATTGTCGGCGGCGGTTGGTGGCTCTGGAAAAACGAAGGCGC
The DNA here is from genome assembly GCA_038246645.1 of Pyrinomonadales bacterium. Classification (GTDB taxonomy): domain Bacteria; phylum Acidobacteriota; class Blastocatellia; order Pyrinomonadales; family Pyrinomonadaceae; genus JAHCHG01. The sequence goes on from JBBRVS010000040.1 coordinate 31,332, forward strand.
ATTCACGAATCCGCAGCCTGACGAAGGTCCGAAAGATGCGGCGCGGCTCGTTTTTTTTGAAGGCGAGGTGCGCGTGATTCGCGCTTCGACCCGCGAAACTATTCTGGTGACAAAAGAGATTTTTGTTTCGGCGGGCGACACGGTGCAGACGCAAGCCGACGGACGCGCCCGAATTCAGATGATTGACGGTTCGGTGCTTTCGATTCGCCCGAACAGTACGGTCGTTATTCGTAACAGCACTTCGATTTTCGGCGGAACAAACGTGCGTGTCGCGCTCGATCAGGGGCAGGTTAATGTCAGAACTCAGGATCAGCCAAGCGGGACGCAAAACGTCGTCGAAGTCAGAGAATCGGAAAACTACGTAAATCCCGAAACAGACGCGAGTTTTAATATCAACGAAAAAACGAACGGCGGCGAAATCCGCATCAGCCGCGGAAGTGTCGAAACAAAGATCGGCGACAAAAAAACCATCATCAAGGAAAACGAATTTGCGGCGGTCAGCGGCGGAAAAATCGCCACGCGGGAAAATCTCGTCAATCCGCCGAATCTCGGTTCGCCGCCGTCAAACGAACAAATTATGAGTTCGGCAAACGGAAGCGCGGATGTCAGCTTTCGCTGGGAAAAAGCCGGAGGAATCGCGCCTTCGAGCTTTAATTTACAAATTGCCAAATCGCCGTTTTTTATGCCTGACTCGATGATTTTGGTGCGCGATTCGTTAAATGCGGTAAACTTTACGCTCGGTGGTATCGCGCCCGGAACTTATTACTGGCGCGTGCGTTCGAATACGAACGCCGGACAAGTCAGCGATTGGAGCGAACCCGGCAAATTTACGGTCGTCCGGCGCGCTTCGGGCAGCGAAATCACGGCATCGGATTGGAAGGTCGAGAACCTCGGCGGAAGAGTTTACCTCGTTGGCGGAAAAACGAAACCGGGCGCAACCGTCAGAATTTCGGGACGCGAAACCTTTGCCACCGGCGACGGCTCATTTCAATTGCAAATTTCATCCGGTTCTTCGCAAATCATCGTAGAAATCAATGACGACAGAGGCAACCGCAGCCGTTACAATTTATCTCTAAACTCGGCAAGCGCCGTAAAACAGAACTAATATAAAAACTGCAACATAATATTAAAAAACTACCACCGAAAAATTTTCTTGCAATAAAATTTGATAAGTGCTAATCTTCCTTCATTACAAAAATTGTCTTACGTAGTAGAGAGAAAGATGTTGAAAAACACTACTTGAATTCTGCAATATAAATTTTGATGGACAAGAAAGTAATTGTTTCCAAGCCAATACAGAATTTACAAACATAAATTTATAAGTTAAATCCTTTTGCGTAAGATAATTAACCGGGTTTTAATCGGCAATCTCGGCGTTTTTACCCTGATTCATTGCTTGTTTTTAACTGACATTTGCCGTGAAGCAACACTCTTTGATGTTTAAGAAATAGCTTTTCACACCGAAGCATTTGGTTTTCTTACTAAAGAAAACGCTCCCGTCAGTTAAGCAATCGGTTTTCACGCCTAATTCTACTTTGTCAGATTAACTTAAAAATTTGAAAACAAGAAAATTAGCCGCCGATTTTCGCTGATTTCGCTGATTTTTCTTTAATTTATCCGTGTTTTCCGCCGATTTTCTGCGGCTTATTTTCCAAATGATTTTAA